>NZ_DFMT01000002.1:0-22811 GCF_002376385.1 Algoriphagus sp. UBA3586 | reverse complement strand
GGCTTCCTTCCTTAAACTATTAGTGATGCAATTATTACTTGAATCTGGGTTCATTTCCTCTTTGGAATTAGAACTTAAATCTTCATTTGACTTTTTTTTTCGAGTTGGATTTATGAAATTGGTCAAATTTATCACCTAATTTTACAAAATTGAGTCAGTATTTTTTTACTCCCGATAGTGGTAAATAGTCCAATAATGCTCTTGAAACCCATATTCAGGATATCTTTCCAATTCCTTTATTAATCTACCTTGGTTATCGTAAGTATATTCAAACATTGGAGTCAATTCTCCAACTGGAGAAGTGGGGATGGATTTGGCTATTAGTTTTGCATTCTGATCATAGACATAGTGCCAATCTCTAATGGGGGAATTTGGTTGGGTGAAAACCATCCACACTTGGCGCTGGATCCGGTTTTGATCATCATAATAGAATTGATAGCCTTCCTGGTGAGAAATCTGCGGACCGAAAATTATTTTTTCCAATTGATCCTTGTCATTGTATTCGTATTTGAGATATATCATACTGCCTCGATCTTCTTGAAGTAATTTTTCTGAAGAGTCATAGCGATAGGTAAACACTTCTCCAAAAACATATTTTTCTCCATCAAATGGGAATATCTCTTTTTTGACTAAAAGATTATTTTTGTAGGAATAAATCACAAGGCTGGAGGTGTCATAGCTTGGATTATTTAGGTATATATCAAATAAATCTCTGCCTAAAGCATCGTAATATTTGTCATGTATGGAATAAAGACTATTTAATTGATATCTATGAATGCGGCTTGGTTTATTATTGAAATCGAAAGCTAATCTTTGGAGTTGGGCAACAGAGATCTCGGGAAGAGTTTCTAAGAGGTCTTGCTGGCCATCTTCCTCTATGATTGAACAGGAACAAAACACAAGTAAAAATAGAAGAATTAGCAATTGAAATTTCATCCTAAGTTCCTGATAATTTGATAATAATAAAGTTAATAGAAATTAGTTAAAAAAAACGGCGACTTGACTGAAATTGTTTCTTTGAAATTCAATGTGGCTGGATAAACCAGTTTTTTTAATCAAAAAATGAAAAACCTCCAATTCGATTCGAGTTGGAGGTTTTGGAATTAGGTACTAAAATCTTGATACAGCTTTTAGGCAAACATCAATTTACCTTTAGGCTTTGGGATTTCCCTACCCAATTCTTCTGCTGTTTCAATCCATTCTTGAATTACAATTTCAACATTTTGAAGAGCTTCTAAATAACTAGCCCCATCGGCAGCACAGCCAGCAAGTTCTGGAACTTCTGCAATGAATGCTTCGTCAGCTTCGCTCCAGTAAATAATAATTTCGTATCGTAGATCAGTCTTCACTTTTTTTTACACTTAATTGATATTTCAATATAATTAATCTTACTTGTTTTACCTGATAAGGTTTTGCCTTACTATTTTTTTCTTGAAGATTCAGGATCTCTTCAACACCTTCTTTGCTAAATATATAGTGACTGCCTCTAATTCTTTCTGAAAAACCAAAAATTAAAATCAACTTCCTTAATTCTGTAAAAGTAATGTTAGCGTCTGAACTTCCTGAAAGGATTTTGGCTATAAGTTTTTCATACTTACCCATAGTTCAATTTAATCTATTTATTTGAATTTCTAGTTTAGTTTCTGGGTCAATTTTACCAACAAAAAAACCTCCGAATCCAATTGAACCGGAGGTCTTTGAAATATTGAAAGAAGACCTTCGAGGTTTTCAAAACCTCATAGGTCAACCTATTAGTGCTTAAAGTGTCTGACTCCAGTCATCACCATGCTCATGCCGTGGGCATCGCAGAAGGCAATGCTGTCTTGGTCTTTGATAGATCCCCCAGGTTGAACAACTGCCGTGATTCCTGCTTCGTGTGCGATTTCCACACAATCAGGGAATGGGAAGAAAGCATCAGAGGCCATCACAGCACCTTTCAAGTCAAAACCAAATTCATTGGCTTTAATAATGGCTTGCTTCAAAGCGTCTACTCGGGAAGTTTGACCTACACCGGAAGCAAAGAGCTGATTATCATTGCTCAACACGA
This sequence comes from Algoriphagus sp. UBA3586, assembly GCF_002376385.1. NCBI lineage: Bacteria > Pseudomonadati > Bacteroidota > Cytophagia > Cytophagales > Cyclobacteriaceae > Algoriphagus > Algoriphagus sp. UBA3586. The sequence continues at coordinate 20,764 of NZ_DFMT01000002.1, read as the reverse complement.
TGGTATTGGATTTGGTGTGCTTACAAACTTTCGCAGCAAAGACCAAAGCATCCATTTCCTTTTCAGATGGAGCTTTTTGAGTGGCTACTTTAAAATCAGCTTTGCTTTCTGTTGCCAAATCCTTGTCTTGCTCGATTACTCCATTAAGCAAGGTTTTGATCATTTTGGTGCCAGGCAAAGCCATCTTTTGGCGAAGTAGGATTCTGTTTTTCTTGCCCTTCAAAATTTCCAAAGCTTCCTCCGTAAATTCTGGTGCAATCAATACTTCGAAAAACAAAGAATGCATTTCTTCAGCCGCAGCCTTGTCTACAGTCTGGTTGGTTACCAAAACTCCTCCAAAGGCAGAAAGAGTATCAGCAGCAAATGCTTTCTGATAGGCTTCTTTTACTGTGGAGGCGGTAGCACAGCCACATGCATTGGTATGTTTTAAGATTGCGAAGGCAGTTTGATCAGGAAACTCAGCGATAAGGTTTACTGCAGCGTCTACATCTACTAGATTATTATAGGAAAGCTCTTTACCGTTTAATTGGTCAAAAAGTTGCTCCAAGTCGCCATAGAAATGAGCAGCCTGATGCGGGTTTTCACCATATCTAAGAGCTTTGGCTTTGCTTTCAGATACTTTCAAAGCCGGGATATTTTCGCTTTGGTTGAAGTAGTTGAAAATATGGGTGTCATAATTGGATGAAACCTGAAATGCCTGAGCAGCAAAATATCTTCTATCTTCCAAGGTAGTTCCACCGTCTTGCTCAGTCAATTTTGCCTCTAATTCAGCATATTGATTCTTTGAGGCTATGATAGTGACATCTTTGAAGTTTTTGGCAGCTGCACGAATCAAAGAAATACCACCAATGTCGATTTTTTCAATGATATCTGCCTCGAAAGCACCAGAAGCTACTGTTTCCTCAAAAGGATACAAGTCCACAATCACCAAGTCAATAGCGGGAATTTCGAATTCGGCTGCCTGTGAAAGGTCTCCTTCATTTTCTCTTCTGTAAAGAATACCTCCAAATACTTTTGGGTGAAGGGTTTTCACTCTTCCTCCAAAGATAGAAGGGTAGGAGGTTAGCTCTTCTACGGGAATAACTTCAGCTCCTTGATTTTCGATGAATTTCTGGGTGCCACCGGTGGAGTAAATTGTTACTCCGTGTTTTTTCAATAGGGCAATAATAGGTTCGAGATTGTCTTTATAAAAGACTGATATAAGGGCAGATTGAATTTTTTTGACAGCCATTTTTGGAATGGGTTGGGATGAATTTCAATGAAGCTGCAAAGGTAGGAAAAAATGGGTAAAGACTCTGAGAAAAGGGTGATAAGAAAAGGAGCTGTCTCAAAAGTGCAATTTGTCACATTGAGCGAAGTCGAAATGTAGGCCAAAACGATAGAAATGGCCTTCGCCTCCGCTCAGGCTTACAGTAGAGCTATTTATGAGACCGCCTCTTTTATCAGTCCTTCGGGGATGAAAAGTTCTTATTCCTCTTCTTGATATTCTCCGAATATCATGTTTTCAATTTTCCAGTTTTGGTCATTTTGCAATTTCCAAACAGTCGTGAATATTCCTTTGTCTGTACCTAATAATGAATCATTTTTAACAATATCCAGTGAATAAGTCCCCGAGTAATATGCTAAATTTTGACCATTGCCCGAAGAAATTTTAAATGTTTGGAGATTGGATACATTGGGGAGATTATTTTTTACCCATTTAAACATAATGGAGTCTTTTCCTGTCATGATATAATTGGTTGAAAAAATCACTACACTTTGTTCGTTAAAGAAATCCGAAATAGCCGTAGAATCTTTGGAGTTCCAGGCCTTGTTCCAAACCTGGATAAGAGAGTCTGCGGAAACTGTTTCTTGAAGATTTGTACTTATTTCTTGCTTAGGAGTTTGACATGAAAACCCTAATAAAAGTAATCCAAGAAATAGGGGAAGCTGGGTGTTTGTGATGAATGATTTCATGATTGAATCCAGGTTGGGGATTTGTGGTTTTGTTATTTTTTTTAAGTAAAAGTACTGATAGCTAGAGTAGTTAGTTGAGTCTTGCTATTATTGGAAAAAGTAGTGTAAAATTTTGAAATAAACTACTGAAAATGAATTAATTATATAGAATAAAGCTTAAGGGTTACAACCCAAAAAAATGATATACCTTGAATTTGAAGTTGGTTTACATTCCTTCTTAAATGATAAATTTTGAGGGAAAAGTAGTTTTTTTGAAAAAAGATAGAATCTACAGCAAACTTTCAATCACCTCTGGGAAATATCGATGTTCTAAGGCATGAACTTTCTGAGCGATAGTTTCCGGGCTATCCTCTTTAGAGACTGGGGTTGCTGCCTGAAAAATGATTTTTCCTTCGTCGTAGTGCTCATTGACCAAGTGAATAGTAATTCCTGTCTGCTGGTCACCGTTAGCCTTCACTGCTTCATGGACATGCATACCGTACATTCCCTTTCCCCCATATTTTGGAAGTAGGGCAGGATGAATATTGACCATCTTTTCAGGGAAAGCTCGAATCAATTCATCCGGGATTTTCAATAAAAAGCCTGCTAAAATGACCCAATCGATTCTTTCTTCCTGTAGCTTTTTTAAAAGCACCCCCGCTTCCATTTCTTTTTTGGAAAAGGTAAATGAAAGGATATCAAACTTCTTCGCTCTTTCCAATACAAAAGCATCTGATTTGTTTGACGCAATAAGCACTACCTTTCCTTTGGTAGATTTTTGAAAATGCTCCATGATTTTTTCAGCATTGGAGCCGCTACCGGAAGCAAGGATTGCAAGTCTTTTCATCTGTTTATAAATTGTTTTTCAGTGGTCAGATGGAATCTCGCACCACTTATAATCATGCCTGTGTGTGAGGTTTTCCCTCGTGCTCGATTTCATCTGATTATAATTTGCTTTTTAGAGGTCAGATGGAATGCCCTACCCCGATTTATCGGGGCATCCCCCTCCCTATCCGCCGCGGCGGACGGGACAAGTTGTTTGAGATTTATTCTCATGGGCATTTCACAGGTTGTTTGTTCAATTGAAAAGTAAAAATAAAAAAGGCTTCCCGATTACCAAGAAGCCTTTCTTTTCATCTGTTTATAATTTGTTTTTTATATGTCAGATGGAATACCCAGGATAATCATCCCCTCCCTATCCGCCGCGGCGGACGGGACAAGTTGTGTGAGATTTTTCCTCGTGGGCATTTCAATGAGTTTATTTAATAAGCGGGAAACTCCTGTTGAAGGCCTTTGAAGGCATCTATCATTTCCCAACTTGGTCTATAGAATGTATTTATCATTCTTCCGCTGACAGTACCATTCTGAATATATTGCAGCGCTGCCGCTAATCTTAAGTCTTTGGTGTCTCCCCAAGGAACCTGCGGGCTATCTCCCACAGAGAAATTAGCTGGAAATCCGTCAAAATAATCTGCTTTCCCCTCTGAGTTGGCAGTCGCAAAGGTGATTGGGACAAGTTCAACGTTGTTCTCCGCTAGGGTTCTGTTGAATCGGGAAAGTGGAAATGAACCTACAGGCTTACCGAAAGTATTATCGCCAATAAGTATCAATTCCATATAGGGATTTAATGAATTAATAACTAATTCAGAAGCTGAAGCAGAACCTCTACTGGTGATAAAGATTATTCGGTTTAAAGCTAGATTTCCTTTTTTAGAGAAGTTTTCAGAATCGTTCAGACTACTTTTCAGGCTGTTTAACTTGTTGGTATACATCAACTTGTTGCTATTGGATGCCTGGATCAAGTAATTATTGATCTGCTCTGCAACAGCTACCGAACCTCCCCCATTATACCTTAAGTCGATAATTAATTCATTGATGTTTTGCTCCATAAAGAAATTCATGGAGTTTTCTACCTCTTGACTTCGGGTAGGTGTTAAGCCTGATGTGGCCTTGAAACTCTGATAAACCCAATAGCCAACCTTCTTAGCATCTACATCATATACATTTTGAAACAATACAGAGTTGGACTGGTATTCTGCCTTGACATTGGTTCGCGTTGTGGTGGTTCCGTCAGGCAGTCTGAACTTGAATGTGTTGGAGATTCCGGGGTCAGGAGGACCTAATTTAAAATCATATCCACCACTAGATGTCTTGTAATCCACCAAAGGCTTCCCATTGATTTCAAGGATTTCCCAACCTCTTTTCCAACCGTCCTTTCCTGCTGGTGCCTCATTAAATACAAATGTAAGATATAGCCTTTCTTCTGCGTCGAAAGCAAAACCAAAGCCATGCCCCGCATTTCTTCCGACAAAGGCATTATTGAAAGCTTCTTGGGTAGTTAGGTAGGAAAATCTGTCTAAAGGTTTAAATAGGAGAGCATCCAGAAATTCTTCATTGCTGGAGAAATCTAAAGTGTTTACAGTTCCCGGAAGTTCTTGGTTCCAATAATACCATTCCTTCATGGTTTCAAATATAGCCCCTCGCACTGCATCTGCCTGGGGACTGGGATTGGGATCATCCTTAGGCTCACAGGCCCAAAATCCCAACACAAGCAGAGCAAAAATCCACTTCACATTTTTCATAGTTACTTATTTAGAATGGCAATAATAAAGTCAGAACTGTCTTAGTATGCTGATTTTTGTGTAGCCTTTAAACTTTAAATTCTTTGGCTGAGATCTAATTCTTCAGGATAAATTGACAAGTCTTGAATTAAGTACGGTAAAATAAAGAAAATGGATGTTTAAATTGCTATGTCATAAACTTTTACAGTGCTCCACATAGAAGAGTATTTTTCAATAAACTCTAGGTGTAATGGGTCTTTTTGGTAAACCAATTGATCCTCCAAACTATCAAAAAACAGAGTGCAGGAAACCTGCCAGGAATGATCAACCACATCTCTTTTCTCAGTATCAGCAGGCGTACCGGCTATGAATTTTCCGACGGTCTTGCATCTTCCCAACATAGGAACAGCTTGGGTTAAAAATTCCTCTGTATTGGCTGTGTCATGTAGCCAAAAATAAACTTGGTGAATCATGGGTTGTTTTGCCATTTCTTTTGCGATTGTTTGAATAGGTAAGACAGCAGCAGCACTTGCTACGCTGAGATGTTTGAGAAAGGTTCTTCTAGATTTCATCTGTTTATAATTTGTTTTTCAGTGGTCAGATGGAATCCCTGCCTGCGGCAGGCAGGTCGCACAATTTACAATCATTCCAGTGTGTGTCGCTTGCGTCGTGCTCGATTTCATGTGAGAAATAAGTAAAGCGAGCTAAATATAAGGATTTATAAAATCTAGACTGGAGAAGTCCTTAGCAAATTGATCTAGAGCAGAGGATTCTTTTAGGGGTACAAAACCTCGATTGAACCTTTTTTCTTATCCCTCATTTAAGTAAATTTTGATAATTTAGTACTCTAGTTTGATCACCTAACACATAGCTATTTACTTTTATGAATTTCAGAAAACTTGGAAAAACCGGTTGGGAAGTATCAGAAATAAGTTTGGGAACATGGCAAGTTGGAGGAGGATGGGGAGGTCCTTTTGATCCTAAAATTGCAGAGCAAATACTGCATACGGCATTCGATCGAGGGATCAATTTTGTAGATACTGCAGATGTTTATGATGGTGGTCTCAGCGAGGCGGCAGTAGGTAAAGTGGTTCGGGAGCGATCTGAAAAAATATATGTCGCCACTAAGTGCGGCAGGAGAATTCAGCCTCATGCTAATGAGGGCTATACTCCAGAAAGGCTCAGAAAATTTGTGGAAGACAGCTTGAGTAATACAGGACTGGAGCGTTTGGATCTTATCCAACTGCATTGCCCTCCCAGTCAGGTTTATCATCGAGATGAGATTTTCGGTCTTTTTGAAGATTTGAAAAAGGAAGGTAAAATAGCGGCTATGGGAGTGAGCGTGGAAAAAATCAATGAAGCCATGACCGCAATGAAGTATGATATTGTATCTACTGTTCAGATTATTTTCAACATGTTTCGTCAAAGACCCTCTGAAGTCTTTTTCAAACATGCCCGAGTTAATGAAGTAGGAGTGATAGTCAGGGTTCCTTTAGCCAGTGGCCTACTTACTGGAAAAATCAGTCAGGAAACCAGTTTTTCAAAAGATGATCACAGGCATTTTAATAGAGAGGGAAAAGCCTTTGATAAAGGAGAGACTTTTTCAGGGGTTCCTTTGGAGGTAGCTTTTCCAGCGGTGGAAAAACTGAAAGAGGTATTTGGGGAAAACCTGGCTAAAGCTGCCTTGCAATGGGTTTTGATGTTTGGGGAGGTGAGTACAGTTATCCCTGGTGCCAGTAAAATGGAGCAAGTGATTCAAAACTTAGAAGCAGGTCAGGCTAAACCATTAAGTACCCATCAGATGAAAGTAGTGGAGGAGGTATACGAGGAGTTTATCAAAAAAGAGGTACATCATCTTTGGTGAAAAAAATAAGGGTTGCTTTCAAGTGTGCAACCCTTATTTACTCCAAAGTAGAGAATCTTAGTTTATTCTATTTTTTACAAACTGATGATTTTCGGTAAGCATTTGGTAATTAGTGATTCCATTTCCGTCTCTTTCCATGAGAACTATGGAGTTGTCGTCATATTTTACAACTTTCAGCTGGTTTGATTTTGTTCTCAAATCCCGGATAGTAACATAGATTCCATCTTCTTCCCGAGTGATTTTATCTATGTTGACGAATTCTCTCAGACCCTTTTCATTAATAACAGAGATAGTGCTTACATTTGGAGACCATCCATTTCTTTTTAAGGTAATTTTTTGAAAAGGAGTTATCTTTTGATTGATCAAAACTTGCTCTATTTCATCCAAATCCAAACTTTCATTAGAAAAAGCCATTCCGGAATAGGAGGTTTGGGTACTATTCCCTGGAGCGTACTCATTTCCATATTGATTTCCCCTTTGATATTGATTGCCTATATAGATTGCATTGGCACCTAGCATGGCAGCTTCGTATTTCAATTTGGTCAATGCCCGATTATTGACATTGTTGATGCTGGAAAGAGTGGTTACTCCTGTTGCTTTTGAAAAGAGACTTCCCAAATTATGAAGTCCTAGCATTTCGTCCGGGTTGAATGTGATATACACATTCTCCACATCCAAAATATTTTTTATCGGTTTAAGGGGGGAGTTGAATTTTTCTACTCTTCCACTTTCAAATTCAACTTTAGTAACCAAAAATTTATTGATGGTGTAGATTACCTCTTCTCCAGGGTGCGTGTATTTAATATTTGACTGTCCGATTTCTTTGACATTGACCTCTTTGGTTCCATCGCTGAGGTAGATAATATCATTCTTAGATTGTGATATTCCTTTACTAATTGTAAAAAAAGCTAGGAAAACTAGTGATAGATAGCGCATAGTAATTAAAATTGAAATTTAAAGAATACACGATTAGGATGCTCTAAAAGTTTAATTCTTGTGTGAGAATTTTGTAAAAAATTGATTGCGAGGCGGAAAACTTCTGGATTGAAAGATTATCTTATTGGCTAACAGTGATTGTAGATTGGAATAAAGTAGTGAAAGGAATCACTGGAAATAAAAAGACCCCGGGATTACCGAGGTCTTAGGTCTAAACTCTTAAAGTCTAGCTTCTAACTTTAGGCTTCTTTTTTAGCCATTCTGTTTCGCTCGTTTTCATCCAAATAGATTTTTCTCATTCGGATATTCTTTGGAGTGATTTCCAAGTATTCATCTTTTTGGATGTATTCCATAGCTTCTTCCAAAGAGAATCTTTTTGGAGGAGCAATTCTCACATTGTCATCAGAACCGGAAGCACGCATGTTGGTTAGTTTTTTGCCTTTCTGCACATTTACCACCAAGTCATTGTCTCTGGAATGCTCACCAATTACCTGTCCAGTGTAAAGCTCATCTCCAGGCTCGATAAAGAATACACCTCTATCCTGCAATTTATCAATAGCATAGGCAGTACACTGACCACCTTCCATAGAAATCAAAGAACCGTTGATTCTTCCAGGGATTGTGCCTTTAAAAGGCTCGTAAGCTGAGAATCGGTGATTCATGATCGCTTCACCCTGAGTAGCTGTCAAAACGTTATTTCTCAAGCCAATCAAACCTCTGGATGGGATTTTGAATTCCAGGTGCTGCAAGTCGCCTTTTGGCTCCATGATCAATAATTCACCTTTTCTTTGAGTAGCCAATTCGATTACCTTACCCGAACTCTCCTGTGGTACATCTACAACCAATGTTTCGATTGGTTCGCATTGTTCTCCATCGATTTCTTTGAAAATAACCTGAGGCTGTCCTACCTGCAATTCATAACCCTCTCTTCTCATAGTTTCGATCAACACTGACAAGTGAAGGATACCACGTCCATAGACTAGGAATCTATCTTCAGAATCAGTTGGCTCAACGCGTAGGGCCAGGTTTTTCTCTGTTTCCTTCATTAAACGATCTCTCAAGTGACGGGAAGTCACAAATTTTCCTTCTTTTCCAAAGAATGGAGAGTTATTGATTGTAAAGAGCATATTCATAGTAGGCTCATCGATAGAGATTCTTGGAAGTGGTTCCGGATTCTCTACGTCAGCTACTGTATCTCCAATTTCGAAGTCTTCCAAACCTGTAATAGCACAGATATCACCTGCCTGAACGGTTTGAACTTTATTTTTACCAAGTCCTTCGAAAGTATGAAGTTCCTTAACACGCATTTTCTTAATGCTTCCATCAGCCTTGCAAAGTGCAATCTGCTGGTTTTCGGAAACAGTGCCTCTTTTTACTCTACCGATGGCGATACGGCCTACGAAGTTGGAGTAATCCAAAGAGGTAATCTGCATTTGAAGTGTTCCTTCATCAATTTTAGGTGCTGGGATATGTTCCAAAATAGCATCCAACAAAGGAAGGATTGAATCAGTTGGGTTTTTCCAATCCGGTCCCATCCAGTTTTGCTTGGCAGAACCATATAAAGTATGGAATTCCAATTGCTCTTCTGTAGCGTCCAAGTTGAACATCAACTCAAATACGGCTTCATGCACCTCATCTGGTCTACAGTTTTCCTTATCCACCTTATTGACCACTACAATAGGAGTTAGTCCTAGAGATAGTGCTTTACCCAATACAAATCGGGTTTGAGGCATAGGTCCTTCGAAAGCATCCACCAATAGGATTACTCCGTCAGCCATTTTCAAAACTCGTTCTACCTCTCCTCCAAAGTCGGCGTGACCAGGAGTGTCAATGATATTGATTTTGGTGTCTTTGTATCGTACGGATACGTTTTTGGAAAGAATGGTAATACCTCTTTCACGCTCCAAATCATTGTTGTCTAGAATCAAGTCGTCAAACTGCTGATTCTCTCTGAAGATTTTGGAAGCATGGATGATTTTGTCCACGAGGGTAGTTTTCCCGTGGTCAACGTGTGCGATAATCGCGATATTTCTGATATTCTGCATGATCTGCGTTTTTCAAGCCGCAAAGGTAGGGAAAAATAATGGGATCAAGGTTATGAGTGGATGAAGTTAAATGAGATGGGAGAGAATAGAGGGGAGAAGTGAGATATTAGAAGCGTGAGGCTAGAGTTTAGAAGCGAGAAGCTAGCGGTCAGAAGAGTGGAAATAGATACTAGAATCAAGAGATTAGAAGTTCTAAACTAGATAAGAGACCAAGGGGTTTGGGTTAAAAAAATATTCTTGGTGAACTTTTAACCTGGAATTTCAATAACATACTAGTCACCTTTTTCATTTTAAACTATTTTCATCAAATGGATTACCAAGAACTCATAGAAGAAGTTTATCAAGAAGTACAGGAAGAGAATCTCAGAGGAAAAGTTGCGAATTATATCCCGGAGCTGGCCACTGTGGATCCCCATCAATTTGGGATTGCCTTAGTAGACCTCAAAGGGAATGTATATGGTGTGGGTGATTTTCAGATGCCTTTTTCAATTCAAAGTATCAGTAAGGTGCATACCTTAACCATGGTTTTCCCAAAATTTGATACGCAGCTTTGGTCTCGAGTTAATGTGGAACCTAGCGGTAACCCATTCAACTCCATTGCTCAGCTGGAATATGAAAAGGGTATCCCTCGAAATCCCTTTATAAATGCAGGTGCTTTGGTAATCACGGATGCGCTTTGCAGTAAATTTGAAAAGCCTGTCTCGCAGATATCTGATTTCATCAATGAATTGGCAGGTGAAAACTGTGTTGAGATCAATCAGGCTGTCATGAAATCTGAAAAGAATCATGCCGCAAGAAATACCGCTCTTGCCTACTTTCTCAAATCCTACAAAAACTTTGATAATTCGATTGATGAAGTATTGGACGTTTATTTTTCCCACTGCGCTATGGAAATGAATTGTGTTGACTTAGCCAAATCTTTCTCGTTTTTAGCTAATGATGGATATTCCATTTTTGCCAACAAGGAAATTTTGACCGAGAGTCATGCCCGAAGAGTCAATGCGATCATGTTGACCTGTGGATTCTATGATGAGGCAGGAGAGTTTGCCTACAGAGTGGGATTACCTGGAAAGAGTGGGGTAGGAGGTGGAGTAGCTGCCGTGATGCCCCATAAGTTCAGTATTGCAGTCTGGAGTCCTGAATTGAACGAAAAGGGAAACTCTGTTAAGGCGATTCGAGCTTTGGAATTGTTGACAAATAAGTTATCCTTCTCGCTATTTTGAATTCGAAGCCAGGTTTTCTATTCAAATAGTCCTTAAACTCGAAATATGCAGTAGACTTCTTATTACGAGTCCAAACCGCTTCAAAATCAATCGCTTTGCTGTATTTAGCTCAATCACCGTAGCGGTGCTATGCTTCATTCTCCGCCTCAGGCGGATTGATTTTATTGCGATTTGACCTCTCACTACAGATTCTAATGCATAATCCGGGTTAAAGTATGCTAGATATCTTCTTTTGCGATTTTTGAATGCAGGTCAAAAAGTAAAGGTAAGGCAGCAGAGCCATACCATTCTTTCAGTTCCATTTTCAGTACACCAGCCTTGATAGAAGGGTCGGATTCCGTTAATGCCTGTGCCTCTTCTATACTCTGCACATCAAAAAAGAAGAGCCCTCTCAAATCCTCATTTCCGAAGAATGGGCCTGCTAAAACCATTTTGCCTTCTTCAGCCAACCTTGAAATATTGGCCATGTGTCCTTTTTGCAGCTCAGCTCTTTCTTCAGCGCTATATTCATTGACCCGATCTCCCCGATATAGGAAAGCGATGACATATTTCTTCATACCATAGGGATCAGCTCCTACTTTGTCTGCCAGCTCCTGATCAAATTTCTCCTGAGCCTGACTCAATCCGCTAATACCAAATAAAAGAGCCAAGGTGATGATGATATTTTTCATAGTGAGTTTTCTTAATATAGAATCAAAGCAACTGTATCTGACTTGGTCCTGAGCTTTAGCCATTCGATAAATTTATCCCTTTCGGCTCTTTGAACTTTGGGGACAAATTCTGCATAGGCCACCAACAGCGTGTCGGCTTTCTTTTTTTCCAGATCTGTTACTAAGGATCGGTTCAAAGTGAATTTACGTAAATTCGGATGATTGATTTTTGCCTCTTGGGCAATTTCTCCTCCGAGTGCTCTTACCTGCGCATAATTGGCAACTTCATTTTCCAGAATAGCGATACGCTGGTCCTTGTCTTGGATGACTTGTTCATTTCGCTCGTAAAGATCTTTAAGGATATCTGATCGAAGTACGTTGAGGTCTGTTCCTCCATTTCCACTTTGATGGATGACCACTTCCGTCTGATCCAAACCATACTCTTTAGCTTTTTCCTTGGTGATCTCTATCAGGTCAGAGTCCAGTTCCTCTCCAATCAGATTTACCTGAATTCTTCTTGGCTCTGTGGAGTAATCAAAGTCCGAATTCAATATCTGAGTCCTCGGAAAAACCATTTCAATTTTAACATACCTCTTAGCTTGCTCTTCCCAAATCGAACGAAGCACAATGCCATAAGCCAAGTAAATAGAAGGTACTATGGTGATGATGGTAAAGATGGTGATATAGGTCTGAACCTGCTTCTCTTTTTTATGATCCAAGAATTCTTTCTTGGGGTATTTCATAAATCGAACGATCAGATAAGTTGAAAGGCTGATGAAAACTGAGTTGATAAAAAAGAGGTAAAATGCTCCGAAGAAATAATAGAAATTGAAGGTCGCTAAACCATAGCCGGCAGTACACAAAGGAGGCATCAAAGCGGTAGCAATTGCCACCCCTGGAATCGCATTACTCTTCTCTTTTCTGGAGCCTGCCACAATTCCGGCGAGACCTCCAAACAGAGCGATCAACACATCCCAAACTGTGGGTTCGGTACGAGCCAAAAGTTCGGACTGAGGACCATCAAGAGGGGAGAAGTAAAAGTAAATAGTGGAAGTTAAAATGGAGATAAAAACTGCTACTCCGAGATTTCTCAAAGAGCGTTTCAAAAGTTCAAAATCATTGATGCCCGCTGCCATCCCAATACCCATGATCGGACCCATCAAAGGAGAGATCAACATGGCTCCAATGATGACCGCGGTAGAGTTGACATTCAGACCTACAGAGGCCACGAAAATGGCGAAGATTAGAATCCATAAATTGGCTCCTTTGAAGTCGACATTTTTGCGAACATACTCGATGGTTTCTAGCTCGTCTTCTTTCCCTTCATGTAGATCAAATCGATCTTTCAAGTAGAGCAAGAATCGGATAAACTGATTCCGTTTTCTTGGCTTAGGAGGGGTTGATGTCATACAGTTGAATTGAAAATCAATGGCCCAAAATAAGTATTAAAAGGCTATTTATTGATCCATAGGTCAAAAATATAGCTGGCTCGATCCTTGAGTAGTGTATTACGGATAGAAAAGATTCTGGATATCTTATCACAAAAAATTAATTAAACCTTTGCTTATTATTTAAGCAATTAAATAATTGATTTATAATTAAATATAGGATATTTAGCCCAAACAAAATTAAGTTAGTCTAAACTATTTAGATTTGACTAAAAATATGAAAACATCAATTGTTAACGTTTTTTGATGAATTAGCTATAATTTTAGGAATTGATTTTGGTTCTTGGAGTCCACGACATGGCAAGCTTAGATTTAGAAAGTAAAAATTATTCATGGCATCAATTATTTATTTAGACGACGATTTGATTCAGCACATGCTGATGAAAAAACTTTTAAAAATACATATCCCCGGGAGTAGTACGGAATTCTTTCACGAGCCTGAAAAATTGAAAATCTGGCTTCAGGAAAACAAGGCAGATTTGATCCTTTCTGATCTGAATCTGGAGGGGGAATCCGGATGGGATTTGGTGGAAGATTTCATGAAAATTTCCGATGCGCCAATTGTGTTTATCACCGGCCACGCCTCCCCCGATGACAAGAAAAAAGCGAAGAATTTTCCCCAGGTAAAACAGCTTTTGGAGAAACCTTTGGAGAAGGAAGATTGGGAAAAAATCGCGAGTTTGATTTGATAATTTTCAAGCCAAATTTCCCTTCGGGTTATGATTTTTTATATCCAAAATCTGAACCCATTTACATCACCGTAAATTACCTTTCAAACCTACTAAATGGAGAAGAAAAAGTTAGAAGAAATCCCTTTGGAATATTTTGACTAATTTCGGGCATTCGAAGAGAAATTATGGCTGAAAAATCAGATGAAAGAAAGCCTTTGCTTTCGAAGAAAATAGATAAGTTTTTTACGGGTCTGGCAGACGCCTGGAATTTCGTTAGACGATTTTTTCAGGAGGTGTTTTTGCCACCCTATGAATTCAAAGAGGTAGTCCACCAATGTTACAGAATTGGCGTGGAATCTTTGCCTTTGATCTCCTTGACTGGATTTATAGTTGGGATTGTTTTTACTAACCAATCCCGTCCATCTCTGTCAGAATTTGGAGCTTCTTCCTGGTTGCCTTCCTTGATTTCCATCGCAGTGGTGAGAGCGATGGGACCTTTAGTTACAGCTTTGATTGCTGCGGGTAAAGTTGGTTCCAGTATTGGTGCTGAGATTGGTTCCATGAAAGTAACCGAGCAGATAGATGCGATGGAAGTTTCTGCAACCAACCCTTTCAAATTTTTGGTTGTCACAAGGGTATTAGCGACTACATTCATGATTCCTATACTTGTCATGTACACAGATTTTGTGGCTTTGATGGGGTCATTTCTGAATGTAAATTCCAACGAATTGGTTAGCCTTTCTACCTTCTTTGTTCAGGTATTTGAATCCATTTCATTCTTGGATATCTGGTCCTCTGTTCTCAAATCACTACTCTTTGGATTTACCATTGGGATAGTGGGATGCTACAAAGGTTACAATTCATCGAAAGGAACAGAAGGTGTGGGTAGGGCTGCGAACTCAGCGGTGGTTATCTCTATGTTCCTGATCTTTATTGAAGAGCTATTGGTTCTCCAAGTCGTCAACGCAATTAGAGGAATGTAATCATGGCAGAAAAAGTTGTTGAAATAAGAGGGTTAAAAAAGTCTTTTGGAGATCTGAAAGTACTTCAGGGAGTTGACTTGGACCTATTCAAGGAAGAAAACTTGGTGGTTTTGGGTAAATCAGGCTCCGGAAAATCTGTTTTGATCAAAATCATGGTAGGCTTGCTCAAGCAGGATGCAGGTACTATGCATGTATTTGGCAAAGAGGTTTCCCGATTAAACTCCAAGCAGTTAAATGAATTAAGGCTGAAAATTGGCTTTTCTTTTCAAAATTCGGCCTTGTACGACAGTATGACCGTGAAGGAAAACCTAGAGTTTCCTTTGGTTAGAAATGTCAAAAACCTCACCAAAGGGGAAATACAAAAGAAAATTGAGGGTTTGTTGGATTCTGTAGGATTGCCGCAGACAATCAATCAAATGCCTTCAGAGTTGTCCGGAGGTCAAAAGAAGCGGATTGGAGTGGCACGTACTCTGATATTGGATCCAGAAATCATGCTTTATGATGAGCCTACGGCAGGCTTGGATCCTATTACCTGTATGGATATCAATAATCTGATCAATGAGGTTAGAGAACAATTTAAAACCACATCCATTGTCATTACGCACGATTTGACCTGTGCTAAAGTAACCGGTGATAGAATGGCCGTATTATTGGACGGTCAGTTTAAGGCTGTAGGTACTTTCAATGAAGTGTTTGCTGATGCAGACGACCAACGAGTGAAATCATTCTACGATTATAATTTTATAGAATCATGAGAGGTGAAAACAAGAGATCAGTCATTGTAGGCATTTTTGTCTTTTTGGGGATCGCCATATTGGTAGCCGGTGTATTGACATTGGGTGGCCAGCAAAAGAAATTTGTTAAAGCAATTCATCTGAAGGCTGTTTTTGATGATATCGGAGGTCTTCAGACTGGAAATAATATCTGGTTTTCGGGGGTGAAGATTGGAACAGTCCGCAAAATCAATTTCTACGGAGATTCTCAGGTGGAGATTGAGATGAATGTGGAAAAATCAGTAGCTGAGTTTATCCGAAAGGATTCTAAAGCCACCATTAGTTCAGATGGTTTAATCGGTAACAAAATCATCGTGATCTACGGTGGAACCACCCTAGCACCTCCGGTAGAGGACGGAGATAGATTAGAGGCCGTTATGCCTCTGGATACTGATAAAATGATGGAAACCCTTCAGGAAAACAATAAAAACCTGGTAGATATCACTAATGATCTCAAATTGCTCACCGGAAAATTAGCTAATGGTGAAGGCATAGTAGGAGCGGTGATGACTGATTCTGTTTTGGCTGATAATTTCCGTTCCATCTTGAATAACTTAAATAGAGCCTCTATCAATAGCAATAAAATGTTGACAGACTTGACGAAGTTTTCTTCCAAATTGAATGCCGAAGGAAGTTTATTCAATGATTTGGCTACAGATACTACCATGGTGACCGATTTGAAGGCAACTTTGGAAAGCTTCCGTTCCTCTGCTAACAATACCGAGGCTCTGACTGCTAAACTGAATGAAATTTCTGCAAAGCTGGATGATCCAAACAATTCCTTGGGGCTATTGCTGAATGATCCGGAGTTTGCTCAAACCTTGAAAAGTACGCTGGAGAATACGGATTCTGCGACCTATAATTTGAATAGAGGGCTAGAAGCACTGGAATATACCTGGCCATTCCGAAAAGGCTTTAAGCGAAAAGCTAAGGCCGAAGAAGAAGGTAATTAATCATTTTGGATATCCGCTTTCTTACCAGTATTGACAAAAATACGGCTTATTGTCTGCTAAAAAGATCAGAATCCGGAAGCTTCGGTCTTCGGTCATCGGTCTTCCAACCAGTCAAGCAAAGAAAATAAGGCAACTGGCAGGATTGCGGATAATCAGATTAATCTTAATCGAGCCCGTTGGAAATTTTCTGACGGGCTTCTTTTTTTTCTTCTCCGTTTGCCTGCAGGGTGTCGGTTGTATTTCTTTTTGTCAAGACCGCCTTCAAACTGATCGGAAAATGATCTGAGCCTATGCCTGGCAAGACTTTAAGCTCAGAAAGTCCAAATTCCTTAGATAAAAAGAAGTGGTCAAGAGGCCACCTAAAAATGGGTATTTTCGCATGAAAAGTATTAAAGGTACCACGCCCCCTTCTGGGATCAGCCATTTCAGATATTTTTAGAAATAATTCAGTAGTATAACTCCAAGCCACATCGTTCAAATCTCCTATTACCAAAGAAGGAAGTGGGTTTGCTTTGGATTTTTTCCCAACTATAAGTATTTCAGCATCTCTTTCAGTGCTAACCGAATTTTCTCCGGGTACGGGCGGAGTAGGGTGAATGGCATAAAGGGTGATTTTTTGACCATCGTTCAATATAATATCCAACTCTAAGGATGGAATCTCAGAATCAATCAGATAATGGGTTTCTTGTCTGTCAATTTTAAGGTTGGTATACAACAGCAGTCCATAGGTGTTTTCAAGAGGGATTTTAATGCATTCTGAATATTTCATCTCCAGTTCTTCCATAGCATTAGCCCATGCTTGGTCAGTTTCTACCATAAATACCAAATCCGGGCTTTCCTTTTCCACTAAGCGAAGCATTTTATGGTACTGCCTATTGTATTGATACACATTAGCCACTATCAAATGAATTCCTGAACGCTGGTCAAAATTTACTTTTTGAATCATTTTCTTTCCCAGAGGGGTGAAAGGAATCACTTTCCGAATTAAGAAAACTTCGCATGAAAGCAATAGTGCTACCCAAATCCAAAATTCAATATTGAATTGAGGAGAGAAAGTAACCCATCCGATTAAAAGCAATAGGTTGATCATGAACTTCTGGATTCTGGGATAATCAAAAACCCGAATCCACCAATGATCCCATTTGATTAATGGGAGAAAAGTGGCAAGGATAAAAAAACCACTAAAAATTCGCAGTAAAATCATGATGAATAAGAGGGAAATAATGGTGAATGTAGAATTTTTAGCAAGGAAATGTTCTCAAAATTCTCAAAAAATAAATACCTTTTACATATATGGGGAATCCAAATGCCCCGATTCTGGTTAGTTTAATAGAAATTGTTTTTATACTCTAATACCTTTTTACCATGAACTTAGATCCATTTAAAATCAAATCCCAACTCAAAACCTCAAGCGGAGAGTATACCTATTGGAGTTTGGAAAAGTTGGAAGCGGCTGGCAAGAAAGTAAAACACTTACCTTTTTCCATCCGAATCTTATTGGAAAATGCTCTTCGAAACTTCGATAATTTCGCAATTACACCAGAGCATTTAGAAACTATTTTAAACTGGTCTCCTAGCCCATCGGATAAAGATATTCCTTATAAACCTGCCCGTGTGCTAATGCAGGATTTTACTGGTGTACCAGCAGTAGTTGATATTGCTTCACTTAGATCAGAAGCTAAAAGAAAGGGCAAAGATCCTTCAAAAATTAATCCCCTGATTCCGGTAGACTTGGTAATCGACCACTCTGTACAGGTTGATTTTTTTGGAACCATTTATAGCTATCAGAAAAATGTGGAGGTAGAATATGAGAGAAATAAAGAGCGATATCAGTTCTTAAAGTGGGCTCAAAAGTCCTTTAATAATTTCTCAGTAGTTCCTCCTGGAATGGGAATCTGCCATCAGGTCAATCTGGAGTACCTCGCTCAGGGTGTAATTACCAGAGACGGAAATGCTTTTCCGGATACTTTAGTGGGAACGGATTCTCATACTCCAATGGTCAACGGTATAGGTGTTGTTGGATGGGGTGTCGGTGGAATTGAAGCGGAAGCGGCTCTTTTGGGGCAACCGATTTATTTCATCATGCCAGAAGTAGTTGGATTGAAATTGACAGGAAAGTTGCCTGCAGGAACCACCGCTACAGATATGGTATTGACCATTACAGAATTGTTGAGAAAACATGGAGTAGTTGGAAAGTTTGTGGAAGTCTTCGGTCCGGGATTGGATCATCTTTCTGTGCCTGACAGAGCCACCATTTCAAATATGTCTCCTGAATTTGGTTGTACTGTGACTTATTTCCCTATTGATGATAGGACCTTAGATTACATGGGGAAAACCAATAGAAGTGAGGAGCAGATCAAATTGGTCGAGGACTATTGCAAAGCAAACTTGCTATGGAGAAAAGATGAAGATTTGATTCAGTACTCGTCTTTGGTCGAATTGGATTTGGGTACTGTTGAGGCAACTGTATCAGGCCCAAAAAGACCACAGGATAAAATCCTTGTCAGAGATTTTAAGCCCAAATTTCAAGAGTTGCTAAAATCAGCACATGGAAGAGAATACATTCCTATAGATAAGCGTGAAGTTTCCCGCTGGTATGCAGAGGGAGGAGGACAAAGCGGAGCAGAAAGTACTGCAGTCGAAACAGATGTAAAATATGAGACTAAAGTAAAAAATGGCCTCAAAACTGTAACAGTAGATCTTCACAATGAAAAATTCGAGCTATATGACGGTTCAATTGTTATTGCAGCAATAACCTCCTGTACAAACACATCCAACCCTTCGGTAATGCTTGGAGCAGGTTTGGTTGCCCGAAAAGCTAGAGAAAAAGGATTAGACGTTAAACCTTGGGTCAAAACCTCTTTGGCTCCTGGATCTAAGGTAGTCACTGACTATTTGGAAAAAGCTGGACTAATGGACGATTTGGAGGCTTTGAAATTCCATACCGTGGGTTATGGCTGTACTTCATGTATCGGTAACTCTGGACCACTTCCTCGCCATATTGCAGCTGCAGTCGAGGATAATGATTTGGTAGTGGCATCGGTTCTTTCCGGGAATAGGAACTTTGAAGCGAGAGTTCACCCTCAAGTGAAAATGAACTATCTCATGTCACCAATGCTGGTGGTTGTATATGCATTGACTGGTCGAGTGGATGTGGATTTACATAATGAACCAGTAGGATATGATCCAAATCTAGAACCGGTTTATTTGAAGGATATCTGGCCGAGCCAGGAGGAAATAGATGAAATTGCAAGACAGGTACTTTCTCCGGGAGACTATCAGAAAAGTTATGGAGAAATATTTGAAGGCAATGATATCTGGAAAAAACTGGAATCTGGTGAAGGAGAGATTTATCCTTGGGATGATGAGTCTACTTATATTAAAGAGGCTCCATTCTTTAAAGGTATTTCAGTGGATGTGCCAGAACCAAAGGATATCAAAGGCGCACATGTTTTACTTAAACTAGGAGACTCAATTACTACTGACCACATATCTCCGGCAGGTTCTTTTAGAGAGAATACCCCTGCAGGAAAATACCTTATCAATAGGGGTGTTCAAAGGCCTGATTTTAATTCTTATGGCTCACGACGTGGAAATGATGAGGTGATGGTGAGAGGAACCTTTGCCAATGTGAGAATCAAAAACCAATTAGCTACTCAGGAAGGTGGTTTTACCACATATATTCCAAGTGGTGAGGAGATGAGTGTATTCGAGGCATCCACTCAATACCAATCTGCCGGAACTCCATTAATTGTATTGGCAGGCAAAGAATATGGCTCCGGTTCTTCAAGAGACTGGGCTGCTAAAGGAACCAACCTACTGGGAATCAAAGCGGTCATTGCGGAGAACTATGAGAGAATTCACCGTTCAAACTTAGTTGGTATGGGAGTAATGCCATTACAGTTTCTTGATGGAGAAAATGCCTCTTCACTGGGATTAAGCGGGAAAGAGCAGTTTTCCATTTCAGGAATTGAAGCAGGGTTGACCCCGGGTCAAGAGCTTGATGTTATTGCAAAATCTGACGAGGGTGAGAAAAAATTCAAAGTTAAGTCTAGGTTGGATTCAGAGGTTGAAATTGCCTATTACCAGCATGGAGGTATCTTGAATTATGTACTTCGAGATTTTCTGAAAAGTTAAATAATAAATAAGCAATTCTCCTGTTGAAATTCTTCAATAGGAACCTATCAAACTCTCGCGAGTGTCGAAATTTCCTGATACCTAAAAGGAAATTTCGACTTCGCTCAGTTTGGTAATTGTGCGCTTTTGTCAGATTAAATTATTTAGACCTAAGACTAATTTAACGGATAAACTGAAGCGGGATATAAAGCCATTTTTCAATTGGATTTCCAAAAGGGTCAAGGGCGGGCAGATAATTATCACCCCATTTTAAGATGAGTTCTAAGGCTTTTTGCTCAAAATAATCCTCCACTTGGTGAGGGTTTGCAACTTCAATTTCTTTTCTATTGCCATTTTCATCAATTAAAACTGCTATCAATGCATATTGAGAATCCTCTTTGATTCTCATCCCATTTACTTTGAAATTGCGGTTGAAAAATTTACCCCATTCTTCTTTTGAAGCATTCAA
The DNA here is from genome assembly GCF_002376385.1 of Algoriphagus sp. UBA3586. Lineage (NCBI taxonomy): Bacteria > Pseudomonadati > Bacteroidota > Cytophagia > Cytophagales > Cyclobacteriaceae > Algoriphagus > Algoriphagus sp. UBA3586. The sequence continues at coordinate 137 of NZ_DFMT01000002.1, read as the reverse complement.
TTGAGGAGTGAAATTATTTTTCTCCAATTGCTGAGGTGAATTTTCACCATTTCGTATCACACTGTAATTTCCGTTTCCTTCATAAATTAATTGAGCGACTTGTTTTCCATCGAAAGCCGTGTTCAATTCATAAATGC
>NZ_DFMT01000035.1:0-37895 GCF_002376385.1 Algoriphagus sp. UBA3586 | reverse complement strand
TTTTATTTATTAATACTCAATAAACGAACTGGTTAGAATGCCTGTCCCGATTCTCGGGAAGGTCGTGGGTTCGAGTCCCGTCCATTCCGCTTAAAGTCCCGAAGAGATTCGGGACTTTTTTGTTTTTGTACCCATTAGTTCCTCGGAATTTGCAATTCCGAGGCCCTATCGAAGGATTTTCAATCCGATTTAAACAGAGCCTTGTCCTGTCTTGCTGGCATGAAACTTCTTTTTCAAAAGGAGTTCTCGGGCCAGCGCTGGGTTGAGGTTAGGTACAAGGATCCAGGGGTTAAAACCCCTGGCTATTTTATTTTTCGCTCCTAAGGAGCTTTTGATGCGGGATGGTCTCAAGGTATATCTTACCGAAGGCATATCTTAAAATTATCTTGAACAGTATCTTCTCTATTATTTCGCCGAAGGCGTATTTCAATATATTTCTACTGTATTTCATTCTCCGTCTAGCTGGCATGACACCTCTTTTTCAAAAGGAGTTCTCGGGCCAGCGCCGGGTTGGTTACCTTTTCTATTTATACGCTGAGTTGCACCTGGGCCTGCGCGCCTCAGGCATGGCTAATAAATTACGCTCTTTCAGAGCTTTTGATCCAGGCTGTCTTCAAGGTTTATTTCGCCACAGGCGTATTAGCTCCTCGGAATTTGCAATTCCGAGGCCCTATCGTAGGATTTTCAATCCGATTTAAACAGAACCTTGTCCTGCCTTGCTGGCATGACACCTCTTTTCCAAAAGGAGTTCTCGGGTTAGCGCTGGGTTGAGGTTAGGTACAATGATCCAGGGGTTAAAACCCCTGCCTGTCCGCCTCAGGCGGGGCTATTTTATTTTTCGCTCCTAAGGAGCTTTTGATGCGGGATGGTCTCAAGGTCTATCTTGCCGCAAGCGTATCTTGAAATTATCTTAAAAGTATCTTTTCTATTATTTCGCCGAAGGCGTATTTCTAAATATTTCTACTTTATTTCTCCAAAGTATAGCAAGCCCAAATCTGAGATATTCACCATTCAACCAAGTTTGCCTTGCCCAAATTAAGCTTCCAACTTAATATCGAATCAAATTCGACAAATCATATGAAATATATTGCTTTGATGATTAGCTTCTTGCTGATCAGTTTGGGAACCAAAGGACAAGATCGGGTTACAGGAAAGAACTTTGCTACTCGATCTGAAATCGTCGCTCAAAATGGAATGGCTGCTACCAGCCAGCCTTTAGCGACACAAGCTGCTTTGGATATTTTGAAAAAAGGAGGAACTGCCATGGACGCAGCTATTGCAGCCAATGCCATGTTGGGTTTGGTAGAGCCTCATGCCTGTGGAATTGGTGGAGATGTTTTTGCCATCATCTGGGATGCCAAAACTCAAAAACTGTATGGTTTCAATGGAAGTGGAAGAGCTCCAGCCAGCTTGACTATGGAGGTATTTAAAGAAAAAGGGCTAAACTATGTCCCTTTCTTAGGACCTCTTCCTATTTCTGTTCCCGGTACAGTGGACGGTTGGTTTGAAATGCACAAGCGCTTTGGAAAGCTTTCCATGCAAGATATCCTCCAACCTGCCATTGATTACGGAAACAAGGGCTTCCCTATATCAGAGGTTATTGCCTGGCAGATGAATAATAACTGGCCTCGAATGCAAGACCTTCCGGGTTTCAGGAAGACCTATATGCCAAATGGTGTATCAACTCCTAAAAAGGGGGATGTTTTCAAAAACCCTGATCTCGCAAGAACTTATGATCTAATTGCCAAAGGAGGAAAAAAGGCATTTTATGAAGGTGAGATAGCGAGGACCATAGATCGTTTTATGAAAGAACATGGAGGCTACTTAAGCTACGAGGACCTAAAAAATCATACATCTGAGTGGGTGGAACCAGTAAGCACCAATTATAGAGGTTACGATGTATGGGAGCTTCCTCCAAATGGGCAAGGAATCGCCGCCTTACAAATGCTAAATATTTTGGAAGGATTTGACATCAAATCCATGGGCTTTGGAAGTGCTGAATATTTACATGTTTTGACTGAGGCAAAAAAGCTAGCATACGAAGACCGGGCAAAATATTATGCGGACCCTGCTTTCAATCAAATTCCTGTAGATTACCTGATTTCAAAGGAGTACGCTGCTGAGAGAAGAAAATTAATAGATTTCCACCAAGCTGCAGATGAATATCCTGCTGGAGATATTGAAAAAGGGAATACCACCTATCTAACTGTAGCTGATTCGGAAGGAAATATGGTCTCCTTTATCCAAAGCATTTATGATGAATTTGGGTCTGGTATGGTACCTGACGGCCTGGGATTTGTCTTACAAAACAGAGGGCAAATGTTTAACGTTCAGGACCCAAACCACTGGAACTCCTTAGCAAGAGGCAAAAGACCATTTCACACTATTATACCTGCATTTATCACCAAAGACGGAAAGCCGTTTATGAGTTTTGGCTTAATGGGTGGAGCGGTCCAGCCGCAAGGACATGCCCAAATTGTTGTCAATATCATCGATTTTGGAATGAATATACAAGAGGCAGGAGATGCTCCTAGAATGCGTCATGTTGGCTCCTCCCAGCCTACTGGCTCCCGTATGACTTCCGGAGGTTCGCTCAACCTAGAAAGTGGATTCTCTTATGAAGTGATTCGAACCTTAGAGGAAATGGGACATAGGGTGGAGTTTAGTGTGGGGCCTTATGGAGGCTATCAAGCAATTCGATATGACCCTATTCAAAAAGTTTATTTTGGCGCATCCGAATCAAGAAAAGACGGTCAAGCTGCTGGATACTAAAAAGTAAAAGAGGTATTTTCTTACCACAACCTCTAAAAAAAGCCCTTCAAAGAAATTCTCTGAAGGGCTTTTACATGTGATTTAAAGAATGAATCCTTAGAAGTTACCTCTCAATTCTCCGCTTGGAACCAGATCTGAATGCACATTAACATAAGCATAGCTTGTTCTCATCGCTTCCCTCAAGATCATCAGGTCTCCACCCATTAACTTACCTCCTAGACTTTCGCTGGTTAAAGTTCCTTTAACATATACTCCCTCTACAGGTCCTTCTCTTTTTTCACCATCTAAAGTTACTACCACCGGGCCATTAGCTCCTGGTTCAGCAAGATGTATGTGAGAGAATCGAATGTCAGAGATATTGTCCACATTCACCTGGAAATCTACAGAGGAATTCTTTTTATTGAATCTGAAAATAGCTACCCCAGTTGCATCAGTTTCTACAGCTGGAACTTCATTCAGACCAGATAGCTTGATAGTGAAATTATCATTATTGTTCGGTTGAACCATGCTAACTTGTCCTCGCAGCTCCCCTGAAGGAAAAGAAGAGGTATGTATGTTCACATAAATTCTACCCATGTTGATTTCCCGAACTAAGTCAGAAATCATTTTTCCGGCTAAAGGTCCTGAAAGGTCTTCCATTTTGATCATTCCTTCTACAACCACTCCGTTTTCCAGTCCAGATGGATCTTGAGCGGGAATCAAGGTTACTACTACAGGACCATTTTCTCCCTCTGCTGCATTATGCAAGTGAGCAAAAATAATTCCTGTGGTGTTTGCAACTCTCACTTCGAAATTCAGGCTTTTGCCATCAGGGCTTAAAGAGAAAAAAGCAGCGCCCGCGCCGGAAGAATTGACAGCAGGAACTTCTTCAGTTCCAATCAAAAAGGAACCAAATTCCATCATTTGGCCTTTTCTGGCATTTTCGTCACCAGTAAACTCTACATTTGAATCATCTGCCATAGGAATTTGAGCATCCTCCATGCCTTGGCAGGCAACAAAAAACAGCATTACAAAAATGCTGAAGTACACACTTTGAAATAAATTTTTCATGATTTTTTGGGTTTGAATGTTAAAATCGAATAAGAGAATTACGTAAGGTCAACAGGAATTGGATTGACCTGATTTTCAAAAAGTTGCAATTTTATAAGTGCAAAATGCAGAAATTGATATAGGAAGGGTGAGTTCTTATACCAAATGATTATTAACAGGTATGTATAACCAAAAAAAAATCAGCTTTAGAGAGCTGATTTTTTTTTTAATTCAAAGTTTTCTGCCAATTCCAACTATCCCGAAGGGAATCTTCCAAAGAGTATTTCGGAAACCAGCCCAATATCTGATTGATTTTTTTCGTATCTGCCCAGATTTTAACTACATCCCCGGGACGCTTAGGTCCGATTTCATAATTGAGTGTTATTTGATTGACTTTTTCAAAAGTCTCAACTACTTCTAATACCGTATTCCCATGGCCAGTTCCGACATTGAATACATCGTAAAAATTGGCATCCTGCTCGCCCAAATAATTAAGCGCTTTCACATGTGCATCTGCCAAATCCATCACATGAATAAAATCTCTTACACAAGAACCATCTGAAGTATCGTAATCATTTCCAAAGACAGTCAGTTTATTTCTTAATCCGGCAGCAGTTTGAGTAACAAAGGGCACCAAGTTATTTGGAACTCCATTGGGTAACTCTCCGATTTTAGCACTTGGATGCGCACCAACCGGATTGAAATAGCGGAGTGAAATCACTCTAACTCCAGCTTTACTTTTCACATAGTCAACCAAAATATCCTCGCATACTTTCTTAGTGTTCCCATAGGGACTTTCAGCATCTTTTCGAGGTGTGGTTTCTGTAACAGGCAAAACATCCGGTTGCCCATATACTGTGCAGGATGAAGAGAAAACCAAATCCTGAATTCCTTCCCTTTTCATAAAATCCAACAAGACCATTAAAGAGCCTAAGTTGTTCTGATAATATTTCAATGGCTCTTGAGTACTCTCTCCCACTGCCTTATAAGCCGCAAAATGAATTACTCCGGCAAGTTGATGTTCTTTTCCTATTTGATTTAAAATTGATGAGTCATTACAATCTCCTTTGTAAAAAATTGGTTTGTAACCCATGATTTCTTCCAATCTGTCAATAACTGACTCACTGGAATTTGATAAGTCATCTAAAATAATTGGGGTTAGACCCGCTTCTACCATAACTACGGCAGTGTGTGAGCCAATATATCCTGCCCCACCGGTAATTAATATTTTTTTCATTCTTGATTAAAAATTCCTAAAGAACAAATCTAATCCAAAGGATAAGATCTCCCGAATTTTTGATCAAATCTTTAATTGATTAAGGTAAAGGTTCCCCGTTTCTCATCAGTATTCAAACCATTTTCCAAGCTATACTGATAGGATATATAGTAGGAATAGGCTCCGGGTGGCATAGGATTGGCATTGTGATTCCCATCCCATCCTTCTGTCCCAGAAAAAATCAATTGCCCCCATCGGTTGAAAATCATTAGTTTATAACTGATGCTACAATTGGATATAGGTTGATAAGGGCCATCTTTTGGTGAAAACCCTGTAGGCATTCGAACCTGAGGCCTCGATTCCGACACCTTACCCAAACCTGAAATTTGGCAGCCTTGGGAATCTGTGACTGTCACCGAAAATTCACCTGAAGGAAGGTTTTCCAAAAGTGCCAATGCTTCGCCATTTTCCCACTGATAAGTATAAGGTGGAGTTCCTCCAGAAACTTTAACTTCCAATGCCCCATCAAGTCCTCCTGGACAACCCGGTGCCAGTTCCTCAAATTCCAAATTGAGGGGATCAGGACCGGTAATTACCAATTCAAATGGCATAGTACATGATTTGGAGTCTTCTAGTAAAAGCTGGAAAGTTCCTTTGCTCAATCCTGAAAATGAAAGACGGGCGCCATCCCATACAGATTCAAATCCAATTACTTGATAAGGCGGTTCACCGCCAGAAATTTCCAAGACAGCTCCTCCATTGGACTCAGCAGCACAACTTACATCGGTCACCGCAATTCTATTAATCAAAATAGGTTTAGGATCCTCTAGGGATATATTCAACTGAATTTCTCCACAGCCGGCTTGATCGATCACTTTTACCTGATAGTTACCAGCAGGTATGTTCTTTAAAAAATCCTCCTGATTTTCCGGAAATCCCTCCCATTCAAATATAAAATCTCCAGAACCTCCTTCTATTGAAAGTAAAATTTCCCCATCACTTTCTCCAGGACATGATGGAGAAATTTTATTTCCTTCAGTTACAGAAAGCGCATCAAAAGATCCGATGTTTAAAATTTTGGAGACGCCGAAGCAAGAGGGATCAGATGACAAGCTTTCTTCATAAAAAACACTTCTTTCAGAGGCATTTTCATCCCACAAAACTACAATCTCTTCAGTCGATTGACCGGATAAAATTTGACCTCCGCTAACTTGCCAGAAATAGTCTTTCCCATCCACTGGATAGGGTACAGTGTAGGTAAGTGGCTCGATCGTACTTCCGCATAGTCCAGCCTGCCCGGAAGGTATTTCCGGCTCAAAATTATTCTGGATTTCTACCTCGATCTCCAAAACCTCTCCTAAACAACCATTTTCAGCAATAGGTGTAATGCGAATAAATCCTGTGCCTTCAACTACACCCCAATTCACTAAGGCAAATTCCTCATTACTTTGAGTGATCTCCCCTCCTTCTATTTCCCAAATCACTTGATCTATATTGAGAGAATTTTCAAGATAATATCGAATTCCTTCAGCACCGGGACAAAGAGAGGCAGGCCCTTTCAATTCTGTTTCCACGAAAGTAACTTCTATTTCAAATTTGAATTCTGTTTCGCTATCACAAGCTCCTGTTCCTGTAGAAGCAGTTATAACTACCTCATAAGTCCCTTTTTTCGTAAAAATATGAGAGACTTCCTGACCACTTTTACTTATACTCCCATCACCAAAATCCCAAGAGAAATTAATGAATTTGGGATCATCGGGAATAATCTTCCAAAGCCCTTCTTGATTGAGGCAGGCTACCTTCTCTCCTTCAACTTCAAATTCATACCTCGTTTCAGTTTCAAACTGGACATTCTCCAAACTTGCACCAATAGCAAATCCATAGGACTCAATAGAGCCAGACCCATACACATATCCTATCAAACCTTCTGGGTTTGATACAGAATTAACTCCAAATGGAACTTTGATTCTCGTATAGCTCAAGTTCGTGCCGGAAACTTGTGAAAAATTACCGCCAACATTTTGGCCATTCAGAGTAGTTTGACCCTCTGTACCTGAATTTACTAATAGCGTTAAATAATGCTCGATATTTTGATTAAACCCACCGATGAGCTTGCCGGTAGAAAAAATTATATTCTTGAGCATTTGTGAGTTTGGACTCAAAACAAATAACGAAGGATCTCCTAAAGGTGCAACGCCAAATTCATTGCAAGCCGCACTTTTTGCAATCACAGCCGCAGAGATGGGTTTATTTGCATCTATTCTGGCGATGTCATTCTTACCAAACTCAAACTTGGCGCTTTGTCTGGCATTTAAAGTTGCCTTCACCTCTCCGTTTATTCGTAGGATAGTTCCATCCTGTGAGGCTAATACCTTTACTATTTCACCGGATGTTCTTCCTGCTAGAGGAATGTGAATATATTCTTTACCCCAAGTTTGAATAGGATATGCCTGCTGGAAAATGTGGTCTCCACTGGTTCCGCAATCTCCTGCAGAGCTGGTCTTATTACCTCCAAAAACTGCTATGAGTTTGCAATTATTTTGATTGGCATTTAAAACTTTTATTCTGGAACCTGTCAAATCTCCTTCTGCCTTGACTTGATAACTTTCTCCCTCATTCAACACAATCCGAATGGGTGCTCCAGCAGGAATGGTATTGACTGTTCTTGCAGCAGGAATGATCTCAATTTCTGTATCATTTTCTGTGGCAACAACCAGTAAAGTACTTTCAAAATTTTGATTACTTCCTGGATTTTGACCTGGTCCGAAAACATCATAATGAGCCATGACCAGGTATTCGGTGCTTAATGAGCTGTAAGGAAGCACCACAGTTCCATCTGTGCTGTATTGTCTCCCATTGATCGCATGGACAGCCAAATCGCCCGAAGAGGTGATTCTAAAGGGTCTATACTCTACCTGTCCACTTTCTCTATGAATAACTCCTTCATCTTCTCCATCAAATTCTCGGATCAGTTGCTGACCGGCTTCTAGAGAAAATGAGATTGCCTGTTTGGGGGTTTGAATGATTCCTGAGGCTTTTTCATTGGCTGTTATGATAACCACGACTTTATCAGGCTGAGAGTTCCTGCGGTTATTATCCATGAAACCAATGTAAAAATCTCTACCAAGGGTACTGATTTGGGAAAAAGCGGAAAAGCATACCAAAAAAATTGGCAAGAATGTCCAAATCGCCCTTTTCCACACTGAATTCATCTGCTAAAATCTCCTGAATCAGAAATTTACCTGATTAAGGTGAAAATTCCAGACTTTTCTTCTGTCTCTATTTCACCTTCTTTGCTGAATGTGTAACTCAAGACAAATGTATATGTTCCAACTGGAGCTTCATTTCCTTTTATCATACCGTCCCAACCTTCAGTTCCGACGTAGACCATCCCTCCCCATCTATCAAAAACTTTGAGAGTATAGTTGAGAGAGCAATTAGAAACAGGATAATATAATCCATCAGAAGGCAGGTATCCTGTAGGCATTCGAACCTGCGGACTAGTTTCTGAAATCCTTCCATAGGCCATTACCTGACAGCCATTACTATCCGTCACAGTAACAGCATATTCTCCGGAAGGCATATCACTGATAAAGTTAGATCCAAAATTTGAGGTACTAGAAGTAGAGCGGACCTCTGAGATTCCAGAACCCAAATCCCAAGCATATTGATAAGGCCCCACACCACCTTCAACTTTTACAGCCAGCCTTCCAAAACTTCCTCCGGGACAACTTTCACTTTCTTCTACGAAGCTGACCTTTAACTCCTCAGTTCCTCCAATTACCCCATCAACTGCTAAACTACAATTGGTAGCATCTAAGATAAAAAGGGTAAATGGACCTTTTGACAATCCTTTCACGGTAAGTTTTTCTCCATCCCAAGTAGAATCAAATCCTTCCACCTTATAAGGTGCCTTGCCTCCTGTCAAATAAGCGATAAAACCACCATCACCCGAATCTGAGCAAGTGGTTCTCATGTATTCCAATTCTCGGGTTAACTCCAACCCTTTGTGATCTGATAAGGTCAAGCTAAATTCGGCTATCCCACAACCTGATACATCTTTAACAGTTACTTGGTATTCACCGGCAGCAATATTTTCAAGCTTATTTCCTTTTACAGTAGGATATCCTTCCCATTCAAATTCATAATTACCTGTCCCCCCTTTCACTTTGATCTCCAAAGCACCATTGGTTTCACCTGGACAAGAAGCCAATGTCTCTATCTGCTCTTGTAGCAGAATTGGTTCTCCAGTCTTAATTTTTAAAACCTCTGAACTTCTAGGACAAACGCTTTGATCCTGAATTTGCTCCGAATAAGAAATGACTTTCCCCTCACTGGAATTCTTCCATCTTACAGTAACTGATTTACCGGAATTTTCACCGATGATTTCTCCTCCTTGAATAGCCCAAGAATATTGAACTCCTGTCTGAGGATTTGGAACTTCATAGACTTGATCAAGGAAATCGGGTCCGCAAAGCGTTTCAATTCCTTTCGGCTTCGGTAAAACTTCTGATTCCTTTATTCGGATTTCCAGAGATATCAACTCACCAGGGCAATCAGATTCATTGTATGGTATCAGTGAAAGCCCCATATTTTCAGTTTCCTCAATCCATCGAATTTTCACAAAATCATTGCCTGTTTCCAAGATTGAACCTCCTCTTACATCTACCCAATCCAAATTTCCAAAAGGAGTTGTTGATGAAAAAGTGTAGGTAATTTCTGAACCCAGACAAACTTCTTGATTTCCATTTATTTGGGCATTCTCAAAAAGTATTTTATCCAGTTTTTCAACAGTCAATTTCTTAGAAATACCTCCACATGCATCCTCTGTATTGGTAAGCGTAAAAAATACCTTGCGCACCTCTGCATCATCATCCCATAATATTGCAACTTGCTTTTGATCTGCCTCACCAGTAATCTTTCCCCCTATCACTTCCCACAAGATTGACCCAGCGAATTCAAAATCTGCGGGAATTTCATAAACCAGAGACTCCTCTTGTATTCCACAAATACTTTCAGGGCCGAGTGGAATTACATCAAGCCCTGTACTTCCAAGTTCTATATCCAGAATTATTTCTTCTCCTCTACATCCATTTGGTGCAAAAGCCACCGCTTTGATTTGACCGGCATCGGAAGTTTCACTCCATTTCACCGTTAAAGAATTAGCTGATTGGCTCACTATTTCTCCACCGATTACCTCAAGCCATTCCAGCTTTTCGAAATTGACAGTCTCTCCTAATTCGTAAACATGAGTACTTCCGGGACAAACATTGGTTTCCCCTTTGATCTCTGCTAGTACCTTTAGAACTTCCACATCAAAAGAATAGGTTCTTTCTAAGGCACAGCTGGCTGCTCCGTTGGAAGCTAAGACAGAAACAGTGAATTTCCCTTCTTTTGTAAATGTATGCTTGGCTTCTTGCCCAAAAACAGGGTCAGAACCATCACCAAAATCCCATTTAAACTGAGTGTAAATCTTACTTTCAGGTTGAATCATCCAAGTAGCCTCCTGACCAAAACAAGCCACTCTTTCACCTACTACCTCAAATTCATATTTACTATCTGCCTCGTATTCAGAACTTTCAAAATTTGCTCCTGCAGAAAAGCCGTAGGAATTCAAATTACCGGTTCCATAGGCATAGGCAATCAATCCTTTAGGATTAGAAAGTGAATTTGTACCTCCACTTAATTTGATCTGAGCATAGTGAAAATTAGGATTTCCTGGAACGGCTTTGAATTGATCTCCGATGTTTTTTCCATTCAAAATCGTTTCGTTCACTGATTCAGCTGGAACAATCACATTGACAAAATGCCTAAGGAATCCATATGACTGCAGGGAATTAAAAACGATGGAAGATATCCTTTCATTATTTGGATTGTAGGTGATCATCAAAGGGTCTCCAAATTTAAGAGGACCCGGAGTATCACAGTCCTGACTTTTCGCAATTGCCGTAGTTGCTATGGGTTTATCAGACTTGATAGTGGCAATATCAGTAGACTTAAAATCATAGATGTAAAATTCACCTTCATTCAGAGTCACAGTTGCTAAGCCACTGACTTCGATGGTGGTATTATTTTGAGAAGCCACCACTTTGACTAATTCTCCGGCTGTCCTTTCCAAAAGAGGAATGTGAATGAATTCTTTTCCCCAGGTAAAAAGCGGATATGTCTGTTGAAATAAGTGATCTGATGTAGAACCGCAGGTTCCCCCCTGAGTCATTTTATTCCCTCCGAAAACGGCAACTCTTTTACAATCATCAGAGCCAGAATTGACCACCTTTACTCGTGTTCCTGTTAAATCGCCTTGTCCTTTTAACTGATAACTCTGACCTTTATTTAGTGTGATTTTCACAGGTGAACCGGCTGCAAATCCATTGACAGTGGGTACGGTAGGATTAATTTCAACTTCTGTATTATTCTCTGCCGAAACAATCAGCACGGTGCTTTCAAAATTATTGGGGGAAAGACTGATGTCATTATAATGAGCAGTGACAATATAATCCTTGCCTATCGCTGTAAATGGCAGAATAACACTTCCGTCTGAACTGGTAGACCTGAGGTTGAACGCATGGACAGCTATTTTGCCGGAAGAAAAAATATAAACGCCTTTATTTCTAATAACACCCGAAGAACGATGAATGATGTCTTCAGTCGCTGTGGTGGGAATTTCATGAGTAAATATTTTTCCCTTGGCTATTGAAAAGTTTATCGTCTTACCCAAGTACTGAATATAGCCAATAGCGTCTTCCGAAGCCGTAATGGATATTAGGGCTTTATCCTCATTGTTTTCTTTCAGGTTATTTTCCATAAACCCGAAATAAAACTCCGTACCGACGGTGCTCAACTGGGCGAAACTACCTTCGCTCAGGAAAAATGAACTCAACACCAAAAAGATTAAAAAGAATCTTTTTGCGTGTTTCATTTAAATATAAGGCATAAGCAGATTAGGGTGATCTAGCTATTTAATAAGAGCAAAAGCTCCGGATTTGTTTTCTACTTTTAATTCATCTTCCAACAAAAATGAATATTGGAAGACATAGGAATAAGTTCCTGATGGCGCATTCACTCCAGAAACCGTGCCATCCCATCCCTCAGTACCTGTATAGATAAGTTGACCCCATCTATCGTATATCCAGAGTTGGAATTGCAACTCACAGTTAGATATACCTTCGAAGAGATCCTTATCTCTTTGAGGAAAATATCCTGTTGGAAGTCTAACCTCAGGTTCAGCTTCTTCGACTATACCTTCGCCTAAGCTTACACATCCTGAGCCATCTGTGACAGAAACAGCATAATTTCCTTTCGGAACAGCAAGTAATTGATTACCAAGGGTGGATTGGAATTCCCAAGTATACACATAAGGTCCGACTCCACCAGCGGGAAAGGCAAATAATTCTCCATTACTACCACCTGGGCAAGCAGGCTTCTCCATCCTTACATCTACTTCAAGAGCTATAGGTGATGTTATTTCAAAATCTAGCGGAATGCTACATCCATTGGCATCCAACAATTCCCAAGAATATACACCTTGAGGCATACCTGATAAAGTTATACTTCCATTGAAGGTATTTAAACCCTGATAATCAATTGTATAAGGAGCTACACCTCCAGTTATTGTAAAGCTTACAGCTCCATCAGGTTTACCAAAACAGGAAGTCCCAACGGGACTGATAGACTGGATAGCTAAAGGTTCAGGCTGAATTATTTCCAGGTTTTCTAAAAGTCTTTCACAGCCCAACTGATCTGTGACTTTCACTGAATATAGGCCAGCTACCAATTCTAAAGCATCAGCAGAAGCTAGTCCTGAATCATGGGACCATTCAAAGGTGTATGGAGCAACTCCGCCAATTACTTCCAATCCAATTTCTCCTGAGTTCAATCCCGAACAGGAAATTGGAAGCAGTCGAGCTACATTGACTACAAACTCATCTTCTACTATCACTTCTATTTCAGAAGATTCTCCTTCACAAAGTTCATCCACCAAACTAAAAACCTTATAAGAAACAGCCCCTAAAACACCGGGCTGATTCCAGGAAACCTCAATCTCTGAACTCCCTTGACCTGAAACAATCTCTCCCCCCGTCACAGTCCAAGTATATCCTCTTCCTGAAGAAGCATTTGGAGCAGAATAAGTGTGGAAAACAATAGGATCAAAACAAACCTGCATTACTCCCTCAGGATCTTCCGCTTCAATTCGCTGATTAATTACTACTGATTTTATGATTGGTTCTCCAGGACAACCGTTTAAGGAATAAGGAATTGCTTTGACAAAGGCGGCATCATTGGCCGGCCCCCAATTAATTAGAACTGAATTATCAGTGGTTTCGATAATTTCTCCACCCTCTACCTCAAATTCAACCCTACTGACATTTTCAATAGCTTTGAATGAATAAAGTAATTCCTCGACATCAGGGCAGACAGACTCTGCTCCCAACAACTCTCCTTCTGTTTCCAAAACAGTGACACTGAAGGTTACCTCCTCTCTTTGATCGCATGAATTAGGGCTGATAGCAGCCAAAACACTTACCTCATATTCTCCTGGCTCGGTAAAGGTGTGAGTCACCTGAGCACCTTCTTGGATATCACTACCATCTCCAAAATCCCAGACAAAATAGGTGAAATCTGGGTTTTCAGAATTGATGATCCAATCACCTACCTGATTTAAACAGGCAATATTTTCACCCTGGACATCAAATTCATATTCGGATTCTGTTTTGAAATTCAAATTATCCAAAGCGGCACCAGCTGCATATCCGTAAGATTCTAAATCCCCAAAACCGTAGGCGTAGGCTGCAAAACCTTCCGGATTGGAAAGTCTATGTACACCTTGCGAGATATTAACACGGGCATATTGAAAATCTGAATCTCCGGGAAGAGTTGAAAATAATGCCCCTATATTTTGACCATCCAGAATAGTTGAATTTTGGCTTCCTGCCTTGACTACAATATTTACATAATGATTAACTATGGATGGCAAGGCAAGGGACTGAAAGGTTAAGTCCTTTAAAAATTGCTCTGATGGGCTATAGGTAATCATGAAGGGATCTCCAGTATTCGAATTTGGAGAATTTGGCTGATTACAGGCTTGGCTTTTTGAAAACACTGTCACCGAAGAAGGCTTAGAAGTTTCAATTTTTCCAGACTCGTTAATGCCAAATTCGATGGGGATCCAAGTTCCTCTATTTACTGTCCCAACAGAAACTCCATTGACACGCACACCTGTATTGTCCTCAGAGCCTAAAACTTTGACTAATTCCCCAGAAGTTCTACCTGACAGTGCCACATGAACAAATGAAGTCCCCCAAGTATTCACTGGATAAGCTTGCTGAAACAAATGATCATTTGCCGCACCACAATTCCCTACTGAGGTCCATTTATTTCCTCCAAAAACTGCAATCTTTTTACACTCATTAGCATTTTCTCCTATCACCCTAACCCGGGTTCCAGTCATATCTTCTTTGGCTTTCAGCTGATAACTCTGCCCCCTATTCAAGTTGATTGATAAGGGCACTCCCGGGTTTCCTCCTCCTAAGGTATTGACAGAAGTAGTGATTTCAATCTGAGTATTGTCTTCGGTTGCGATGACCAACATGGTACTCTCATCGTTGATATTCCCATTGAAATTCACATCTGCGGTCAAAGTCTCATAGTGAGAAGTAATGTAATAGTCCGTTCCCAATGCTCCAACCGGCAAAACCACAGTTCCATCAGCACTTCTAAAGCGTTCATTATATGCGTGAACAGCAATTTTTCCAGTACTTGAAATATAAATTCCCTTATTTTCTGTGGTTGCTGAGTTCCTATGCAATAAATCTAAATCTTCAGAAGGTACTCTGAGGGTGTATTGTTGTCCAGCTGTCATGGAAAAACTTACCGATTGTCCCAAGTACTCAATAGTTCCTGTTGAATTTTCGCTGGCTGTTAAAATCAAAACGGCAAAATCAGGTGCTCCATTTGAATTTCCTGAAGGTGGTACTCGGTTATTATCCATGAATCCCACCCAGAATTCTTTTCCCACAGTAGAAAGCTGAGCAAAAGAGAAAGTACTTTTCGCCAGAAAAATGATTAAAAGAATTGTTGTCAGGTAAAATTTCCTCATTCTGCTCAGTTAAGGGAACTATAATTTTTCAATATAAGCATCTGATTAAAATATTGTTGGTAAAAGGTGTCAGATGTTAGGGATTATCATGTAAATGGTCTGGTATTACAGGAAAAGGAATATAATAATTCCTATCTTTGCGCCTTCAAAAAAAAGAAGCTAATACATGATTTCAGTAGATAATCTTTCCCTCAAATTTGGAAAAAGAACCCTTTTCGAAGATGTCAATCTTAAATTTACTCCCGGCAATTGCTATGGTGTGATTGGCGCAAACGGTGCGGGCAAATCTACCTTTCTTAAAATCCTCTCCGGAGATATAGATAGTACCTCAGGATCCATCAACATCACTCCTGGTCAAAGAATGGCTGTTTTGAAGCAGAACCATTTTGAATTCGACGAAGTAGAAGTTCTTAAAACGGTTTTGATGGGCCATAAAAAGCTATATTCCATCATGTCTGAAAAAGATGCTATCTATATGAAAGCTGATTTTTCTGAAGAGGACGGAATCAGAGCTTCCGAGTTGGAGGCAGAATTCGCTGAAATGGATGGTTGGAATGCAGAATCTGATGCCGCTGCCCTACTTTCAGGCTTGGGGATTTCGGAGGATTTGCACTATCAGCCAATGAAAAACCTGGCGGGTAATCAAAAAGTAAGGGTTCTCCTAGCTCAAGCTTTATTCGGGAATCCTGATATCTTGATTTTGGATGAACCAACCAACGACTTGGATGCTGACACCATCGTGTGGTTAGAAGATTTCTTGGTCAACTTCAAAAACCTCGTTATCGTAGTTTCTCACGACCGTCACTTTTTAGATGCCGTATCAACACACATTGTGGACATAGACTTCGGAAAGATTAAGATTTACTCCGGTAACTATACATTCTGGTATGAGTCCTCCCAATTAGCTTTGAAACAGCGTTCTGATCAAAACAAGAAAGCTGAAGAAAAGCGAAAAGAATTACAGGAATTTATTGCCAGATTCTCTGCCAACGTGGCAAAGTCCAAGCAGGCAACTGCCAGAAAGAAGATGTTGGAGAAATTGAACGTGGATGATATTGAGCCATCTTCTAGAAAGTATCCGGGCATTATGTTCAAACCGGAAAGAGAAGCCGGGGACCAGATTTTTATGACCGAAAACCTGGAATTAAAGCAGGATGGGGTTACTTACTTTACCGATGTAAATCTAATGGTAGACATAGGAGATAAAATTGCCTTTATCTCTAAGACCAAGCAGGCGGTAAATAAATTTTTCCAAACCATTATGGAAGAGATTCCTGCTACCAAAGGCTCTTTCAAATGGGGAGTTACCATCAATAAGGCCTACTTGCCGAATGATAACTCCAAGTACTTCAATTCAGATCTTAACCTGATCGATTGGTTGAGACAATATTCCAGTAATCAGGAAGAAGCATACGTTAGAACCTTCTTGGGAAGAATGCTTTTCACGGGAGAAGAAACTTTGAAAAAATGTACGGTTCTTTCCGGTGGTGAAAAAGTTCGATGCATGATCTCTAAGATGATGTTGCAAAATCCTAACCTATTGGTAATGGATGAGCCTACCAACCACTTGGACTTGGAATCTATTACTGCTTTCAACAATGCAGTCATTGAGTTTCCAGGAACAGTCTTAATGTCATCTTATGACCATGCATTTGTACAGTCATCTGTCAATAGAATCATAGAATTTACCCCAAATGGAACCATCGATCGCAGAATGCCATACGATGACTATTTGGAAAGTGAGGAGATCAAGGCACTTCGCGAGAAAATGTACGCTAAAAGTTAATTTGCCTTGCTGCTTCTTGCCATCATAGCTTATCTCGCTATCACGGTGGGAATCGGGGCTTGGTCTTCCAAGCTGGTTAAAAACTCCAATGATTTTGTATTAGCGGGACGATCTCTCCCGCTTTTTCTTTCTGCCTCTGCCCTATTTGCGACTTGGTTTGGCTCTGAAACTATCTTTGGAGCATCCTCTGTATACCTAGAAGAAGGCTTAATTGGAGTTATTGAAGATCCATTCGGAGGAGCACTATGCTTGGTTTTATTCGGTATGTTTTATTTACGCCCTATGTACAGAATGGGAGTTCTTACGATCGGGGATGTATTTAAAAGAATTTTCGGAAAAAGAGTTGAGTTTTTTGCTTCGGTTTTCATGATTCCAGCCTACTTTGGCTATGTAGCGGCTCAGCTTGTTGCCTTAAGTTTGGTGCTGGGAGCAGTAACTGATTTAAGCCTTTTAGAAGGAATTCTAATCGCTGCAGGAATTGTAGTATTCTATACATTTTTGGGCGGTATGTGGGCTATATCGATTACCGATTTCATCCAAACCACTATGATCGTTATTGGGCTGGTTTGGGTTGCAATATTGGTGGCTCAAGAAGCAGGTGGCGTTCAACAAATACTTTCTCAGGCTCCTGAAGAAAGCTTTCAGTTTTTTCCTGAGCCCGATTTTACTTCCTGGATCAATTATTTCGGAGCTTGGATCATTTTGGGCTTAGGCTCTATTCCATCTCAGGATATTTATCAAAGAGTCATGGCTTCCAAATCAGAAAAAGTAGCTGTACGCTCTACCTATTTGGCTGGCACATTTTATTTGACTTTTGGCTTGTTGCCTTTATTTATCGCTTTGGGTGCTAAGGTGCTCTATCCTGAACTTTATTTGGAAAATAAGCAAATGCTCCTCCCTTCCATGATATTAAGGCATGGGGGCTTGCCTGTACAGATCGTCTTTTTTGGGGCTTTAATTTCAGCAATTATGAGCACCACGAGTAGTGGGCTTCTGGCGCCTGCTGCCATCATTTCAGAGAATATCATTAAGCCCTATTTTGGAGACAGACTGGATGACAGACATTTCTTATGGATTCTAAGATTGAATGTGGTCTTTGTAGCCATCATCGCAACAATAATGGCAAGTTGGGAATCCAATATTTATGAATTAGTCGCTGGAGCCTCTATCTTGATGCTAGTATCTTTATTTGTACCCTTGACAGCAGGCCTTTATTGGAAAAACGCTTCCAAGATGGGTGCCTTGATGTCTATGGTAATTGGCATGATCGTTTATTTGGTCATTTCCAACTTTGAGCTTTCTGTAGAGGCTCATATATATGGACTATTTGCCAGCATTATTTCCATGATAGCCGGAAGCTATTTCTTCCCTGACAAATCAAAACCGAACTATGAACTATCCTAAGATAATTTTAAAAAAAGGAAAAGAAATTTCACTGATGCGAAAGCATCATTGGGTTTTTTCAGGTGCCATTGCCCAAATGGATTCCGATCTTGAATCAGGTCAACTAGTGGCTGTTTACTCTTCAAGAAATACTTTTTTGGGAATCGGTCATTTTTCCCATGGCTCAATCATGGTCAGGATTATCAGTTTCGAGGAAGAGCAAATTGATCTTTCCTTTTGGAAGAAAAGAATTCAATCCGCTTATGAATTGAGAAAGGCTTTAGGACTGATCAATAATCCCGAAACTAATGTCTACAGGCTAATTCATGGGGAAGGAGATCTACTGCCGGGTTTAATTGTGGATTTCTATAATGGAACGGCGGTCATTCAAGCCCATCATGTAGGCATGCATGCACATATTCAAGAGATTGCCGAAGCAATTCAGGAAGTATACGGCAAGGATATTCAAGGAATTTATGATAAAAGTTCAGAAACCCTTCCAAAAAATCTGGGCATCAGCAGCAATGAATGGGTTTGGGGAAAAGCCTCCACTGATTTAGTAAAAGAATATAGCGCCACCTATAAAATTGACTGGGAGAAAGGACAAAAGACTGGATTTTTCATTGATCAAAGAGAAAACAGAAAGCTTTTGGCCTCTTATTCCAAGGGAAAAAAAGTCCTGAACACCTTCTGCTATTCAGGCGGGTTTTCGGTTTTAGCCCTCTTAGAAGGAGCGAAAGAGGTGCATTCTGTAGATATTTCTCCAAAGGCTATTGAACTGACAGAAGAGAATATCTCGCTCAATCCTCAAATCCTGGGATCCCATGAGTCCAAGGTGGCAGATGTGGTGAAATACATTCGGGAAATTGGTGACGATTATGATCTCATCGTGCTGGATCCTCCAGCTTTTGCCAAAAATATCAAAGCAAGACATAATGCTGTTCAGGCTTATAAAAGACTGAATGCAGAGGCATTGAAAAAAATTAAATCCGGGGGAATTCTATTTACATTTTCCTGTTCTCAGGTAGTCGATAAAATTCTATTTGCCAATACCATTACCGCTGCAGCTATGGAAACTGGCAGAAAAGTAAAAGTGCTACATCACTTAAGTCAGCCGGCTGATCATCCAATCAATATTTATCATCCGGAAACTGAGTATCTCAAAGGCCTGGTTCTTTACGTGGAGTAAATTTCAAACAATTTTAGTCAAGTATTATTTCTTTTGAAGTAATTTCACCCTATAAATCTCATCGAACATGTATATCGGAATACAACATTTACACTCAGGACTTGCTTATTTGGCTCTAATCGCCTTGATCATTGTCATCGTTTTGATGCTAATCGGTTCTCTCAGTGGAAAAGAATTCACAGAAAAGGACAGGAAAATCGCAATGGTCGCATTTATTCTTGCCCATACCCAATTGTTAGTGGGTTTGATTTTGTACTTCGTCAGCCCAGTTGGATTTAGCCTATTAACTTCGGGAGGGGCAATGTCTGACCCAGCTGCCAGATTAACTGCTTTAGAGCATCCACTAATCAATATCATTGCTATCGTATTGATCAGCATTGGTTATATCCGAGCAAAAAAACTGCAAAGTGACCGTGCTAGGTTCAGAAGTGTTTACATGATGTATGCCATAGGATTGGTGTTGATTCTTAGCAGAATCCCTTGGGCTAATTGGTTAGGGTAATTGCAAAAACTGATTATCCGCAGTCATGCCAGTATTTATATCTTCTTTGCTCATCCTAATGGAAGACCGAAGACCGAAGCTTCCGGATTTTGATCCTTTGGGCTAATTCTAAGTTATATTTATCATTTTCTAGGTAAGAACGCATACACACAAATACCAAAAAAACCGAAGCTTTACCAGCTTCGGTTTTTTTATTTTCTTGAAAATCCCAGACCCTTCTCTTACTTCTACTCTCTCTTCTCTAACTTCTCGATTCTCGCCCCTATTCTCTCTCTTAAAATCCTTTTTTAATCTGCTCTGCTATTTCTGCCAATTCTTCCTTCTCCAATTTGAGTTTAGGTCGGGTGAAATTGATATCATCCATGGTTTTCAAAGGGACCAAATGCACATGGACATGAGGAACTTCCAATCCTATCACTGCTACTCCAATACGGGTACACTTGATCGTCTTATCCATTGCCTTCGCCACCTTTTGAGCGAATGTCATCAAACCGGATAAGACAATTGGTTCTAAGTTGAAAATATAGTCTACTTCCTGTTTGGGAACTACCAAAACATGCCCTTTCACCAAAGGCATAATGTCCAAAAAAGCTATGTAGTTTTCATCCTCAGCGATGATATGTCCGGGAATTTCCCGATTGATGATTTTTGTAAATATGCTTACCATAATTTTTAAATATGATTATTCGGAATTTTTCAAGCAGCCCTATCTCCCTTTGCTAATGGAGACCGAAGACCGAAGACCGAAGTTTGTCCCTGATAGCCATCAGGCTGAGTTTTTAAACTGATGATTTTCTTATAGGTAGAAAAGTAGATATACGAATCCTTAAAATAAAAAAATCCCGGCGAAAACCGGGATTCCTAACTGTTAATATTTTAAATCAATAAGAAATCTCTAGAACTTCAAACTGAAGCTTTCCTGCTGGAGCGTTGATTTCGGCAATATCTCCCACAGTCTTGCCTACTAAACCTTTTCCAAATGGAGATGCTAAGGAAATTTTCCCCGCTTTCAAATCAGCTTCTTCCTCAGATACCAAAGTGTAAGAAACAGTCATCCCATTCTTTACATTTTTGATTTTTACCGTGCTCAAAATCCCAACTTTAGATTGGTCCATTTGAGAGTTATCCAAAACTCTGGCATTTCCTACCACTGCCTCTAACTTGGCGATTTTAAGTTCCAATAGGCCCTGTGCATCTTTTGCAGCATCGTACTCGGCATTTTCGGATAAATCACCCTTGTCACGTGCCTCTGCGATCTGCTTTGCAATATCAGATCTTCCTTTGGTCTTCAACTCGTGAAGTTCATCCTTCAACCTCTTAAGACCCTCTTCTGTGTAGTATTGTACTTTTGACATAAAATATCACTTTGTTAAGTAGGTACAAAAAACAAAGTAACGGTCGCGTGAAAGGGACCGTTACCTTGTTTTCTTCCTGAATTTGTAAAACAAAAATAGAAAAACTCTAATCAGAAAGCAAAATTGCCTCAAAAATAAAAGCCTCCTGTTTTTTCACCCAATTCACTAATTAAAAGCCTTTTTTATCCTCTTTACCAGAACTTTATTGATTTTTTCATAGGATTCAAAAGTCCAGCCAGCAACATGTGGACTAAATATTACATTATCTCGAGCGGCCAGTCTTACAAACTCCTCTTTTTGCTTATCGGTAAACTTCTTGAATTTTTCATTTTCCAGAACATCCAAAACAGCTCCTTTTAATATCCCTTCATCCAATGCTCTATTAAGTACCTCAAAGCTGATGACTTCACCCCTTGCGGTATTGATCATCCAAAAAGGTTTGGAGAAGCTCTTTAATTCTTCATAAGTAAAAAAATTCCTGGTTTCTGAAGTCAAAGGAATGTGCAAACTTAACACATCAGCTTCTGCTTTGACTTTTTCCCAAATGACTTCCTCTACCTCTTCCGAGCCAAAGCCCAATTTATATTTATCATAGGCCATCACACGAACTCCAAAACCTTTAAGTCTTTTGGCAAACTGGCTCCCCATATTGCCATAACCCATGATCCCTACCGTTTTCCCCTTTAGTTCATGTCCTCGATTTCCTTCTCTATCCCAGATTCCTTTTCTCACTTCGGAATCAGCTTTAATGACATGATTGAACAAGGCTAATAAGCCTCCTATTGCATGCTCTGCCACAGCGTCGCGGTTTCCTTTGGCAGCATGAAATAATTTGATTCCCCGCTCCACCAAGTACTCCAAATCAATTTGATCCAAACCAGCTCCAGCTCGGGCTATAAATTGCAATTGACTGGCCTTTTCCAATAATTCCCTATCCATGGGAGTTTTAGAACGGATTACAAGCCCATGATAATCTGCTACTTTTTCCAAAATCTCAGACCTGGAAATTTTTGGCTCATAATCTACTTGGTGACCTTCATTTTCCAATAAATCGATGATGCTCAAGTGCATCTCGTCTATAATCAAAATCTTCATTTAATCACAAATTGAGTAATAGCATGGCAACGCCGAAGTAAACAGCCAAGCCTAATAAATCATTGGTGGTGGTGATGAATGGACCGGATGCTATGGCTGGATTGATACCAAATCGGTTTAGGACTAACGGAGTAACTGTCCCCATAAATGAGGCTAATAGTACCACACAGAACAGGGCAATCCCAACTGTAACCCCGAAGATTGGCTCAAAACCATAAAGAAAGACGACCACCAAGAAAACAAAACCTCCCAATACAACTCCATTGATCAAGGCAATTAGTAAGCCTTTAAAAAATCGCTGAAGTGGTGTGTCATCAAATATGGATTTATTGGCAAGAGATTGAACAATCAAAGAGCTTGCTTGAATCCCAACGTTTCCTCCAGTAGCTGCCACCAGTGGAATAAAGGAGGCCAAGGCTAAATATTTATTCAAACCTTCTTCAAAGAAACCAATGATTTTAGCCCCCATCAATCCTCCCATTACACCAATTAATAGCCAAGGCAATCTTGCTTTAGTGATCAAAAAAATGGAATCAGACTCTTCGATATCTCCGGAGATACCGGCCATAGCTTGGATATCCTCATCAGCTTCTTCCTGCACTACGTCAAGGATATCATCAACTGTAATCCGACCCACCAATTTGTTTTTGGCATTGACAACCGGGACAGATTCCAAGTCATATTTTCTCATGATAGAAGCTACCTCCTCCTGATCCATATAGGTAGGAACAGAAATCACCTCTTCCTCATAAATATCCTCTATTTTGGTATTCTCACCAGCCAAAATTATTTTCTTAAGGGACACTCTCCCTAAAAGTTGCTGTCTATTATTTACAACATAAATGGAAAAAATCTTTTCAACGTTCTCAGCCTGTCTCCGGATTTCATTGATGGTTTGGATGACATTCCAGTTTTTATTGGCTCGGATAAATTCTTTGGCCATGATACCACCGGCGGTGTCTTCTTCATAGCGCAACAAGTCCAAGACTTGCTCAGACTTGAGTTTATCCTGAAAATGAGAAATAACTTCCTCCCGCTCACGCTCACCCAGTAAATTTAAAATATCCGCTCCATCATCAGAATCCATCAACTCGATGTAGGATGCTATCTCAGCTTCATTGATTTCTTTCAAAACCCTGAAAAGCGTATTGTCATCCAACTCTATCAGAATATCAGCAGCTGTCTGTTTGGTTAAAGCACGGAGCACATATATAGACTCCTCCATCGACAGCTCGTCGAGGATGGCTGCGATATCAGCTACATTTACCCCTTCCAAAGACTCCTCGATGAACACGAGGTCTTCAGACTCGATCGCCAACCTAAGGCTTTCTAGGTATTCTTTTGAAAGTTCAAATTGCTTAATGATTTCCACGGGAAGCTTCGATTTGTTGGGTTAAAAACACAAAATCAGCCACATCTAACTGTTCTGCTCGCTTATCCAAAATAGGATGGCTTTTAAACTCCTCAGCAAGCTGAAATGATTTCAGAGAATTCCGTAATGTCTTTCTCCTATTTCCAAAACCACCTTTGACAACCTGGAAGAAAAGCTTTTCATTACAATCCAGTTTATCTGTTTGGTTTCTTGTCAAGCGAATCACTCCGGAATTTACTTTCGGAGGGGGATTGAAAACACCGGGAGGAACGGAAAACAAATATTCTATAGAATAATATGCCTGAAGCAAAACAGACAAAATACCATAATCTTTATTTCCTTTTGGAGAAGCAATTCGCTGCGCGACTTCTTTCTGAAGCATGCAGACTACCTCAGTTACTTTTTGCCTTTCTTCCAAAACCCTAAAAAAGATCTGAGAAGAAATATTGTAAGGGAAGTTTCCGGCTATGGCATAACGCTCCGGTAAAACAGCATCTAAATTCTCCTTTAAATAATCCCCTTCAATGATTTTCCCTCCAAGCTGGGGATATTTCTGATGCAGATAAGCTATGGACTCAGAATCAATATCTATTAGATATAGTTCCAAGGGGTTTTTCAACAGAAAATCTGTCAGCACTCCCATTCCGGGGCCGATTTCCAATACGCAGCCTACATCTCCATGGCCTTGCACTGCTTGAGCTATTCGCTCGGCAATACTAAGGTCGGTCAGAAAATGTTGGCCCAGATGTTTTTTGGGTCTGACGTTCTGCATCGAATAGCTCAGATAAATTTTTATAAATTGCAGCCTAAAATTAAGACAATATTCCTAAAGGCCTAAGTTCAAGATTAGGCCATTCTTTTCAACAATCAAGTTTTTATGAGCGCTAAAATTTCAAAACCCATAATAGGGATCAGCATAGGGGATATCAATGGCATTGGGGCAGAAGTAACTATGAAGGCTCTTCAGGACAATAGAACTTATAAAAACTTCACTCCATTGATCTATGGGCATGGAAAAGCACTGAGTTATTACAGAAAGCTTCTCAGCATGGAAGATTTCAATTTTGTGCAAATTCGTTCTCTGGACGAAATACAGCACAAGCGAGTAAATGTGATCAATGCTGTAGAAGAATGTCCGGAGATTATCCCTGGAGTAGAAACTCAGGAAGCTGGTAAAATGGCTCTAGAAGCGCTAAAAATGGCAGTTGAAGACTTAAAAGCTGGAAATATTCAGGCTTTGGTCACTGCTCCATTGAATAAAAACAACATCAACTCTGAGGATTTAAAATTTGTAGGACACACTGAATTTTTAACCGAAGCTGTCGGTGCGAAAAAAAGCTTGATGTTTATGGTGGCAGAACAACTTCGAGTTGGCTTAGTCACTGGACATATTCCTTTATCAAAAGTAGCTCAAACCGTAAC
This sequence comes from Algoriphagus sp. UBA3586, assembly GCF_002376385.1. Lineage (NCBI taxonomy): Bacteria > Pseudomonadati > Bacteroidota > Cytophagia > Cytophagales > Cyclobacteriaceae > Algoriphagus > Algoriphagus sp. UBA3586. Next base: position 12,678 of record NZ_DFMT01000035.1, on the reverse strand, counting down.
AGGTGAGAAGATCAAAGAGAAAGCGAATTTAATGCTACAAAGCCTGGAGAAGGATTTTGGAATTGCCAAACCAAAAATTGCAATTCTGGGACTAAACCCACATGCCGGAGAAGATGGATTGCTGGGAGAGGAAGAAGAAAAAGTAATCAGACCTGCTATCAATGAATTGAAAGACCAAAACAAACTGGTCTTTGGTCCCTATCCTTCTGATGGTTTCTTTGGAATGGTGCATCAAAGTAAGTTTGACGGGATCCTAGCCATGTATCATGATCAGGGGCTAATTCCTTTCAAATCAATAGCATTTAGCAATGGAGTGAACTTCACAGCAGGACTGCCTGTTATTCGTACTTCGCCGGATCATGGAACTGCATATAATATTGCAGGAAAGAATCTGGCAGATGAGGGGTCGATGCGTGCGGCCATTTATTTGGCCTCTGATATCATCCAATACCATGAATCATTAGTCGAGGAGGAATAATTATTTCGGTTTAACCAAATATTATTTCCCTGACTATTTTAGATAAAACAAAATTATACCTATTTTTGCGGTCTTAAATCAGAAGGAGGAAGTGTGAAATTCTTACGAAGCTTTGATATTGAGGTAATTAAGTTCAAAGAAGGACAGCACGAAATCGAGTTTCTGATTGACGATCAGTTCTTTTCGGCTTTCGAGGATAATGAACTGGTTGAGAAAGGCAAGCTGACCACAAGGGTCATCATGCATAAAGGAGCAAATTTGATAGAGATGGAGTTTGATATTGCGGGTCATGTAAGACTGACTTGTGATAGAAGTCTCGAAGAATTTGATTATCCGCTTGATATTCAAGAGGAGATCATTTTCAAATATGGCTCTGAAGAAAAAGAAATTGACGATAATATCTACATGATTACAAGGGATACTCCTTCAATCAATGTAGCTCAGTTGATTTACGAGTTTATCTTATTGGCTATTCCAGCCAAGAAAATCCACCCTGATCACCGCAATGAATTGGATGAGGAAGACGATTCTGATATAGATGGACAATACATTTATATCGATGATCAGTCAGACTGGGAGGAAGAAGAGGAAAACTCAGAAGAAAATGAAGACACACCGGTAGATCCCCGTTGGGAGATGCTGAAAAAATTAAAAAAATAAAGAACGAGAAATCATAAACCACGCATAAAATGGCACATCCTAAACGCAAAATTTCGAAAACCAGAAGAGATAAAAGAAGAACTCATTACAAGTTAGAGGCTCCTGGTATGGCTAAATGTCCTACAACTGGTGAAATGCACCTTCCTCACAGAGCTTTCTGGTTGGACGGTAAGTTGTATTACAAAGGTCAGGTGATCATCGAAAAAGAAGTATTGGCTTAATCCAATATTTAACTCATAAAATTGAAATCCATCCCCGAAACGGGATGGATTTTTGTTTTTCAGCTAATTCCAAGACTCATTTAACCAATGACTTAGCTGTCATAAACGGATTAATTTTGGTGGTAAGAAGCAATTGTAATATTTTTGACCTTCCTTAGCAAAACCTATCAACCTAAGAAAATCAAAGACTTTTTGAATTGTCTTTGGAAAAACAAAATCAAATGGAGCAACTAAGAGCCATGATCACCGGGATTCAGGGGTATGTACCTGAATACCGTCTGACAAACAAAGAACTTGAAAAACTGGTCGAGACCAATGATGAATGGATCACTTCGAGAACAGGAATCAAGGAAAGAAGAATTCTCAAAGGAGAAAACCAAGGATCCTCGGTAATGGGTGCAGCAGCAGTCAAAGGACTGTTGGAAAAAACCGGTACCGACCCAATGGATGTGGAATTGATCATCTGTGCGACTGTCACTCCTGACATGCCCTTTCCGGCAACAGCCAACATCATAGCAGACAAAGTAGGAGCAAAAAAGAGCTTCAGTTTTGATATTTCTGCCGCTTGTTCAGGTTTCCTTTATGCACTTCAGTTAGGAGCTCAATTTATTCAGGCGGGAACCCACAAAAAAGTAGTGGTAGTAGGTGCTGATAAAATGTCATCCATCGTAGATTATCAGGATAGAACAACCTGTATCCTCTTCGGAGACGGTGCAGGAGCAGTATTACTTGAAGCTACCACCAGTGAATATGGTATCAGAGATGCGATTTTGAGATCTGATGGATCAGGCGAACCCTACTTACATATGAAAGCAGGAGGAAGCCGTAAGCCAGCCACTCATCAAACAGTTGAAGCAAGAGAGCATTTCGCCTACCAAGAAGGCTCAACAGTGTTTAAATTTGCTGTGACCAACATGGCAGATGTAAGTGCTGAAGTAATGGAAAGAAATGGATTGACTGGAGACGATGTAGCTTGGCTTGTTCCCCATCAGGCAAATAAGAGAATCATAGATGCCACAGCCAACAGAATGGGGGTAGGTCCAGAAAAAGTAATGATGAATATTGAACGCTATGGTAATACCACTGCCGCCACCATTCCACTTTGTCTTTGGGACTATGAAAGTCAACTCAAAAAAGGAGACAATTTGATTTTGGCTGCTTTTGGTGGTGGATTTACCTGGGGATCTATTTATGTGAAATGGGCTTACGACCCCAAATAAGAAAAAAATAAACTCAAATATATATGGCAAGTACTGCAGATTTTAAAAATGGATTGTGCCTTGAAATGAACAATGATATTTGGACCATTGTAGAATTTCAGCACGTAAAGCCAGGAAAAGGAGCTGCTTTCGTCAGAACAAAATTGAAAAGTCTTACCTCTGCCAAAACTTTGGATAAGACTTTCAACGCAGGTGAAAAGGTAACCACTGCGAGAGTTGAAAAAAGACCTCATCAATTCCTGTACAAGGACGACATGGGTTACAACTTCATGGATACCAATACCTTCGAACAAATCATGATCGAAGAAAAACTGATCGAGCGTTCTGATTTATTGAAAGATGGTCAGCTTGTGGATATTTTGATCCACGATGAGACTGAAACTCCACTTTCTGTGGAATTACCTCCATTTGTTGAATTGATGATCACCTATACCGAGCCGGGTATCAAAGGTGATACTGCTACTAATGCCTTGAAGCCGGCAACTGTTGAAACAGGTGCTACTGTGATGGTTCCTCTTTTTGTAGATCAGGACACCATGATCAAGGTAGACACTCGTGATGGTTCTTATTCCGAACGAGTAAAATAAAATCAAAAGCTGTGTGATTTTAGTAAATTACACAGCTTTATTGTTTTAAACCCAACCCTGCCGAGAGGCAATCCAAAACATGAAACCTATGAAAGCAAAAGAAATTCAGGAATTAATCGACTATATCTCGAATTCTGGTCTGGCTGAAGTAAAAATCAAAACAGAAGAATTCGAACTTTCTATCAAGAAATATGCAGAGTCTGCTCAAGTGAGAGTGGTGGAATCAGCTCCGGCTCCTCAGCCAGCTGCAGCACCGGCTCCAGCGCCAGCACCAGCACCTCAACCTGTTGCTTCTGAGGCTCCAGCTGCGGCCAGCTCTAATTTGGTAGAAATTAAGTCCCCGATGATCGGAACCTTCTATCTTACTCCTAACCCTGATGCTCCTGCATTTGTAAATGTAGGTGACACCATCAAGGCTGGACAGACCGTGTGTATCATCGAAGCGATGAAACTTTTCAACGAAATTGAATCCGAAATTTCCGGTAAGATTGTAAAGATCTTAGTTTCCAATGCAACACCAGTTGAATACGATCAACCATTGTTCTTGGTAGATCCAGCAGGTTAATTTTTCCACTAAAAATAAATCGCTGTGTTTAAAAAAATATTAATAGCCAACCGAGGTGAAATTGCTCTAAGAGTAATTCGAACTTGCAAGGAAATGGGAATTAAAACTGTAGCTGTATACTCTACAGCAGACAAGGATTCCCTGCATGTTCGCTTTGCAGATGAAGCAGTTTGCATCGGCCCGGCTCCAAGTAGAGAATCTTATCTCAATATTCCCAGAATAATTGCCGCTGCTGAAATCACCAATGCAGACGCTATTCATCCGGGTTATGGGTTCCTTTCTGAGAATGCTGAATTCTCAAGAATTTGTGATGAATACGGAATTAAATTCATTGGCGCATCCCCGGATATGATCGCCCAGATGGGTGATAAAGCTACTGCTAAAGCAACCATGAAAGCAGCAGGTGTACCGACTATTCCAGGTTCAGAAGGTCTATTGGACTCCATCGAGCAAGGCTTAAAACTAGCCAATGAAATGGGTTATCCGGTTATCCTTAAAGCAACTGCAGGCGGCGGTGGCCGAGGAATGAGAATTGTTAAAGAAGACAAAGATTTCAAAAAAGCATGGGATGATGCAAAAATGGAATCTGGAGCTGCCTTTGGCAATGATGGATTGTACCTTGAAAAATTTGTTGAGGAACCTAGACATATCGAAATTCAAATAGTTGGAGATAGCAGAGGAAAAGCATGTCACTTATCAGAAAGAGACTGCTCTATACAGAGAAGACATCAGAAGCTGGTAGAGGAAACTCCTTCCCCATTCATCACGGATGAACTTAGAGAAGCTATGGGTAAAGCTGCTATCAAAGGCGCTGAAGCCATAGGCTATGAGGGAGCAGGTACTATAGAGTTCTTGGTCGATAAAGACAGAAACTTCTACTTCATGGAAATGAATACCCGAATTCAGGTAGAGCATCCAATTACAGAGGAAGTAACTGATTTTGATCTGATCAAAGAACAAATCAAGGTAGCTGCAGGTGAGAAAATCTCAGGAAGAAATTACTTCCCTAAACTCTATGCTATGGAGTGTAGAATCAATGCAGAAGACCCTGCCAATGGTTTCAGACCAAGTCCGGGAAAAATTCAAAACCTTCATATCCCAGGAGGACGTGGGGTTCGAGTTGACTCGCATGTCTACGCAGGTTATGTCATTCCACCAAATTACGACTCCATGATTGCCAAGTTGATCGTAAGTGGTCAAAGTAGAGAAGAGGTGATAGTAAGGATGAAAAGAGCCTTGGAAGAGTTTGTGATTGATGGTATTAAAACCACTATTCCTTTCCACATTGCTTTGCTGGAAAATGAACAATTCAAGGAAGGAAACTTTACCACCAAATTCTTGGAATCATTTGATTTCTCAGTGATAAAGAGCTGATATTGAATAAATAAAAATAATTAAAGCCACCTTTTCAGGTGGCTTTTTTATTGCCTTGGTAAATAAAAATTAATCAAAAACGACTTATACTTTTTTAAAATTTTTCCATAACTTGAAATACCAAAATAATCCCTTCTATGGTTTTTAAGAGGCGAAATATTTATGCTTTAATTCTTTTAGTTCCATTTTTCTGGTCATGTGAACCAAGCAATAAAGAATATGACTCGCTGGAATCTATAGACCAAGTCAGTTACAATTTCCATATCAGACCCATATTATCTGATAAGTGCTTTGCCTGCCATGGTCCTGATGCTAATAAAAGGGAAGCTGATCTCAGATTAGACTTGGAAAGTTCTGCATTTAAGGTCTTGAAGGAAAATCCGGGAAAGTTTGCTTTGGTATCAGGAAAACCTGAAGAATCTGAGGTTTACCATAGAATCAGTTCTCTTGATCCTTCGGAAATGATGCCTCCTCCTGAATCTAACCTAAAGCTCAGCGAAGGAGAAATTGCACTGATTAAAAAATGGATAGAACAAGGCGCAAAATACGAGCCTCATTGGGCTTTTGTAAAAGCAGAAAAGGGCAAACTCCCTCCAAAAACTGAATGGGCCAAGAATGAAATAGATCAATTCACCCTTCAAAAGATGAAGGAAAAGGGTTTAAAGCCAAATCCAAAAGCAGAATCCTATGAATTGATCAAGCGTGTGAGTCTGGATTTAACGGGGCTCCCCCCTAGCCCTGAGATTCTACAGCAATTTTCTGACCTGGACGAGTCTAGCAATTATGAAAATCTGATAGACAATTTATTGGAAGAAAAGTCTTTTGGAGAAAAACTGGCTATTCTTTGGATGGATATTTCCAGATATGCCGATAGCTATGGGTATCAGGATGACAATATTCGAACCCAGTGGCCATACAGGGATTGGGTGATCCATGCACTAAACTCTAATCTTCCCTATGATCAATTCATCACCTGGCAGATTGCAGGGGATTTATTACCAAACCCCACCAAGGAGCAGATTTTGGCCACCGCTTTCAATAGAAACCATAAATACACTGAAGAAGGCGGGGTTATTGATGAAGAATATAGAGTAGAATATGTGCTGGATAAGACCAATACCTTCAGCAAAGGAATATTGGGCATTACTATGGAATGTGCTCAGTGCCACGATCATAAATATGATCCATTCTCTCAGAAAGAATATTATGAATTTTTCGCCTTCTTCAATAATAGCCCAGAAAAAGGCTACGAGGGAGATGTGAGTATTTCAAAGCCCGCTAAAACTCCCATTCTATGGATAGAACGGGAAGACTTGGGCGGAATTTTAGATTTTATCAATTATCCGGACACAAGCAAATTATCTGTTTCTGTCATGGGTGAGTTGGAAGGTGAGAAAGCCAGAACCACCTACATTTTAGATAGAGGAGTATATGATGCTCCCACTAGTCCGGTGAACCCTTCTACTCCAGCTTCAATCCTTGAATTCCCCACTAATCTTCCTCAAAACAGACTGGGATTGGCTCAATGGGCTACCAATAGAGATAATCCATTGACGGCCCGAGTTTTTGTTAATCTTATTTGGCAGGAAATCTTCGGAACTGGAATAGTCAAATCAGCGGGAGATTTTGGAATGCAGGGAGACCTTCCCTCCCACCCAGAATTACTGGATTGGCTCGCAGTAGATTTTATGGAAAATGGCTGGGATATCAAGCGTTTAATGAAACAGATTGTCAGCTCTGCCACTTATCAACAATCCGCAAAAATCACCAAGCAGCACCTCAATAAAGATCCTGAAAATATTTACCTGTCAAGAGCACCTAGATTAAGATTACCAGCTGAAAACATTCAAGATTTGGTTCTGGCCAGTAGTGGTTTATTGGTTAATCAGGTGGGTGGACCTAGCGTCAAACCCTATCAGCCGGAAGGCATCTGGGAGGCAGCATCATCGGGACGTGGCGTGCTGGCAACTTATGTTCAAGATCATGGAAAAAGCCTTTATCGACGAGGGCTTTATAATTTCATCAAACTCACCGTTCCTCCACCCAAAGCCATAATATTTGATTCAAGTAATAGGGATAGATGCGAGGTAGGGAGAGGCAGAACCAATACTCCTTTGCAAGCTTTGGTCATGCTTAATGATCCTTTAATTCTCGAAGCTTCTAGAGTATTAGCCTCCAGATTAATGACTCCGGAAACTGAATCCAAAAATGCAATAGAAGAGGCATTTCTTAGAATTCTATGCAGGCCAATGAGCTCAAAAGAATCGAAGCTTTTGATGAGTTATTATGATGACCAGCTGGAAAGGTTTCAATCCAATCCAAGCCAGGTCAAAGAAAGCTTGGAGGTAGGAGAATATCCTCTGGAAGAAAAACATATTAATGCCAAGACTGCTGCTTTGATGCAGGTAATTGTGAGCCTCTACAATCTGGAAGAAACAATAACCAAAATCTAACATGGAAAAAGAGATCTTAGAACAGGGATTAAATCTCAATAGAAGAAAATTTCTTTCCAGATTAAGTCTTGGGCTTGGGAGTGCCGCTTTGGGTTCTTTGCTGGTTCCCGATCTTTTTTCAGGAAGAAGTGAATCCGAAGATGCAATTATGGCCGCTCTTCCTCATTTTGCTCCCAAAGCAAAAAGAGTTATTTATCTTTTTCAAAATGGTGCCCCTTCTCAATTAGAATCTTTCGATTATAAGCCTCTTCTGCAAAAAAACTATGGACAGGATCTCCCAGAGTCTATTCGCATGGGTCAAAGATTGACAGGAATGACGGCCGGACAGGAGAAATTCCCCTTAGTGGGTTCCTATTTTGATTTTCAACAATACGGGGAAAGCAGAGCATGGATTTCATCCATTTTCCCTCATACAGCCAGCATAGTGGATGATATATGCATAGTAAAGTCTATGCATACAGAAGCAATCAACCATGATCCTGCTTTGACATTTTTCCAAACTGGTGCTCAAGTAGGTAATCGCCCAAGCATGGGTTCTTGGTTGAGCTATGGTTTGGGAAGTGAGAACAGCAACTTACCGGCATTCTGTGTATTACTAAGCAGAGGAAAAGGAAATGGACAGGGGGTTTATTCTAAGCTTTGGAGCAATGGATTTTTAGATGCGACTCATCAGGGAGTTCAATTCTCTAATTCCGAAGACCCGGTCTTGTACTTGAAAGATCCTAAATCCATGAGCCGGGATGAGCGCAGAAAAATGCTGGATCAGATTGCTGCAATGAATGATTTGAGTTTCCGGGAGTTTAATGATCCAGCCATCACAGCAAAAGTTCAGCAATATGAAATGGCCTATAGAATACAAACTGCTGTGCCTGAAATCACGGACGTATCTAAAGAGCCCGATTCCATAATCAAGTTATATGGACCAGACTGTTTGGTTCCAGGAACTTACGCTGCCAATTGTCTTTTGGCAAGGAAGCTTTCTGAGAGCGGAGTTCGATTTGTTCAATTATACCATCAGGGTTGGGATCAACACGATAACTTACCCAATCAAATGGCTATGCAAGCCAAAGATGTGGATCAGGCCTCTGCAGCTTTGATCACAGACTTGAAGCAAAGAGGTTTATTAGACGAAACTTTAGTGATATGGGGTGGAGAGTTTGGCCGAACCAATTATTGTCAAGGCAAAATCCAAGTGGAAAACTACGGACGAGATCATCATCCCAGGGCTTTTTCTATTTGGATGGCAGGCGGAGGAGTAAAATCCGGAATGGTGTATGGTGAAACAGATGAATTCGGTTACAACATCGCTGAGAACCCAGTGCATGTCCATGATTTTCAAGCTACTGTTTTACACCTTTTGGGTATAGATCATGAGAAGCTGACATACAAACATCTCGGCAGAAGATATAGACTGACTGACGTATCCGGCAAAGTGGTGAAAGACCTGATCGCTTAATTTATGAGAGAAAAATCAACGCTCCGTAACCTGCTTGAAAACTGTCTTTTTGTTTGGCTAGGGCTCAGTATTGTACTCAGTGTTGCTCCAGAAAGCACGGAGTTTCCGTCCTTCTTTCAAGTAATAGGCAGATCCCATCCCCTACTCTTGCATTTCCCTATAGTCCTACTACTTGCAGGCATCATATTTTTCTTGGTACCCAGTCTTCGTAACAACAATGAGGTCAAAAATATCGGTGAGCTGATCTTTCTTGCTGGAGCTAATTTTGCAGGGATTACCGTAGTCGCAGGTTTAATTTTAGCAAAAGAAGATTACGAAGGAGAGGCTCTAAATTGGCATCAATGGGCTGGATTTTTGGTGTTTTTACTTTCTGTTTTCATCTATTTTTTCAGAAATATCAGCTCCAAAACCATAGGCTTTTCTGCCGTGATTTTAGCCATAGGAGTTATTTTAACAGGACACTGGGGTGCTAACCTAACTCATGGGGAAGACTTTTTATTAGCCCCATTAAACACAGAGGAGAGTCAAGTTCCTACCATGGCGGAAGCAGAGGTTTTCAGAGATATTGTCCAGCCTATCCTGGAGGCAAAATGCGTGACTTGTCATAGAGAGGGCAAAATTAAAGGCGAATTAAGGCTGGATCATTTAGAAGGAATTCAAAAGGGAGGTAAAACAGGGCCTTTCGCATTGGCCGGGGATTTGGAAAACTCCATGATGGTTCAGCGCATTAGCCTCCCTATGGATGCAAAGGAACATATGCCCCCTAAAAACAAGGCTCAACTCTCTGAAGAAGAATTGAGTATTTTAAAGGAGTGGGTTGCGAATGGGGCAAAGTTTGACCAGAAAATGGAAGAGCTGGAAAAGGAAAGTAAACTATATCAATTTGCAAGCTTGCGCTTTCAGCCAGAAAGAACGTATGAGTTCGAAGCAGCTTCACCTGAAACTGTCAAAGAGCTCAATAATTTTTATAGAACGGTCATGCCTCTTTACCCTGAGTCTCCAGCCTTAGCTGTTTCTTACTTCGGAATAGCTGCCTTCGACCCTGCTTCACTCAATGATTTGAAAAAAGTAAAAACTCAGGTGGTAGAGCTAAGCCTCAACAAAATGCCTTTGGGAAATCTGGATTTAAGCTTTTTGGAGGATTTCAATAACTTGGAAAAGCTTACACTAAATTTTTCTGGCCTATCCTCTAAACAAATTGAGCAACTGGGAAAATTATCATCCCTTCAAGAATTAGCGCTTTCAGGAAATACCCTCCATCAGGAAAGTATCAAAATTTTGTCTCAAATGAATCATTTGAAAAAGCTCTTCTTGTGGCAAACTGGGCTTTCGGATTCTCAAAAAAATGAATTGAAAAAAAATCTACCAACCACAAGAATTGATTTTGGATTTGATGGGAAAGGGATAATTTATGAATTGAATCCTCCTAAAATCTCACAGGCAAAAACACTTTTCAAAGACAGTTTGGAATTAGTCCTCAGTCATCCGATTCCAGTGGCTGAGATTCGATACACTTTAGATGGAACTGAGCCTGATAGCCTCAATAGCCCTATCTATTCGCAGTCTATTTGGATCAATCAATCCGGAAAAATCCAAGCCAAAGTCTTTGCTCCTGATTGGAAAAGTTCGCCGACTGTATCCTCAGTATACATGAAGTCAGGCCTGAGTCCTTCAGATTCAAAACTTCTAAATCCTCCAAATCCAAGATATCAAGCTCAGGGAGCTAATACGCTTTTTGATCAAATCAAGGGAAAAAACAATCACACTTCCGGGGAATGGCTGGGCTATAGTGAACAAGCCTTTGAAGCTGAGTTTGAGATTCCTGAAAATCAAAATGTGGAAAGTTTAGGCTTGAGCTTATTATATCATGAAAGTGCCTATATCTTCCCTCCTACGCAGGTTGAAATATTTAGCTGGGAAGATGGTAGATGGAAAAGTATCATTCGGGATCAACCCAAACAGTCTGAAAAAATTGGTGAAATCAGATCGGAATTACTTCAATACAAGATCCAAGGCAATAGTCCTCAAAAAATAAAAGTCAAGCTCAATCCAATTTCCTCACTCCCAGCCTGGCACCCTGGAGCCGGAGCGAAAGGCTGGGTATTTATAGACGAGATTTTATTGAATTGAAAGGATTAAATTTCAATCAATCAGAAATTGCATTTAACTCCTAATAACTTTCAATTTATAGTAAACAACCTGATCTTTTTCCTCTCCAAAATAATCCTGATTTTTTAGCCCCAAAATCTCACCTTCTTCAGTGACAATATTGGTGTAAATCAGTCCTTTGGGAAGAGGTATATCATTTTCCCGGAGAGTTAAACTTTGGTCAAAAACTGCCAAATAGTTCTGCTTTTCGCTTTCAATCTGTTTTATCCTTTTTCTCGGATCTTTATCCAAACCGCTCATAAAGTCTTCAGTAAACCCTTTTTCATAGATCACATAGATGTTATTTTTGTCAAAAGTTATTGAGTTAATTCTACCGGAATAACTCTTCCCCGCTAAATCAAAAAAATCATCTTGTTTTTCGAAAGGCACCCCTATTTGAGGGACAGCATCATTGACCTGAAGAGAAACTTCTTTCACAAAATCTATCTCGCCAGCACTTTCTTTGTAGTGGTAAAACTTCATTTCACTTCCTAAGTATAGGAACCAATCTTTTTCTTTTCTTAACACCGTTGGAAAAGTCCATCCATAAAAATTCCCGTCTTGATAAAAAGAACCGGGAGGAAAAGGCATAGTCTGACGACTTTCAAGGCTGGTAGTATCCATTATTTCCAAAATGGGTGCATGATAAACAGATTCAAAAATACCTTTTAGGTCTTCATCCCAATCTATTTCCTTAGAGTCTACTTTTTCAGGCCTTAAAAATGCCACTTCTTTTCCCATGCTAAAAAATGGCTGCCCAGCAATTCCATTTAGATAAAAAGCAAAATAGGGAAAACGGAGATTCCATATTTTATTTCCCTTTTGATCGAGTTTCACCAAGCCTTTACCAAACTCAAGGATTTGAATTTTGCCATCAACCATACTGATTGCATTTATCATAGAAACTGAATTTGGCCCATCATGGGGCACTTCAAATTGCTCTAGGATAACTCCACTCGTATCCAATACAACCAATTCTTGATTCCCATTTCCAAAGCCTAGGTATCTTTGACTTGCAGGATCATAATTGATTAACCAAAGATTACCCAGATAATCAATTTCCAACGAGTCAACTACTTTGACTTGAAAGTTAGTCTCTGAGTATTTTTTTGAATCTTTGGCATCATTACAGGATGATATGAAAATTATGAGAAAACCTATTTTTAGAAAGTTGGATACCGGATTATTTATAGTGCAAAAAGATGCTTGAAACATGATTGATATTGCTGCTTTTAAATAGATTTAATATAAGTGTCTACAAACAGATTGAAGAACTTGATTACTGAAACTTTGGTCATTCCTGCCTCTAGGTACAGGAAATGGTCTCCCATCCCAAAAAGAAAGAATAATTTTAAAAGTATTTAAATTCCGCTTAATCAGATTTTTTATTATGGATTCCCGCTTTCTTACCAGTATTGACAAAAATACGGATTATTGTCCGCTAAAAGGATCAGAATCTGGAGGCTTCGCCTGCCAGGATTCTAAGGTTTAAGCAAGAAGATTTTCAGTTTTTTTT
>NZ_DFMT01000010.1:0-17573 GCF_002376385.1 Algoriphagus sp. UBA3586 | reverse complement strand
TGCATTTATGAATTGAACACGGCCCTTCAAAAAGAGCTAAGTGTAAACTCTGAAACTTAATTTTTGATGGACGGTTTATTCATGGAGTTAAAGGCAGAACATTGTTGATTAAGAAAAGGGTAATCGTAGTAGGTGGAGGGCTGGCTGGTTTGATAGCTGCCTGTCAATTGGCCAAAAATGGACACTTGGTCCAACTGTTTGAAAAAAAGCAATATCCTTTTCACAGGGTTTGTGGGGAATATGTGTCCAATGAGGTTTTAGATTTTTTAAAAAGAGAAAATCTATTCCCTGAGACAGCACATTTCCCATCCATTTCCAAATTTGAATTTTCAGATACAAAGGGGAATACTGTTTCTATGGATTTGGATCTGGGGGGCTTTGGAATCAGTAGGTTTTTATTGGATGATTTTTTAGCCAACAAGGCAATACAGCTGGGCGTGGAATTATTACAAAATAAGCCAGTCGAAAATATCAATTTTAACTCTGATGTATTCGAAGTAATTACTCAGGATCAAAGTAGTTATGAAGCTGACTTCGTCATAGCTGCCCATGGTAAAAGATCTAAACTCGATAAAGTTCTGAATCGGCCTTTTATTGAAAAACGTAGTCCCTACATTGGGGTCAAATACCATATCCGAACTGATGCCTCCAAAGAAACTGTTGCTCTTCATAATTTTAAAGCAGGCTATTGTGGACTGAATGCCATTGAGGAAGAAAAATTTAATCTATGTTATTTAGGATCCCGTGATGAGCTGAGAAAATACGGTTCTATTCCAGAGATGGAGGCTCAAACTTTGTTTAAGAATCCCAAATTGAAAGAGATTTTCAATTCAAGTGATTTTTTGTTCGAAAAGCCAGAGGTGATCAATGAGATCAATTTTGAATTTAAAAGACCGGTAGAAAATCATGTGCTGATGGCAGGTGATGCAGCGGGTTTGATTACTCCCCTTTGTGGAAATGGAATGGCCATGGCGATTCATTCAGGAAAACTGGCAGCAGAGGCCATTCATCGATTTGATTACAGAGAGGAAGTAGAGAAAAATTACCAAAGAAATTGGAATATGAATTTTAGCCGAAGGCTGAGAGTTGGAAGGGTCGTTCAACGTTTGTTTGGTTCGGAATCAGCTTCCTCTTTTGCCAGATTTTTATTGTCAGATTTTCCTGCCATCGGTAAAGTGATCATGAAAAACACTCATGGTACACCTATCTAATAGGCCAAAACCTGCAAAATTTGAGTGTTTTCTAGAAAATAATAAAAGAAGAAGGCATTCAGAATCAAAGCTGAAACACTGTTCATCCCCATGGTCCAAGAGTAGTTGGCGTACTTTTCAGGATTGATTCTGACGAAATTAAACCAAAGCAGAAAGTAAAGAATGATTGGAGCCATGGCTCCCAGATACACCCAAAAGAAGTACTCCTGATTTCTATCCAAAAAGAACCAAACAAATCCAGCCCCTGTAAGAGCGAAAATCAGCGCTGAAAACCCAAATGTTCCTTTGATCCCTAAATATCGACTCAAAGTCATATCTCCTCTTCTGGCATCTTCTCTATGCTGGTAAACCTGTGTCAAAGGATAGTTACCCCAAAGCATCAAGGAAGTCAACATCCCTGGAATAAGCACATGAGGTTTTAGAAAAATATTCCAACCAAAATCACTCAAGCCTGCATAAGCCATTGCAAAAGTGAAGTAACCCTGGAAAAGCCCGGCAATCAACCAACTCAGCCAAGGATATTTTTTAAGCCGTATGGATGGGTGGCTATATGCCATACTGACTAATCCGTAGACCAAAAGCATGCTGCTGAAGGCGAAGCTGATTTTGAATGCCAAAATCAAAGCTATAGCAAAAAAAACAAGGGATAACCAATATAGATCCGGGGTTACTTTGGGAGGATTTTTGATTCCTCCAATGCTTTCCTCATCCTTGTCAAAGTAACTATTATACCCATTGCTGGATGGGTAAAGAAATAAATGCAAGGACAAAAAAACCCACAGCATTCGCTCACCATTGAGATTTGGAGTCAGTGCCAAGGCAAAAAAGTAAACTGGAAGCAGGAATAAAGAAAATGGAATCCTGAGGTGCTTTAAACTGGAACGAGTGATCATATCGTAAACTTAGGCTAAATAACCTTTAGAATAGTGTGTGGTTTACTTGCTAATCATCTAATTTAGAAATATTCAGTTAACTTGATCTTATGAGCACTTTTATTAACAGTATAGGATTGGCAAATCCTGGTAATCCCATTCTTCAAGAAGATATTGCCGGATTTATGAAAATTGCTCACGGATTAGATGAGAGAGAAGGGCGAAAGCTTTCATTTTTATACAGAAAATCAGGAATCAATACCCGGTTTAGCGTTTTGACTGATTTTGAAAAAGCTAACCATGAAGACTTTGAATTCTTTCCTAAAAGCAAAAACCTGGAGCCCTTTCCCAGCACCAAATCAAGAATGGGTGTTTTTACCCAAGAGGCACCTAGACTTTGCGAGGAAGCTGTTCTGAACTGTATCTCTGGGTCCCAAATTTCCAAAGATCAAATCACGCATTTGATTCTGGTTTCCTGTACGGGAATGGTTGCGCCTGGAGTGGAATTGGAATTAATGAAAAGGTTGGGCTTGGAAGATACTGTGGAACGTTATTGTGTTCACTTCATGGGTTGCTATGCAGCATTTACAGGATTGAAGTTAGCTGATAAAATTATCCGTTCGGATTCTCAGGCCAAGGTATTGGTAGTTACGGTTGAACTGTGCACCCTTCATTTCCAAAAAGACTATTTAGAGGATAATATTTTGGCCAATTCTCTTTTTGGAGATGGGGCGGCAGCGGCATTGGTTTCGTCCAGTCCCTCAGGTTTGGCAATCAAATCCTACCTAAGTAGAGTGCTGAGAGAAGGCGAGCAGGATATGGCATGGGGAATAGGTGATTTTGGTTTTGAAATGAAGTTGACCAAATATATTCCAAGCCTTTTGGACGGGGGTATTCAGCAACTCAAAGCAATGTTTGAGGATAAGTTTAACCTGTCCAAGATCAAAAATTTTGCAATTCATCCGGGAGGAATGCAGATTTTGGCAAAAGTCCAGGAAGCATTTGGGTTGGGGAAAGAAGTAAATTTTCACGCTATGGAAGTTTTGAAACAGTTTGGAAATATGTCTTCCTCGACGATTTTATTTGTACTGTCGAGAATGATGAAGGATGTAGAGATTGAAGGAGATATTCTCTCTATGGGTTTTGGCCCCGGCTTGACTTTGGAAACTCTTTTACTGGAAAAAGCATGAGCCGATTTTCACAACGCTGCGAAGACAAGGAGTTGATGGACGATTTGGAATGCTCTGGGGAAGAACTGGAACAAACTTTAAAGGAGCTCAAAACCATCAACAAGCTTTTGGGAGGTAATTATGTGACTACCAATGGACTTCGAAAGCTGATTGGAAAATCAACTGATAAAACTTTTTCAGTGGCAGATATAGGCTGTGGAGGTGGAGATATGATCCGAGTCATGGATGATTGGGCAATTTCCCATGATTTTAAGCTGAAATTTACCGGAATTGACGCAAATCGGAACATTATAGACCTTGCGAAAGTTAGGTTATCAGATAAGCCGGAGATTGACTGGACAATTCAAAATGTTTTTGACCCGGCTTTTTCAAATCATCGGGTAGATATCATTACCTGTACGCTCTTTACACATCATTTTACTTCCCAAGAATTGGTTGATTTGCTTTCTGCTTTTAGAAAGAAAGCCAAGGTGGGAATTATCATTAACGATCTGCATCGCCATCCACTTGCGTATTATAGTATCAAGTGGTTGACACGGATTTTCAGCAGGTCCAAAATGGTTCAAAACGATGCGCCGCTTTCTGTGCTGAGGAGTTTTTCGAGAGAGGATTGGGAGAATATTTTGAAAGCGTCAGGATTCAAATCCTGGAAAATAAAGTGGTACTGGGCCTTCCGATGGCAAATCCTGATTTCATTTGTTTAATTTAAACTAAATCATTTTCAATGGAAATTACACCAGAAACCTTATCAAAAATTACCGAACAGGGCATAGAACTAGCCTATACCATTGTTCCCAAAATAATTTATGCGATCATTTTTTATGTCGTAGGTCGCTTCATAGTCAACAAGCTTGTAAAGGGTTTTAAAAGAGTCCTAGAAAAGAGGGATGACAACCCCTCGTTGAATAATTTTTTAGTAGGAGTTGTCAAAGTAATTTTAAATGTGACCTTATTTATTGGAGTTGCTACCACCATTGGAGTTGAATTTGCCTCCTTTGTAGCAATTTTGGGTGCTGCAGGTTTGGCGATTGGTCTTGCTCTACAAGGTTCCTTATCCAATTTTGCAGGAGGAGTTTTGATTTTACTATTCAAGCCCTTTAAAGTAAATGATGTGATAGTTGCTCAGGGACATACAGGTGTGGTGAGAAAAATTGATATTCTTTATACTCACATGACGACTTTTGACAATAAGGAGATTATTATTCCAAATGGTAGTTTGGCTAATAACGACATTGTCAACATGAATACTCAGGAGAATAGAAGGGCCGATTTAACAGTCGGAGTAGCCTATGGAACTGACATCAAAAAAGCGAGACAGATAATCCTTGATGTATTTGATAAGGATGAGCGAGCATTGAAAGACCCTGCTCCAGCGGTCTATCTGACTAATTTCGGAGATAGCTCTCTTGATCTATCAGTTCGAGTTTGGGCTAAGACTTCAGACGTTTGGCCATTATATTGGGATGGTATGGAAGCTATCAATGATGCATTTGAGAAAAATGACATTGAAATTCCGTTCCCTCAGAGAGTGGTACACAAAGCAGAAATCAGTTAAACAAAAAAGGCGATCATTTGATCGCCTTTTTTATTGCCTAAATTTTAATCTCTAGGAAGAGTGATGGTTTTACTTCGGTCACCTCTAGATAAGGTGATCTCCCTATCACATGTCCCGTCTCCAAAATTGATAGTAAGTAATGCTTTACCTTCAAGTTTTCTTGCCAGGATGCCACTGCTAGGGATTCTGATGCCACTGGCCACGCATCTTTGAAAAAAGACCAAAGGCTGGAGAATTTCTGATTTGAACTCTTTTCCATCTCTGTTTTTTCCAATAGTGGTACCAGTAAGTTCCCATCTCAATCCATCGGAGGATGCACTTGGTAAAAAGACTTTCTTTTGGTGTCTGGATGCAAAAGTTCTGAAGCTTCCATCAGGCCAAATCATTTTACCTGCTTCTACAACCATGTTAAAGGTAAAGCTCTTGGAGCTTTCGTCGAAACCAAGGTTTTTTACAACTCTAGTTCCTTCAATTTTCCTTTCATTCACATAGTAATTATCGAAAGTTGTGGTGATTACGGTTCCTGGTGCCCAATATCTTCCGGTATATTTTACAATGATTTTACCTTTTCGAATGACACCCCTTGGACTGCTACATCCTTCACCAAAGTCAATGATCATAGTTTTTTCTCCTGGCGACCAAGTGATTATAGCCCGGTCACAAAGGTCTTCTTCTAAAGCAACCATGTTTCTATCCCCAAAATCATTTCTTTGAAAGCCTGTTAGGACCACCTCATCAATATCCTCCAAGGAGTTAGTGAACTCTGTCTCCTGTGATGCTTCTACACTGTCTTGTTCTTGAACAAGTACAGAATCTTCATTTTCTTGGCATCCCCCTAAAAATAAAAATGCCATCAAGAAAGCCAGTAGATTTGTTGTTTGCCTGTATTTCATCGCTTTGTGGTTAATGTTTGTTACATGCTTTAGATGCAAAAACAGTATTCAGGTTTAATATCTGATCAAAATTTCTTCTAATTGCTTTCTTTCAATGTCTGGCACAAAGGTTTCTTTGGCGGGATAGCCAACTGGCAAAAGGAGAAAGGGTTTTTCATGTTTGGGCCTTTGGAGGATATCTGAAAGGAAATTCATAGGACTGGGGGTATGAGTAACAGTTACAAGCCCTGCCTGATGAATTGCGGCAATCAAAAAACCACAGGCTATCCCTACAGATTCATTTACATAATAATGCTGAATCTTTTCTCCATTCAGCATTCCATAAGACTGTTTGAAAACGACTATCAAATAGGGAGCGATTTCTAAAAAGGGCTTTTCCCAGTCCGTACCCAATGGAGCGAGGTCATTCTTCCAGGACTCAGGCATTCTGCTTGTATAGCTTATTTTTTCCTCCTCCTCTGCCGCAATTCTGATTTGCTTTTTCATTTCCGGATCAGAAATCAAACAAAATGTCCAGGGCTGTTTATGAGCTCCCGATGGTGCTGTTCCTGCTGTCTGGATGATATTTTCCATCACGTCCAAAGGGATATTTCTAGAATCAAACTCCCGTACTGTCCTCCTTTGATTCATAAATTCAAAGTATTTTTTTGCAGCAGTCTGACTCTCTTGGTCAGAATACTTGGGCCTCCTGTAGGAAACGTGCAGGTGACCATTGATCAGTTTTTTTTCCATGGCAATAAAAAACGGCTACCTGAGAAAGATAGCCGTTTGAATTGATTCTTTGAAGTTTAATCAAATGTAATTTCTTTTGAACCACCCGGATAAGTGAGTATGACTGTTTTATCGCAGGCCCCTGTTCCATAGTCAATTCTAACCTCAGCTCCTCCCGATACAAACCCCAATACTCCGCTACTAGGGATTAACACTCCTGAATCCACGCAGTCTTGAGTAACTGTAAGAGGGGAGATGGTGGAAGAATTAAAATTGGCTCCGGCTCTTCCCTTGCCATTGGCAGTTCCTGTAATTTCAATCTGATATCCCTGACTTCCCAAACTGACTTGTCTTACTTGTTCCGAATTAAAGCTCACAAAGGTATTATCCGGCCAAGTGACTTTTCCATTGTTGACCTCTACGGTCAAATTCACTTTGCTATTAATTAGGTCTATGCCCGTGTTGGTGATTTTTCGCCTTCCCTCTACTTTCAGACCTTCCACTTCATAGCCATCGAAAGTAGTGGTGACAGAGGCTCCCGGAAAGAGAAAATTACCTGTGTAATCCAGGATTACCTTTCCTTTTCTGGTGATGCCTGAAGAACTGGTGCATCCCTGACCAAAATCAACAATAATCTTTTTAGTATCTCTATTGACGTTGATATCCACACCGGCGCAGATTGATTCATTTTGGCTAGCCATTATTCTAGCACCAAGACCACTGGATTCCAAAACCGTCAAGGTGTAGTTGTCCATGTCTTCATAAACTCTATTGACAGCGATTTCATCATTAACTGCAGATAAATCTGGCTCAGGAAACACCGAGTTGGAGTCTGAGCAACTCTGCAAGCCTAGGTATAAAAGACCTACCAGAGCCATATTTAATAGTTTTTTCATAGATTTTAATTAATGGTTAAAAATCACTTAGGCTTTGATTTGTTAGCACCTTTGGAGGAATTACTTGCGCACCCAATATTTTTGGTGAAAGATACATCTTCCGGAAAAATTCCTTGATTGGCGAGTGAACCCATATCAAACTCCTCTGATTCCTCATTTGGATTCTTTTTTTTCTTGCTTTTCATGACGTGTTTAAAGTTAGGACAAGTATTGGCTCTGTCAAAGTGAAGGGATTTCTTTCTTACTGTAATTAGTCAATGACCTATATTTGGGGATGAAGTATTTTGATTTTAAAAACGCTGACTTAGAGGATAAAATTTCCAAACTCAGGAAAAAAACCGCCTCTCTGTCTTTTTTGAGGCTGCTGACATTCCTGGGATTAATAGGCTTTTTTGTTTTGATGATAGCAGAATCCATGATTTGGGGATTGGTATGGATTGGTTTTATTATCCTGTTTATTCACTTGATCAAGTCCTATAATTTTTGGAAAGACCAAGAAGCCATATACAAGGCTTTGGATCAAATCAATCAAAATGAGACTTTGAGGCAGGAAAGAAAATTGGAAAGCTTAGACCCAGGTATAGAATATTTGGATAAAAAACACCCTTTCTGCAATGATTTGGATCTTTTTGGAAGTCATTCAGTTTTTCAGCTGCTCAACCATACTGTGAGCCCTGAGGCTAAAAATCAGCTTGCGAATTTATTGAAATCACCGATTGCCATTGAGGAATCTGAACAAAACCGGAAAGCTATAGATGAGCTAGCAGAATCTCCAGATTTTCTAAAAGCCTTTGAAGCAGTTGGGAAGGCCTTTTTCAATTCAGATGTCAAGCATCATCAATGGGAGGATTGGTTAAAATCCGAGGATAAAAGAGTTCCATGGTCACTTTTTGTAGGATGTTTGGGCCTTTTAGGAGGGATCATCTTAGGGGTATTGGTCTACATCAGCTTAGTTCCTTCAGCTTTTTTGGGAGTTTGGGTACTGATTGGGATGGCATTATTGGGATTTGTCTTTAAACCCTTGCAACTGGCAGCGGAAAAAATCCCTTCTCAGTCAACTTTAAAGACCTTCAAAAACTGGTTAGTTCTTTTGGAGAATCAGCGATTTGAATCATCGGCCCTGCTAAGGGATTTGGAAGTTTTTCAAGACAAAAATCATAGAGCATCCGAAGTTCTCAAAGAGCTGGATAGCCTTGGACTTTGGGTTCAAAACAGGATCAATATCTTATATATCCCAATCAATCTATTCTTTTGGACTGACCTTTTGCTCTATTACAAGATGGTCAAATGGAAAGCTCGGTTTGGAAAATTAGTTAGCAAATATCCTCATATTTTATCCAAATGGGAGGTTTGGGTTTCTTTAGCATCATTCCGGTCTGAATTGGAAGCTGATGGAGAAGTTTTCATAAAAAATGGATTAGAATTGGAAACAACTGCTCTTTATCACCCGCTTTTGCCTAAGGGGAAAGCCGTGGCTAATGATTTTTCGATTTCGGAAAAGCAAAAGCTCAGCCTTTTAACAGGGTCAAATATGTCCGGGAAAACTACCTTCATGCGGACTTTGGGAGTGAATATTGTTTTGGTAAACATAGGATTGAGGCCTTTTGCAGAAAAGATGGAATTGGGCCAATTTCAGCTTTATACCAGTATGAGAAATACCGATAGTTTGGGTGAAAGCGTGAGTTCCTTTTATGCGGAACTTAACAGGATCAAAACTCTAATCGATTTGATTGAATCTGGAGTACCTGTTTTCTTTCTTTTGGATGAAATTCTGAAAGGCACCAATACCGAGGATAGAATAGCTGGAAGTGAGGCATTGATACGGCAATTAAAAGATAGTAAGGCTTTGGGTATCATAAGTACCCATGATATAGAATTGGCTGCGCTTGAAGATCAGATTCCTTATGTAAAAAACTATAGTTTTCATTCAGAAATACATAATCGGAGTATTGACTTTGATTACAAATTGAAAAAAGGACCATGCACAAGTTTTAATGCCCATAAACTGATGGAGTTGATGGGCATTAAGTTCCATAAAAGGTGAGGTGGATATTGTTTGATTTTGTATATTGAATAACATTTTGTTTCACTTAAATTTTACTACTATGAATTCGCTTTTGTATTTAGTGGCGGTTATTTTAGTTATTGGTTGGATCTTGGGTTTTTTCGTGTATAGTGTAGGAGGTTTGATCCATATTTTGCTGGTATTGGCACTGATATCAATCATTTTAAGATTGATTCGGGGAAGATAAGTACCAGTTAAAATCAGCGATATCAACAATCTGAAGGATTATCCTTCAGATTGTTTTATTTTTGGCCTAATGAAAAGCGCAAAATCATCCATTCTCGGTGTGTTGGGTGGTGGGCAGCTGGGACGCATGCTCATTCAGTCAGCCATCAATTACAATCAGGACATTCATATTTTGGACCCGGATCCTCAAGCTCCCTGCAAGGACTTGGCTCAAAAATTCACTTGTGGATCTCTCAAAGATTTTGATACGGTTTATGCCTTTGGGCAAGATTGTGATGTAATTACAGTAGAGATTGAAAGTGTTAATACGGACGCTTTAGCCAAATTAGAATCTGAAGGAAAGCAGGTTTTTCCGCAGCCTCATATTTTGAAACTGATTCAGGATAAAAGAGAGCAAAAGCAGTTCTATCAAAAAAATGGAATTCCAACAGCTGAGTTTATCTTGACAGAAAACAAAGCTGAAGTTATAAAAAATAAAGGCTTTTTACCGGCTGTTAATAAACTGGGAAAAGAAGGCTATGATGGAAGAGGGGTTCAGATATTAAGGAGTGAATCTGATTTGGATCAAGCTTTTGATGCACCGGGCCTTTTGGAAAAGCTCATTGATTTTGACAAAGAGATTGCGGTGACTGTTGCTAGAAATAAAAAGGGAGACTTGATTGCCTACCCGGCGGTCGAATGTGCTTTCCACCCTACGGCCAATTTGGTAGAATTTCTTTTTGCGCCAGCTGAGATAGCAGATTCAGTGGAAAAGAAGGCCCAAGAAATTGCAAAAGAAGTCATTCTCAAGTTGGATATGGTAGGGATTTTGGCAGTGGAGATGTTTGTGACAAAGTCCGGGGATGTGTTGGTCAATGAAATTGCACCTAGACCACATAATAGTGGACACCATACCATAGAGGCTAATTTCACTTCCCAATTCGAACAGCATTTACGTTCTGTGATGAATTGGCCTTTGGGAAACCCAGAATTACGTTGTCCTGCAGCTATGATCAATCTGTTGGGTGAAGATGGGTTTACCGGTGAGGCAATTGTGGAAGGTCAAGAAGATGCCTTATCCGAGAAAGGAGTTTACATCCATCTGTATGGTAAAAAGCTGACTAAACCATTTAGAAAGATGGGGCATGTAACTCTATTGGACGAGGATATAGAGCAGTTAAAAGTAAGAGCACAGCGAATTAAAGATTTGATTAAAATAAAAGCATAAGCATGAATCCACAGGTAGGAATAATAATGGGAAGTCAGTCTGATCTTCCGATCATGGCAGAAGCGGCCGCTATTTTGGAAGAGTTGGGGGTAAGTTTTGAAGTGACTATAGTTTCTGCCCACAGAACACCAGATCGCATGGTTGATTATGCAAGGTCAGCCAGAGATCGAGGTTTAAAGGTAATTATTGCAGGTGCCGGTGGTGCTGCACATTTACCCGGGATGGTTGCCTCCATGACCAGCTTGCCTGTTATCGGTGTTCCTGTTAAGAGTTCTAATTCCATTGATGGTTGGGACAGCGTGCTTTCAATTCTTCAGATGCCAGGTGGCATCCCGGTAGCCACAGTGGCGCTCAACGGGGCAAAAAATGCTGGTATTTTAGCTGCATCTATTATAGGAGCTTATGAGCCAAAGATTGGGAAGAATTTAGATGAGTTTAAAAACTCTTTGAAGGTTAAAGTAGAAAAAACAGCCAAAGACCTTGAGTCCTTAGGATGGAAGGGAATGCTTAAGGACAGCTAAGCTCGGGTTATGAGTTCTAAATGGAAAAGAGTCATCAAATTCAAAATTGGGGATGTTCCCTGGGAAATCCCCTTGAATGTGCTCTTGTTGTTGATTTTTATTGCCATTGTGATGATGGCAGGAGGGGCCTATCTGGGTTTTAAGTTCGCCTCAGGGCAGCTTAATCCATAAACATTCCCCACCCGTCATCAGATTTTTTGTCGGAATCAAAAGTTGTAATCCAAGAAAGAAAAAGCTTTCTAAAATCTTCGATTGCCACTCTTAATAATTCCAGATGTTCTTCAGCATGTGTTTCTTCCAAAGCCAGTTGATAGGTCATGGAATTGAGACTTTTGGCATGAAGTTTCATGAGAACTGCATTTTCCATTTTGGTGATGTAATCAGGAAAGTTTTCTGCAGCACTGAATTTGGCGCTCATTATAGCGGCGTCTTCCATCATAATATTGCCATATAATTCTCTTCTTGCTTCATCCAAGCTTCCCACCAAGGCTCTTGTCAAGCCGATGATTTCCTTTGATTTTTTCATCAAAGGATGCTTGAAAATTCTCTCCTGTTCCTTGCGGTAATCAAATTCCCCATCTTCTTCGAAGTCAGGTTCATCATCAAAGTCGTCCCACATGCTTAAAAAATTTTATTGGTTATTAGAAAGGTAATTTATCCTCTTCGCTATCAGAGTAAAAGGTATCTACTTCAGGAGCATTGGAAGAAGGAGCGGATCCATTACCACCGTTTTTATCAACTTTGTAAGCTTTGACTTCTGTATACCAACGATTGTTATATTCACGGCTTTCTACATCCACGCTCATTGTGACATTTTCTCCCACTTCCATTCCGAATTGATCGATCTTGTCCCCCCAAAGGGCAACACATACTTTTTTAGGATATTGACCTGGTGTTTCAATAATAAATTCCTGCTTTCTCCAAGCATTTCCGCTTTTTGAATTTCCACTTACCTCAGGTAGTTTTTGAATTACTTTTCCGCTTAATTCCATTTTTACTAATTAATTTACTTGATAAACGAAGGTAAGCAAAAGCAGGGAAAGTCTGGTTTCAGGCGTATGAAAACAAAAGGCCTGAAATTATTTTTTTAACAATTCTTGGCATTAAGATTGAGTTTTAAATAAGTATTCTCATAAGGTTTTAAAATGTATCGTAAGAGAATTTGAGTTCTGCAAAATATACTTTGGCATGTAAGAAATTTCTGGAATTGCTCCATTTTTTCTTTGCATCCAACGTATCAAAAGCATACTTTTAAAACTGTTTTAAAATCTTCCACTCTAAAAAAATACTATGGCTTAGACTTTTACGTTCTTCATAAACTAAATCAAATGAGTAAGCGAATAGGTCCTAAGGACAGCGAGTTGATAGCTCAGTATAGAAATGGCAGTGAAGCTGCTTTTGATCATTTAGTAGATCGGTATAAGTCTAAAGTTTACACCACCATATTTTTGATCGTCAAAGATCAGGATTTGGCAGAAGATATCCTGCAGGATGTTTTTGTGAAAGTGGTAAAAACCCTCAACTCAGATAAGTACAATGAGGAGGGTAAGTTTCAACCCTGGATTATGAGGATTGCTCATAATCTGGCGATTGATCACTTTAGAAAATCCCGTCGATATCCCACCATTATGATGGAGGATGGGTCGAATATTTTCAACTCTTTGAAATTTTCTGATGGAAATGCAGAAGAAAAACAGGTAAGAGAAGAAGAAATCGATCTAGTAAAGCGTTTAATAGAGGAGTTGCCTGAAGCTCAAAAAGAAGTCTTAATCATGAGACACTATATGGACATGAGTTTTCAGGAAATTGCAGATCAGACAGGAGTAAGTATCAATACTGCTCTGGGGAGAATGCGATATGCGCTGATCCATCTGAGGAAGAAAATGAAACAATTAAATTTTGCCTATGATAAAACCATTTACCCCAAATGACTTGATTAGATATATCTATCAGGAAATGCCGGAGGTAGAACAAGAGCTCTTAATGCAGGCCTTGCACAAAGATGAAAACCTGATGCAAGATTACATGGAATTGCTGAGCGCGATAGAGCAATTGGATTTACTCCAAATCAATCCTTCGGAAAAAGTAGTACAAGCTATCAAGTTGAAAGCTAAATCTACGGGACTTCAAAAAGTCTGATACTGGTAACCCCGCTTCGGCGGGGTTTTTTTATTAGTTGGCACGGACAAAAGCTGAGGCAGCCTGTATCAACTCTACATTGGTGGAGGGGGTGAATCCATGCCCTTGACCCTCAATTCTCCTAAATTCATGAGGCACGGAGTTTTCTTGTAGTTTACTTTTTAAAAGATCACTCTGAGAAATGGGGACAACTGTGTCTGCTGTTCCGTGGAAAAATATGGTAGGCACAGAATTACTGTTTATATAATTGACCGGACTGGATTCCAAGTATGCTTGGGGTTTGTTTTCTGGAGTCCCCTGAAGAATTTCTGTAAGTCCCAATGCAGTCAAAGAATTAAAATTGAATAGTTCAGCCAAATCAGTAGGGGGAAAGAATGCAATAACCGCTTGAATATTTCCTATCTCAGGATTCTTAAAGCCATGCAAAAGGGCTAAATGTCCTCCCGCACTTGCTCCGGCTATCACAATTTGGTTTCCTACATTCCATTCGTCTTGTTGTGAAATAATGTATTCTATTGCGCTCTTGACGTCATTTTCCTGAGTTGGAAATGGATTTTGCCTACTCAAAAAATCAAAAAGTCTATAATTGATTGCTACATACGCATATTCTGGAAATGCTTGATCCAATAATGGTTTAACCTGAGCAAACTCATCTTTGCTCCCATCAATCCAAGCTCCTCCGTGTATATATATAAGGAGTGGGGTGTTTTCCATGCTCCTTCCACCTGGTAAAAAAACATCCATGGTCTGTCGCATATCGGACCCATAAGAGACATTGGAAAGCTCTAATGCAGGTAAAGGTACGTTTGGGTCCAGGTTTTCATCTGGATTGCAAGAGAAAATCAGGAAACTAAAAGCCAAGAAAAAAAATAACTCTGCTTTTTTGAAGGGGAGTTTAGCCAGCATCTTTTAGAACCATTTTATTAATGAGTTAATCAACTGTTTTGTTTTTAGTCCGTAGGGAGGTCTGAGAAGAGTAACGTTATTAAGTCCAACACGTTGCTTCAAAATTCCCTTTTCATTACTAAATGCCAAAAATCCATGATATCCATGGGCTTTCCCAATACCACTGTTATTCACCCCTCCAAATGGGAGTTCATTATGTAGGAAGTGTAAAACACAGTCATTGATCACAGCATTGCCTGAGCTGGTTTGGTGAAGAATTAATTCTTGTTCAGCTTTTTCCTGAGAAAATACATACAATGCCAAGGCTTTTGGTTTGGCATTAATATAATTGATGGCCTGTTGAAGTTCAGAATAGGTGATGATGGGTAAGATGGGTCCAAATATTTCCTCCTCAGCGATTTTCATGGAGTCAGAAATTCCCGTAATAAGGGTGGGTTCCAAATATCGATGATGTTGATTTCTTTTACCACCAAACTCAATTACTGCTCCCTTTTCCTCTGCATCTTTCAGATAGTCATCCAGTCTCTGAAAATGTCTGTCATTCACGATACGAGCTAAATCAGGTGATTTTTCGATTCCCTCATAGTTAGAGTCATACATTTCCTGAATTCCAATTTTTAGTTCACTCAATAGGAGATCTTTTTGGCTTTCATGAACGAGAATATAATCTGGGGCCACACAGGTCTGTCCGCAGTTTACCAACTTGCCCCAAACGAGCTTTTTGGCAGTGTCTTGGATATCAGCGGATTCGGTAACAATCGCTGGTGATTTACCTCCTAACTCGAGAGTTACAGAACAGAGGTTTTTGGCAGCATTTTCCATCACTATCTTTCCTACTTGAGGACTTCCGGTGAAGAAAATATGATCAAAAGGGAGTGCTAGTAATTCTTTGGATACTTCTGCATCACCTTGAAAGACCGCAATCTGATCTTTTGGAAATATTTCTGAAATCATTTCTTCAATGAGAGCGGAAGTTGCAGGCGTCATTTCAGAAGGTTTGATGATAGCTGTGCAACCTGCAGCGATGGCAGAAACTAAGGGCCCAATCGCCAGATTAAAAGGATAATTCCAAGGGGCGATGATGAGAGCTGTTCCTTTGGGTTCGGGCTGGATGTAGGCTTTTGTTCCGAGCATGGGAAGAGGAGTGCTCTGGGATCTAGACTTCATCCAGGATTTGAGGTTTTTTAAGGCATGGTTAATTTCAGAAGTGACAGGAAAAACCTCGCTTAGGTCAGTTTCAGTTTTAGGTTTTTGAAAATCCTTCCAAAGAGCCTCATGTATTTGGGAATGATTAGCTTGTATCCAATTTCGAATTTCTTTTAATCGGCCCTTTCTTTCCTCCAATGTGGAGGTTCTCCATGTGATAGAAGTTTTCTGCTGGCTCTCAAAAACCGATGCAATTTCAGAGTTAGGGTTTTGGTTATTTTGTTCTTCCATGGAGGGAATATAGCAAAATTCATTCGGGCTAATATTTCAAAAACCTGCTGATCAAGTTTTTATGATTTTTGTCAACTTTTTTCATTTTGTTTAATAAAAATGAAGATACCTTCCACAAAAATGCGTTTTAATGCTATATTTTTTCATTTCACATCTAAAAAAATGCTTTTTATCAAAAAATAATCGCCAAATGCTTGGTGATGAAAAACAAAAAAGCGTATGTTTACAACATAAATTTTACAGTCAAGTGAAATTTAAACTCAGTTAACAAAGGTTTGCTGAGAACCGAGAAATGATTTTGGACTTCAGGAAAAGAAATTTGAACTGAGGTTATAACTACAAAAGGTACAGTATAGAGCAACGTTTACGCAATCGAAATTTTAAATACCATTCTAATGGAATCGATAACAAAAAAAATCAACCCTAAGGTGCTTAGCCTTAGATTTTTATATGGGTTGTCTAAATCATTAATCCTTATACTTGGTTTTTTTGCTTTGTCAGGAATATTTTTAAGTCAAAATGCCCTGGCACAAAACTGTAATAGCCAAAATATTACTGTAAATAATTTTTTCTTCACGGATGAAAATGGGAATCCTTTTCCTCCGGGATTTGAGCCTCCTAATTACGACCCGCAAAATCCTCCAACAATTCAAGGTAAAATTTTTGCCACATTTTGAGGGAGCTCAAGTAATGGATACTCGGCTTATTTAGAATATGACATTTTATATTGATGACGTCTTTTTGAGAAAAGAGATTGTTTGTTTGTTTGATAGACAAAAAATTGTTCAAGGCTCACCTCAACAAATAAGTTCATTTTCATGGGTTTATGGTTCGAAAATAGAACTCAAAAACTTTTTCATGTCATGGAAAACAAATGACAATACCACCTGCGAAAAACTTGATAGAAATGCTCAATGCTGGAGTTCTCCAGCGGGATTTTTAGTTCGTACTCCACTTGTTGCTAGATTTAATTTTGATACAAATTGTGATGACTTCATTGTAGATTTTGAAAATTTAACCACTGGAGGAAATCCAAGTGATTATACCTTCAAATGGATTTTTTCAAACGGAACGCCAAATATCTCTACGGATGTAAATCCTCAGAATATATCTTTCCCTGGTCCTGGAACTTACTCTGTTAAATTGGAGGTAACAAGTCAGCAAATAACGAAGTCAGTAACCAGAGATGTAACTCTTTATCCAAATCTTCAATTATCATTTATTAAAGCAGATGATGATTGTACTCCTAATTCTACTGGCTCCATTGATATCACTGTTCAAGGAGGTTTGGGTCAATATTCTTACGCATGGACTACGCAAGATGGAAGTGGACTAGTTGCCTCGGATGAAGATCAAACAGGGCTTTCAGAGGGTACTTATAATGTAACAGTAACTGATGAGCGAGGATGTTTCGTAATTAAACAAATACAAATAATCAAACCTTCTGAGGCCCCAGCACCTAGTCCTGCTAATTTCGAATTTTGTGAAGGATTTGGAGATCAGCTCATTTCCGTCACTCCGGCAGAGGGATATGAAATCCTTTGGTATGACGAAAATCAAAATTTACTTCAATCAGCTCCTACTGTAGACGCAGATATCGCTGGCCAATCAACATTTTTTATATCTCAATTAAAAGAAGGGGAATGTGAGAGCCCTAAAGCGCAGATTATTGTTATTGTTAACCCAGCTCCAACTGCTCCGGTATCCGGAGGAGATCAGGAGATCTGCGAAACTGCACCGTTCACCAGCTTAACAGCGACTGCAACGGTAGGAGAAGGCTTCAG
>NZ_DFMT01000027.1:0-19484 GCF_002376385.1 Algoriphagus sp. UBA3586 | reverse complement strand
TACTTTTGAGACAGCCTCTTTTTGTATGTGTGGTAATGGTTATTATTCCATTCCCTTATCTCGCATTTTTTTGAATTCGTCAAATCGTCTAAATATGGCGACGGTGAATCCGATCAGCATGATAATGGAGCCAATCCAAAGTACATTGATGTAAGGCTTTACAATTGCCTTCATGACCACGTAGTCTTTTTGATATTGATTGACCTTGAAAACAAATTTATTTTGTTCCGGGAGAATATTATCCAAAGTCACTTTGATACCTAGTTCATTGTCCACCACCGGAAGTTTACCAACTTGATTGTTTCGGATGATAAAAGTTGGTTCCAGTTTTTTCTCCACATCATAATCCAAAACCCGAAGCTTGGCTTTCACGGCTACATCACCTTCTTGAAGCGTGTATCCCTCGATTTGATTTAACACCTCTGCTCCGTCGAAATAGGTCACATAATCCGCAATGTGGAATTGTTCACCTGGAGAAACCTCATGAAACTGATCATCTTTCCACTCCGGATCTTCGTAGTCATTCATTGCAGCCACGTAGGTATACAAGTCACGATCAAAGTAAATTTTAGAGTCTGGAGAAGAAATCAAACCTCCCATGTTTTGATTGAATTGGGACATGGGGCTTAAGGAGAATTTTAAAACTTCATTTTGATAGTAGTCTATCTTGAAGTAGTCATTTTCTTCCAAAACCAGATTTACTTTATCGCCTTTCTTGATGAAATCTTTATAATCTTCCAGGGCAATAGCTTCATTCACATTCCCGGTTGATTCAAGAATCTTTGCAGGCACATATTCTGGAATACCCACCACTTTTTTCTGACGTCCCCGGTAGATTACTGTGTAGTCTTTCATCTGGGTCGGTTTGTTGATCCAAAGCAATACGTGCTCTTTATTCAATTCATCTTCCCAGCTATTGCTATAGGTAAGCCCAGACATATTGATGGAGATGGTATCTGAGTAACCTGAGCTGAACATGATACCAATCAAGATCATACCCAAGCCAATGTGTGCCAGAGATCCCCCCGCCAATTTGAAGGTTGATTTTTTCAAAATTTTGGATAAAATCACCGCATTGGCTACAACAGTAAATGTTCCAGCCACTACAATTACCATATATTTCCAATCATAGACTTTGGCCAGTACGATTACCAATGCAGCTATGACTACCGAAATTATATAGGGTGTCAAAAGAGCGTCTTTCAACGCTTTTTTATCCATTTTTTGCCACCAGAAAAACTGGCCAACTGCCGTGAGCAATGCGATGGCTACTCCAAACCAAAGCTGGAATTTAGTGTAAAATTCTACCTGATCTGCTGGGGGCGCCATATTGGAAATCCCCCCAAAGCTTTCCACCAAGGCGTTCCATGCAGGAATGGATGTAGGAAGGATCACCTGAAAGCCCATCAAACCTAAGGTAGTGGCTCCAATAAAAACCCAAAATTCACGGGAGTATACGGATGCTTCCTTTTCAGAGGTAGGAATATGCTTCCAAGCCCGAATGGTCAGGAATACTGAAATGAATAAGAAGAATAGCAGATAGATCAATAGCTGACCAGAAAGTCCCAAGTCAGTAAAGGAGTGAACAGACGCATCTCCTAAGACGCCTGACCTTACAAGGAAGGTGGCATACAGAACCAAAATAAAGGAAAGAATGACCAAGACTATGGAAGTCTTCAAAGCGGTCGCACTTTTCTTAAAAGTGATCATTGTGTGTATAGAGGCCACTAAAATCAACCAAGGTACATATACTGCATTTTCAACAGGATCCCAATTCCAATATCCGCCAAAATTCAATGTTACATAGGCCCAATAGGCTCCCATGATGATTCCCATTCCCAAGACCATGGCAGAGAAAATTGCCCAAGGTAGAGCTGGACGGATCCATTCAGAATATCTTTTGGTTACCAATCCTCCAATCAGAAATGCAAATGGAACTAAAGTGGAAGCATAGCCCAAAAAGAGTGTTGGAGGGTGAATGACCATCCAAATATTTTGCAATAAAGGATTAAGCCCAGTACCATCTTCCGGTATAAAGTCCGGATTCATCTCAAATATGGGTGCCTGCGTGGCGTCTCTCAGCAATATAAAAGGAGAGCTTCCCAGTTTTAAATCTCCGATTACAACTCCCAAAATCATGGATACTAAGAAGGCCTGAACCAGAGAGAACACAATCATTACAGGAGCTTCCCATTTCTTGTTGGTATGAATCAAGAATAGCCCAAGAACTACATTCCAGAAAATCCAAAGGATAAAAGCACCCTCTTGACCTTCCCAAAAACTGGAAATCATATAGTGAACAGGAAGCGCTTTGCTGGAGTGTGAATAGGCGTAGAAATATTCGAATCTATGATTGTAGATTATTTCAAAAAGTGAAAATGCAACCAAGACACTGGCTACAGCATGTACATAAAAGCTGATTCGACTGAATTTTTGCCAACTAGCTTTTTCAATCTCATTTGCTGAAAAATACTTGTAATAGGCAAATGCCGTAACCAATGAACTAACAAAGGCCACGATAGTCATCAAATGGCCTAAGTTGCCGATAAAGGTGTTAATCATGAATTTTTGGATCTATTGCTTTCTGCCTCACATTCCCGCCGCCTGCACTTCTGTTTCCTGATATTTGGAAGGACACTTCATCAGGATTTTGTCTGCGATAAATATCTGGTCATTCTTGTAAGAGCCAATCACTACTACTGATTCTGATCTTGTAAAATCAGCAGGCACTGGCTCGTTGTAGAACACTTCCTGTTCTGTTCCATCATTATCCACCAAAATAAAGGTAAAGGATGTTTTGTCATCTCTCACTTGAAGTCCCTCCACCTCACCAGATGGGTTCTTTTTCAATTGGCCAACTACGTGGATAGCTTTATCATTTCCATCCTGCTTCATTTCCAAAGCAGTATTGAAAGTTTCATAGCTGCTCGCATCTCCTATTGAAGTCATGATAATCACAATGGCTATAGCGATGATGCCGATTCCGATGATATGTCCTTTTTTCATAATTTGACTTATTTGGTGGAAACGCTTTTTTCCAGTTTACTGATCTTTCTTTCCGTACTGATTAGATAAACAGTAATTCCTGCGAAAATGATCCCAATTATCCCAACCAGCACGTAGATTTTTCCATCAGCTCTAAGCTGATCAGCCATTTCCACGGAATTATTGGAATAATCCGATTCTGTCACAGGGATTTTTTCCTGAGCCATGACGGATAGGCTCAAAACCAAGAAGAATATTGTTAGTAATTTTTTCATCTATCAGGAATTAATCATTTTATCTTCCAAAGTTCTTTCCACTCTACGCATTCTCACGCGGACTGTTGCTATCCAAGCACCCAAAAGCGTCCAACCGATAATGGCCGGATAGAAAACCATCCTCAATTTAGAGTCAAGGTCATAGGCATTAAAGCCAGGATTTCCACCGTTTCCAGGATGCAGGCTATCAGTTAATCTTGGCAGTACAAAGATGAGTGGAATAAATGCTGCAAAAGCAAAGATGTTGTAAATGGCACCTATTCTTGCTCTTTGCTGCATATCAGTCAGAGAGTTTCTCAGAATTAAATAGGCAAAATACATCAAAAGGCCTATTGCAGAGGCGTTTTGCTTGGGATCACCGCTCCAGTAATCTCCCCATGTAAATTTTGCCCAAAGCATACCCGTAACAATTCCAAGTACTCCGAAAAGAATCGCTGCATTGGTGAATTCAATCGCCATGTCATCGTGATTCAAATCATTGCTCCGTAGGTATTTGATACTGTAATACACAGATACCATCAACATAAGAATCATCCCAAACCACATCGTGACATGAAAATGCAATGCACGGATAGTTTCATTCAGAATTGGAAGTCTTGGAACGTCCATCAATAAACCTGCCGTTAAGGTATAAATGAGCAGGGCAATGGCCAGGATTTTCCACCAGGATTGGCGCATAGGGTAATTTTTGATTTTTCAAGCGCAAAAATAAGGCATAAGTTCCTGAAAACGTCGGATTTTCTCAGAAAAGACAAAAGGCCAAAGCTTATCTGCTCTGGCCTTTCGTTTGTACTCTCAAAACCTTTATTCGTTAGGAGTCAAAGGATTACTTTTTCTTATCAATCCATCTGGCAATTCACCTTCGGTACTTGCCACAATGGTACAGACGGTAGCATCTCCGGTAACATTGACCACGGTTCGGAACATGTCCAAAATTCTATCCGGAGCGATGATCAAGGCGATACCTGCAGCCGGAACACCGATAGATTCCAATACGATGATCAACATAATCAAACCAGCACCAGGTACACCTGCCGAACCAATGGAAGCTAAGGTTGCTGTCAATACAATCATCAGCTGTTGAGTCAAAGATAAATCCATCCCTAAAGCCTGGGCGATAAATACTGCCGCAACCCCTTGGTAAAGGCTGGTTCCGTCCATATTTACTGTAGCGCCTAGAGGTAGAACAAAGCTGGATACTTCCTCAGAAACTCCGATTTCTTCCTCAACCTGCTTCATAGTCACCGGAAGGGTAGCAGAACTGGAGCTTGTAGAAAAAGCCAATAATTGAGCAGGTCTAATAGCTTTGAAGAAGTCCAAATATTTGACCTTGGTAAAGGCCATCAAGATCAAAGGATAAATCACCATGATCATCATGAGCAAACCTCCGACGACCACAAGACTATATTTCAATAAAGCCAAAAGTAATTCTATTGCTGAATCCGGATTATCTCCGGCGATTTCTACAATTAGGGATGCCATCAATGCAAAAACACCATAAGGTGCAATCATCATGATATAGTTCACGATTTGGATAATGACATCATTAAAGCCGTCGAAGAAGGCGATGACAGGATTTCCCTTTTCCTTAGGAATTTGAAGCAAGGCTATCCCTACAATAATTGCGAAAAAAACTACCTGAAGCATAGCTCCATTGTCGGTAGTTGCCAGGAAAAAGTTTTGTGGTACAATATCAACCAAAGGCTGCAAAGGACTTTGTTGCTGTAATTCTGCCGCAACTCCCACTTTGGAGCCCGCGTCTCCTTCGTAAAGCTGCATCAAGCTTTCTCTAGTCTCTACCGGAAGACTTTTTCCCGGTTTGAAAATGTTTACCAAAATCAAACCAATACTGATAGCGATCACGGTTGTGACCAAATATGTTCCTATGGTTTTTCCGCCAATTCTGCTGAGTTTGGAGATGTCACCTAAGTTGGAAACGCCTACAATCAAAGAGGCCAAAACAAGAGGCACCGCGATCATTTTGAGCGCATTGATGAAAATAGTACCTATTGGTTTGATATAATCAATGGTGAAAGAATTAGGCAGGTTAGTTTTGATCACCACTAGACCGAAAACCAAGCCTAAAACCAAACCAATAATAATTTTTGTATGTAAAGGTATTTTCTTCCTCATGAGGCTGGGTTTAAAGATCTCGAAGTTTATTGGTTTTTGACAATAAAAGGTAATCAGCTATGACCAAAGCGGCCATTGCTTCCACGATTGGTACGGCTCTAGGCACTACACAAGGATCATGGCGTCCTTTTCCTGAAACGGTTACTTTTTCACCAGCCTCATTGATAGAGTCCTGATCTTGCATAATAGTGGCCACGGGTTTGAAGGCCACTTTAAAATAGATGTCCTCTCCGTTTGAAATTCCGCCTTGAATTCCGCCTGAGTGGTTGGTTAAGGTTTTGATTTGATCGCCTTCTTTTACAATTGCATCATTGTGCTGGGAGCCTCTCATTTTTACCCCTTCGAAACCGGAGCCAAACTCAAATCCTTTCACAGCATTGATGCTAAGCATAGCTTTTCCGAGCTCTGCATGTAAGCGATCAAATACTGGTTCTCCCAATCCAGCTGGAGTATTTTTAATCACACAGCTGACAATACCGCCAATAGTATCACGGTCCTTCCTAACTGAATCGATCAATTCGATCATTTGATCAGCAGTTTCAGGGTCTGGACATCTCACAATATTTTCCTCAGCTTTGTGAAGATCCAATTCTTGATAAGGTTTCTTCAAAGCAAGATCTCCAACCTGAGATACAAAGGCTTGAACAGAAATTCCTTTTGTAGCTAATAGCTGTTTGGCTATGGCTCCACCAGCAACTCGAGCTGCGGTTTCTCTTGCCGAACTACGGCCTCCACCCCGGTAATCCCGAAGCCCGTATTTTTCAAAATAGGTATAATCTGCGTGGGAAGGGCGAAATTTATCTGAGATATGAGAATAGTCCTTACTCTTTTGGTCGGCATTACGGATGACAATTCCAATCGGAGTTCCGGTAGTTTGTCCTTCAAAAATTCCGGAAAGGATTTCTATCTCGTCTTCTTCTTTTCTTTGTGTGGTAATTTTTGATTGGCCCGGTTTTCTTCGTTGCATTTCAGCCCGAATGAAATCTTCATCGATTTTTAAGCCTGCAGGACAACCTTCTATCGTTACTCCTAAAGCTACTCCATGGGATTCACCGAATGTGGTGATTTTGAAGAGCTTTCCAAATGAATTCCCCATTACTTCTTTCGAATAATTATAACCGCCAAAAAGACCACTGAAGCCAATAAGAGCAGGTTGATTGCGGTCGTAAAATAGTATTTATATCGCTCGTTTAAAAATTGGTTGTCTTCACTCCCAATTCTATCATAAATTCCTCCCAGTCTTTGACTGGAGATGGCTTGGTTTACTTTGCTCTCTCCCACCACTTTAATCTTTGCTGAAGGTCTGAGCGTATCATATACTGCTCTTGCAGGATCAAAATAGATCCATTCAAAATGCTTGGCTAGATCTACCTCAGAAGCTTCATTGATGGTGATATAATAGGTAAACTCTTTGATACCCGAAACTCTTCCATATCCCCGGTTGATTTGTTGTCTCACATTCGGGTCGTAGGTATTGAGATTACCTCCTGAGATTCTTCGAGGCTCTGAAATTGCGTTAATGTTTCCTACGCCGCTGATTCCAAAATTGTAATTGAAGCCTTCTCCGGTTTCTACTTCCAACTCAGTGATGTTTTCCCGTAATTGATATTGACCAACTGCCACCTCGTTTCTTAAAGGATGTGGAGGCAAAGGTTTCACTGTGATAGTTTTTGGAGCAGAATAAAAGGTCTTGAAGTCTTCCTGTCTATTTGCTCCAAAAAAAGTAGGGTTCTTTGCGACTCTATATTTAATCATTTCCCAAGGGATACTCGGAATCTGAATTTTTCCTTCGGAGAAAGGGAAGAAAGTTGCCTCATAAACCTTGTACCTCACCCAACGCTTATTGTTGATAGTGATTTGCTCTGGTTCGATATTGGAAATATTGTAGTTTTCCTCCCATGCATTGGAAGGTTTGATTTTTTTCAAAACTCCATCCAATTGCTCTCCTGGCTTATAAAAATTAAATGGAGCTTGATTATTTTCAGACATGTAAAATGCAAGTGTAAGAGAAAAGCCCTCACCTGCATATATTTCCTCCTTATCTACAGTTACAGAGAAAAAAGCCTCGTCGTCTAGCTCTATATATTCAGGTTCTTCGGAATTTCTTCCAAAAAACTCTGCAAAGGGGTCGTAATTGTTGCCTCCTAGGTTTTGGGCACTTACAGGATCCGTTACGGAGATAGTTTTGCCCGCGAAATCAAACTCTTTTCCGTTGATTGTTATAGAGAAAGAGGGAAGAGTAAACTCACCTTTTCTGGAAGGCTTATAATACTGAATAATACTATTGGAACTAGTCACCTGCCCGTTGATCACATTCATGGAGGATGATTGCGAAATTCCTTGTTTTTGGAAGCCCGGAATTTCAGGGAATTGATCGTAGGACTTGATTTTTTCGTTGGCTACGTTTATTTT
The DNA here is from genome assembly GCF_002376385.1 of Algoriphagus sp. UBA3586. Taxonomy (NCBI): domain Bacteria; kingdom Pseudomonadati; phylum Bacteroidota; class Cytophagia; order Cytophagales; family Cyclobacteriaceae; genus Algoriphagus; species Algoriphagus sp. UBA3586. The sequence continues at coordinate 11,679 of NZ_DFMT01000027.1, read as the reverse complement.
AATGGTGAAAGTTTCATTCAGTCCTATCTGGTTTGGGCCTAATTCCACCTCTACTTCCTGCGCAAGGAGGTTTTGAGAGAAAAAGGTACAGCAAAATACCAAAAAGGAAATGATGAGCGTTTTAGACATAGTTGCGAAATTAAGGATAATTCCATTTTTGGAACCCTAATTTTACGTAACAATGAAGGAAAAGCCTTCGTATGGATACTTAAAATCAGTTAATAAACCCTAAACTCTTTAAACTATGATAGAATATGTGAAGACCATTTTGCAAAAAGTCAGCTTCTCAACCTATTTGTTTGAAAGGGAACTGCGAAAGGGCCTTCGACTTATTTTACCAACTGAAGTCGAGGAATTTAAGAACTGGTGCTATGAGATGTTTGGTAAAGTTCACCAATCAATTCTAAATCGGTATTTTCAACCTGCCATCTAAAAACAACAAGCCCCGATCAATTTGACCGGGGCTCTTTTTTGGTTGGTGGTTAATTAATGAAATCTGATTATCCGCAATCATCCTAGTTGCCTTATTTTCCTTGCTTGACAGGTTGGAAGACCGATGACCGAAGACCGAAGCTTCCGGATTTTGATCCTTTCAGCAGACAATAAGCTATATTTTTGTCAATTCTGGTAAGAAAGCGGATTTCCATATAATGAAATTAATCTTTGCTGGCAAAATCGGGATAAGCTCTCATGCCATGTTCATTGATATCCAGTCCTTCTACTTCTTCTTTTTCATCTACCCGAATACCAATAGTTTTTTTCATGGAATAGAAAATAATTCCTGCGAAAAGCACACAGAAAAATCCTACTGCTCCTACTCCGATTAGTTGGGATACAAACTGACTCCAGCCTGCCAAATCCCCAAAGATTCCGACAGCCAATGTTCCCCAAATACCTCCGACTAAGTGCACGGAAATAGCTCCCACTGGATCGTCCACTTTGATTTTATCAAACAGGACTACGCCAAAGACTACCAATCCACCACCTATAAAACCGATGATGACTGATTCATTCAAACTCATTTGATCTGCCCCGGCGGTAATTCCCACTAGTCCAGCCAGGATACCGTTGAGTACCATGGTGATATCATAGGATTTGAATTTGATGTAGGATACAAGCAAAGCTCCAAAAGCTCCTGCAGCAGCAGCCATAGAAGTAGTCACAAATACTTTGGAAACGGCTCCCGGGTCTGCGCTCAAAACGGATCCCCCGTTGAAGCCAAACCAGCCAAACCAAAGTAAGAAGACACCAAAGGTTGCAAGTGGCAAATTATGACCTGGAATAGCACTCATTCCTCTTTCGGTGTATTTGCCGATTCTAGGACCTAATAAGAAGGCTCCTATGAGGGCACCCCAGCCACCCACTGAGTGAACAATCGTAGATCCTGCAAAATCATAAAATGGAGTATCCAAAGTATTCAAAAATCCTCCTCCCCATTTCCACATTCCTACAATTGGATAGCAAATGGCCACGTAGAGAATAGAAAAGAAAATAAATGGCCCTAGCTTGATGCGCTCAGCGACAGCTCCGGACACTATCGTAGCAGCTGTGGCTGCAAACATTGCCTGAAAGATAAAATCTGTAAAAAAGGTATATCCTTCATTATAATTAGAAGTATCCCAACCTTCAGGAAGGTCGAGACCAAAACCGGCGAAGCCAAAAACAGCTCCTTCGAATCCCGCTCCCGGATACATCAAGTTAAACCCAACCAGTGCATAGGTTAAAAGCCCTATTGCAGGGATAATGGTGTTTTTAAATAGGATATTGACGGTATTTTTTGCTCTTGTCAGTCCGGCCTCCAGACTAGCAAAGCCCAAGTGCATAATGAAGACCAAAATGGTGGCCATCATCATCCACAGGTTGTTGACGGTAAATAATTCTTGCATAGGTTTGAATAGGTTCGGTGATTATTAAAGCGCTTTTTCGCCTTGATCGTTATTTCTGATTCTGTAAGCTTCCAATACATCGAAAACAAAGATTTTTCCGTCTCCGATTTCTCCTGTTTTACCCTCTTTCAGAATGCATTGAATGACTGATTCTACCAGATCATCTGTAGTGACGATTTCTAATTTCGTTCTTGGAATGTATGCGGGTTCATAGGCGACTCCGCGGTACATTTCCTGCCGGGCGTGTTCGAAGCCCATTCCCTTGATTTCATAGAATGAGAGAAATTTCACTCCCAAACCGGAAATACAGGCATGAATTTGCTCAAAGCGTGAAGTCCGGATAATCGCTTCTATTTTTTTCATTTTTTCAATGAGTTTAAAGGTTTGTTGAGAATTCGGCATGAAAGTACTTTAAATTTTACATGAAAATCAAAAATGGGTTAAAAAAATATCTTGATTTTTAAAAAATTGCCTCTCATTTTGATAGTTATGGGCGATAAATGACCCTTATTTGAAAAAATATATGTAAAAAAATAAAAGTCTGGATGAATTTTAAACCTGTCCAGATCCAATTTAGAATTTCATTTACTTGTTGCAGTGGGCAATTCAATTAATTTTGCACACGTTTTTAACAGATACACAGAGGAATGACTCAAAAACCAACTTTAGTAGTATTAGCTGCTGGTATGGGCAGTAGATATGGAGGGAATAAGCAGATTGACGGTTTCGGCCCTAATGGAGAAACCATTTTAGAATATTCCATTTTTGATGCCATCCGGGCAGGATTCGGAAAAGTCGTATTTATCGTAAGGCAAGAGATTTTGGATGTTGCCAAAGAAAAGTTTCTTCCAAAGCTTCAAGGTAAAATTGAAGTCGATTGGGTAATACAGTCTTTGGATAGCTTTGTGCCTGCGGAATTGAAACAAGCGGATAGGGTAAAGCCATTTGGAACGGCGCATGCAGTATTATGTGCAAAGGATGCAGTTAAGGAGCCCTTTGCTGTGATCAATGCAGATGATTTTTACGGAAAGGAAGCTTTCGAAGAGATCGGAAAGTTTTTGTCAAAAGATGCTCGTCCTCATTTACATGCCATGGTAGGCTATGCTATTCAAAATGTGCTTTCAGAAAATGGAACTGTAAGCCGGGGAGTTTGCGAAACGAATGAGAAAGGGCAATTGATAGGAATGACCGAGCGCACTTCAATCGCTCGTGAAGGAGGAAAAATTCTCAGCAAAGGAGAAGGTGAGGTGCTAGAAATCGCTGAAAACACTCCTGTCAGCATGAACTTCTGGGGATTTCATCCGGATGTTTTTGTAGATGTAGAGCAAATGTGGAAGGATTTTCTTCCTGCAAATAAGGAAAACCTCAAGTCGGAATTCTATATTCCAACGGTTGCAAATAATTTAATACAGTCAGGTAAGGCTGCTTTTGAAATCTTGCCTGGAGGTAAAACTTGGTTTGGAGTGACCTACACAGAAGATAAACCCGTAGTCATCGAGGCCTTAAAATCTTTGCATGATTCTGGAGAATATCCAGCTGAATTGTGGAAATAAATGAAAAGAGGCTTAGGCCTCTTTTTTATTTCTTTCTGGGGATTTTGGTATTTAATTACTTTCTAAAAAGGTGCATTGACCTGCATTGCAGGTATTAAAAATTAAACCTCTAGGAATATAAGATCTAATTCCTTTATCTTAGAAAATCCTTGGTCTGCGGTGATTAACGGTATTCCCATTGATAAGGATGAAGCGGCAATTATAGAGTCTGGAAGCCGCAGGTTATACTTTTTCCTAAGGTCAATGGTCCATTCCTTAATTTTTAAATTCCATTCTGTAAGAAAACAATCATTGATAAGTGCCTTTATCTTTAATTCTTCCGGCTTGGATATTCCTTTAAATCCAAGTAATTCAACTTCAGTGACAAACGAGATTGCAAAATCGAATTCCAAGAAGGGTTTGGCAATATTGTTTCCTTCGAGCAGATAGATTAAAAAATTGGTGTCAGCAAAAAAATCAATCTTCATTCTCTCTTATCTCTGTTTGATAATCAAGACCATCCAATTTTCTTTTTAGCTTTCCAAAGTGCTTTTGGAGCTTACCGGACTGATCTAATTGATCCTTTTTCTCTTTAAGAATCTTCTTTAAATCATCCTTGTTTTTTTTGTTTATAGTAATTGTCATCTCTTTCATTTTTATGTTTCAATATGAAAAAATAAGACTCTTTATAAAGTTAATTATTATATCGAAAATCTCCCATTTTAAGTTCGTTTCAATGACTGACTTGGCCATTTTCAACCCCAAAGAAAAACACCTCCGAATCCAGCTCAGTCAAAATGGCCTGTGAGCGTTCGGGTCTTGCATCTGTCAGAAAAATCTGCCCAAAGGTATGTTTGGAAATCAATTGCATCATTTGGGCAATTCGGGTATCGTCCAGTTTGTCAAAGATATCATCCAATAAGAGTAGAGGCTTCTCCCCCTTAGCGCTTTCAAAAATTTGGAACTGGGCTAATTTCAAAGCGATAATAAAGGATTTCTGTTGCCCTTGGCTTCCAATTTTTCGGATAGGGTGCTCTCCGATCAGGAAATTGTAATCATCCTTGTGAATTCCTGCATTGGAATTCTTGGTTATAAAATCCTTTTTCCGAAGGCCTTGAAAGTAGCTTGCAAAATCTTCTCGAAGTGCTTCCGTCTCATAGAGGATAGTTACCTTTTCCTGTCCTTGTGAAATTTCAGCGTAATGTGCCTGAAGCATAGGAGCCACCTCGTCCATCAATTCTGCTCTGCGCTTAGCCAAAATCTGACTTAACCGAATCATCTCCTCATCGTAACTTCCCAAAAGAGTCAAATCTCTTCTTCCTGTTTCGGCAAATTTTTTCAAAAGGGCATTCCGCTGTTTTAAAAAATGATGATACCGGATCAGTTGATTTAAATAGTTTCTATCCAATTGCGACAACAAGCCATCAAAAAATTTTCTTCTTCCCTCACTTCCACCTTTGATCAATTCTGTATCATCTGGTGCAATCAGCACCAATGGGATTAACCCTACATGCTCAGAAGTTTTGTCTAATGCCTTTCCGTTTTGCCAAATCTGTTTCTTTTTTCCTAATTCAAAGGTACATCTTACCTCAAGCGGTTTTTGATCCAGTTCAAATTGTCCCTTGATCACAAAAAAATCTTTGTTATGCTTCACATTCAAGGTATCACTAGATTGCACTGCACTTTTGGTGAGCGATAGGTAGTGGATTCCGTCTAAAATGTTGGTTTTTCCACTTCCATTTAGCCCAGTAAAGCAATTAATCTGCGTGCTAAAGTCCATTCGGGTCTTCTCATGATTTTTGAATTGTAAGAGTTCCAGGGACTTTAGATACATCTGTTTGGGTAATTATTTTAGCGGCAGCCTGATTTTTAGGAGAGGTTGGTTATATTTGGGGCCTAAAATAGCATATTTTGATCATTACGATATGGCAAAGAAAACTGCAGCGACCAAGTCAAAGGTAAAATATTCGAAAGAAACTTATACGTTCTGGTACGAGAGCATGCTCTTGATGAGACGATTTGAGGAGAAAGCCGGACAACTTTATGGTCAACAAAAAATACGCGGGTTCTGTCACCTTTACATAGGTCAGGAGGCTTGCGCCGCCGGAGCTATCACAGCTTTGGAGAAAGATGATAAGTGGATCACAGCTTACAGAGATCACGCACACCCATTGGGTTTGGGTACTGATCCAGGCGCTGTGATGGCAGAATTATATGGAAAAGCAACAGGAACAACCAAAGGTAAAGGGGGTTCTATGCACATTTTCGATAAGGAAAGAAATTTCATGGGAGGTCACGGGATCGTAGGTGCTCAAGTACCTATGGGTCTGGGAATCGGCTTCGCTGAAAAATATAAAGGCACCAAAAACCTATGTATTTGTCATATGGGTGATGGAGCGGTTCGTCAAGGGGCTGTGCATGAAGCATTCAACTTGGCCATGCTTTATAAGACTCCGGTGATCTTTGTGATCGAAAACAACGGTTATGCAATGGGTACTTCAGTTGCCCGTACTTCCAATGTTACCGAACTATACCAAATCGGAGAGTCTTATGATATGCCTGCATTCCCTGTTGATGGAATGAATGTAGAAGCTATCCATGAAGCGGTGGCTGAGGCAGCTGAAAGAGCCAGAAAAGGTGATGGACCAACTTTGCTGGAATTCAGAACTTATAGATACAAAGGACACTCCATGTCCGATCCTCAGAAATACAGAACCAAAGAAGAGGTAGAGGACTACAAGAAAAAAGATCCTATCGAGCAGGTATTGAAGACTATTAAGGACAACAATATCCTAAGCGACGAAGAGATTGAAAAAATCAATGCAAAAGTGAAAAAGCAAGTGACTGAAGCTGTGAAATTTGCAGAAGAGTCACCTTGGCCTGATGGTCAGGATGCTTTCAAAGATGTCTATATACAGGAGGACTATCCTTTTGTAATGGAATAATTCATATCCAAAGCTCAGAAAGCCATGAAAACTAGGTGGATTCATGGCTTTTTTATTGGGCTTTGTGTAATTCATAAAAAACGTATATTTGCGCCTGAAAAATCAGTAACATGGCAAAGAAATTAACCAAAAAAGCACAAGAAGATCCTAACGAACTTTTGGAAAACCCAGAGGTTTTGGCAGACAGACTCAGCAGAGGTGAGGCTTTTTTGAAGAAAAATAGCAAAATATTAGGTGGCGTTTTGATCGCTGCAATCCTATTGATAGGAGGAATTCTTTTCTTCCAGATCAACAATGCAAACCAAAATGAGAAAGCTCAGGAAGAAATGTTCCAGGCGGTATATTTTTATGAGCAAGATAGTATTGAGTTTGCCTTGAATGGTGACGGGATTAATCCTGGATTCCTTCAGATTGTAGAAGAGTATCCTCGTACTGATGCAGCCAATTTGGCTAATTTCTATATCGGATCTATTTACCTTTCTGAAAGAAACTTCACTGACGCAATCAATTATCTTGAAGATTTCTCTGCGGATGATTTCTTGGTTCAATCTAAAGCTTATGCTCTTTTAGGAGATGCATACTTGGAAACAGGTAACTTAGATAAGGCTATTTCCAATTACAAGAAAGCTGCAAGCAGCGAAGAAAATAAATACTTTACGCCTAAGTATTTATTCAAATTGGCCGTAGCCTATGAAGAAGCAGGAAAAACTCAAGAAGCTATTTCAACTTATGGAGAGATCGAAGAGAAATATTTCGAGTCTTATGAGTATGCTGCTGCACGAAAACACAAAGCTCGCTTAGAAGGCCTTGCCGCTAAGTAATGCTGAATACTAGCACCAATTAGAAGAGTAAGGTCCTTGCGATCTTACTCTTTTTTTGTTTACCACATTTCATAAAATTAACCTCAGATGGCAACATCATTAAAAAGTTTAAGTGAGCATAGCTCCAAGAATATCCAGGATATCAGCAGCAAAAAATTTGCAATCATTGTTTCGGAGTGGAATGAAGATGTGACGGAAGCATTGTATTCCGGCGCTTATCAAACATTGCTACAGCATGGAGCAAAGAAAGAGCATATCATTCGCAAAAATGTGCCAGGCTCTTTTGAACTGACATTAGGAGCTCAATGGTGTGCTCAGGATGAAAGTATAGATGCAGTAATCTGTTTAGGTTGCGTGATCCAAGGAGAGACTAAGCATTTTGACTTTATCTGTGATGCTGTTGCACATGGAATTACCAATGTTGGCTTGAAATATAACAAGCCGGTAATTTTTGGGGTTTTAACTCCAAACAATCAACAGCAGGCCATGGATCGGGCAGGCGGAAAGCATGGAAACAAAGGAGATGAAGCGGCAATCACCGCGATCAAAATGCTTGGTTTTTAAAGAGAACTAGCAGTAAAAGAATAGACTTTCGAGTCCCATTTTCAAGCTTTACCTATTATAACAAACCTATTATTCATCCTTGAATCTATTGTGGAAATTGCTTGATGATATACAAGCGAAAAGCAGCAGACTTAAGGGTAATCTAAAAGACAAACTCTACCAATGAAAGTAATGAAATTCGGGGGAACCTCCGTAGGAAAGCCCGAGCGTATGCATCAGGTGAAAGACCTGGTAACCCGTGGAGATGAACCCACAATTGTTGTATTATCAGCTTTGTCTGGAACTACCAATGCCCTTGTAGGGATAGGAGAGGCTTTGGCTGATGCTGATAGAATATTGGCAAAGGAGAGAATCGATGCTCTTCATGCTCACTATATGGATTTTTATCCTCAGCTTTTAAAAACTGAAAAAGGCAGAGCAAAGGCTGAAGATATCATCAAAGAACATTTTGAGTTTTTGAATATTATTTTGAAAATTTCCTTTAACGAGGCGATTAATAGAGATATTCTGGCTCAGGGAGAATTGCTATCCACAAAGTTGTTTTATACACTTTTGGAAGAACTCGAAATTCCTGCAGTATTTTTAATTGCCTTGGATTTCATGAGTATTGATGAAAATTCCGAGCCTGAACTGGGAAAAATCTCAGAGAAACTTAAAGCAATTTTAGCTCAGCATCCAGAACAAAAATTATTTGTTACCCAGGGATATATCTGTAAAAACCACAGAAATGAAGTAGACAATTTGAAGCGTGGAGGTTCTGATTACACGGCTTCACTTGTGGCTGCAGCGATCCATGCCTCAGTTTGTGAGATTTGGACAGATATTGACGGGATGCATAATAATGATCCTCGCATTGTGAACAGAACTAGACCTATTGCTGAGCTATCTTTCGATGAAGCGGCCGAGCTGGCCTATTTCGGTGCTAAAATCCTACATCCTGCTTCTATTTGGCCGGCTCAGCAATACAATGTGCCTGTCAGACTCTTGAATACCATGGACCCTGAAGCCCATGGCACTTTGATCAAAGCCGGAGTTGAAGCAAAGGGCGTCAAAGCCATTGCTGCCAAAGATGGAATTACTGCCATCAAAATCAAGTCCAGCAGGATGCTTTTAGCCTATGGTTTCTTGAGGAGAGTATTTGAGATTTTCGAAAAATATAAGACTCCCATCGATATGATCACCACTTCTGAAGTGGCAGTATCAGTGACTATTGATGACCTTACTCACCTGAAACAAATCTTAAAGGAGTTGGAGGTGTTGGGTTCTGTGGAAGTGGACGAAAATCAATCTATCATATGTATTGTTGGTAATATGGTTTCTGAAACCAGAGGTGCAGTAAAATCAGTGATGGATAGCTTGGTTGATTTTCCTATCCGTATGGTTTCTTACGGAGGTAGCCGACACAATGTCTCCTTATTGATTGACTCGAAGTTTAAAAAAGATGCCCTTCAAAACTTAAATGAGGGCGTGTTTACTTGGTAATAATTGAAAGGCGAGGATTTTTCCTCGCCTTTTTCCAAATTATTAAAGCTTTCCATGAAAAATAAAGAACAAAAACCCGGCTTTCTTCAGCGATTACAGACTAAATGGAAACTTGATAGCCTACTTCAGGTAGTTTTGGTTTTGGTAGTTTTCGCCTGTACGGGCTTTACAATTTTATTTATCAAAAACCCGGTTTTGGATTTTTTCGGAGTTGAAAAAGGTGGCTTTGTCAACACAGTTCTGTATCTCTTGCTGGTTTTACCGCTCTATCAAATATTCTTGTTGATTTATGGCTTTATCTTCGGCCAGTTCCGATTTTTCTGGGAAAAGGAAAAGCAAATTTTTCGAAGGATAGCAAAGCTATTTTCAAAGAAATCAGACTAATCCAAGAACTATTCTGCTTCGTATTTGATTACATGGATAAGATAGATTTTTAACCAAAACACTTTAATCCATGATTAGAAAATCAACTGCCGTATGGCAAGGAAGCGGAAAAGACGGTAATGGTCATTTGACTACTCCTAGCACAGTTTTAGACAAAACTCAATATTCTTTTAAATCCAGATTTGAGGATGGCGTTGGAACCAATCCTGAAGAATTGATAGCAGCAGCTCATGCTGGATGCTTTGCAATGAAGCTTAGCTTTAATTTAAGCGGAGCTGATTTTCCTCCTCAGGAATTAGATGTTACTTGTAATATAACATTCGAGGATGGTTCCTTGAAGAAATCCCACCTTGTGCTAAAAGCTAAGGTAGATGGAATTACAGAGGAAAAATTTGCAGAACTGGTGAAAGATGCGGAGGAAAATTGTCCTATCTCCAAAGTCTTAAACACTGAAATCTCTGTAGAATATACGCTGAATTAAGCATTAGGAAATTTTAAGAAAAAACAGGTCTTCAAAAACCTGTTTTTTTCTTGAACGGTACTGGAATTGATCCGTATAACAAAGTCTTGATTACTAAACCACTACCACCATGGAATCCACGGCTCATCCATTTCAGAACTCCGGTTCTAACAGAATGACTTTCATCAAACACGCGGGATTCACGCTAGCTCTGATGATTTTAATTTTGGCTTTTCAAGAAGGAATATCTTCCTCTTGGTTAATGCCTTTAGTATTTACTCCAATCGCTGCAGGATTGGGAGGAATTATTTTCAAAAACACGGAAGAATTAAGATACTCTTCGGGTCTGAAGCAGGCTTTCGGTTGGGTAATCGGAATAGCGGGCTATCTGCTATTAATTCCCATGGCTTTAGCTTTATAAGCTATTTCCATCGGAATTTACTCCAATTCTCCTGTTGTTTTGAATTCAGATAAGTCCAGGCTAAAAACCTGGATTTTTTATTGCCCTGAGCCATTTCAATAATCTCATATTCGCTTACAGCAACTTGCTTAAGTCTATTTGTAAGTGGCTTGAGGTTAGCTTCTTTGGAAATAAGGGAAGTAAACCAAAAACACTGATTCTTAAAATGAGCGCTTTCTTGAATCATTTGTCCGACAAATTCCAATTCTCCCCCTTTACACCAAAGTTCATGACTTTGCCCGCCAAAATTGAGCTCATTGCTTTTTAAGTTTAGATTCTTGGCTTTTCGTTGACTTCCTTGTTTTGCCTCCTGTGCAGAACTGTGAAAGGGAGGGTTACAAAGGGTCAAATCGAAGTATTCATCATGTTGAATAATTCCCTGAAATATTTTGGTTTCATTTTCTTGTTTCCGGAGATTGATTTTTTTGTTGAATGCGGGATTTTTAGCCAGGATTTCTTGAGCATTTTTCAATGCCGGCTCTTCTATTTCCGCAGCGACGAAGGACCAAGAATATACTGAATTACCAATTAATGGGTAAATCAAATTGGCGCCAGTTCCGATATCCAGAGCCTGAACCTTAGTTCCTTTAGGAACCTTTCCCTGATTTTTGGATGCTAAAAGATCTGCTAAATAATGGATATAATCTGCTCTGCCAGGAATCGGAGGAATTAGAAATCCTTCTGGGATATCCCAAAAATCCACTTGATAAAAATGTATTAATAGCGCCTTGTTTAGAGCTTTTACCGCATTTGGATCGGCAAAGTCAATGGTTTGATTTCCAAAAGAGTTGGTAAAGATGTGAACGGCAAGTCCGGGAAAGCTTTTGGCTAGCGCCTCCAAGTCGTAAGATAAGTGATGATAATTTCTGGAATGTAATGTGGGTTTTTCCTGAGGATTAGCTTTTGCCATGGTGCAAAATAAGCCTTCCTTTAGAATAATTTGATGTAGTCGATTTCTAGCTTGAAGCTTTCAGCCTTTTTATTCCCAATCAAAAATGCGATTTCTTCTACTTGATCTCCCGGGAAATTTTCCATGTTGAGGTCTCTGCCTCGGAAGGCCATAGCCGTCAGTTTAGTAAGCTAAAACCTTGTGGGCGAGTTTATTTATGAACAAAGCGTAGATCCCCATTGGGATCTTTCTTCCT
>NZ_DFMT01000050.1:0-216802 GCF_002376385.1 Algoriphagus sp. UBA3586 | reverse complement strand
TATGAGACAGCCTCTTTTTTTTAGTTTCTTTTTCGAACCAAACTGTCAGCAGGGTAGGTAGCTTTCAAATAAGCCATTTGCTCTTTGGCCCAGTTTATTAAAATTTCCCTCTCTTCGTCTGATAAATTTGCTTCGGGATGTAATCCGAAATTGGTATAGGAATCTAATGGCATTTCCTTTTCTTCCATTACTTCGACTACCTCCTCCAATTTATGATATTGAATTGCCAATGGACGATTGGTAAATTCAGAAAAATTCAGGTGTCGCTTGCCATCTGTTACATGACTATTCAACCAATAGCCTACAGGTTCGATCTGACTATACCAAGGATAAATGGTTTGATTGGTGTGGCAATCATTACAGGCATTTTTAAAGATGGTCTGCACATTGTCTGGTATGTTATAGCTTTTTGAAATATCAAACTCGTAATTGGCAGACTCATTTTTTTCATAAGGAATGAATTGAATAGCAATGAGTATAATCAAAATTGCTATGCTTATTTTCTTAATCATGGTGTTGGGTGTTTTAATTTTTCAGAAATATAAGACTATGAAGCGTTCATTTCGAAGATTTTGGATGAAATCTCAATCCGTCAATCACTAAACATAGCCCTGCTTGAAATACAATCAGAGCAGCGGTTCCATACCAAAACCATTCATTTCCGGAAAGCTTTTGCAATCCTGCATCAATCGTCATTGAGAGACCAGTTCCCGTGAGAAGCAGACCCAATACAGATTGGATTAACCAGCGAGTGTATAAATTTTTCATGAAGCTAATTTTATCATTTATCTTAATAAAAAAAGCCCTTTCGAATGCTGTCGAAAGGGCTTAATTAGACTTGAAATCTAAACTTCAAATCCTTTTCTATACTGTCTGCCAACAAATTGATTGGCTTCCTCCAGATTCGTGATTCGCATATTTTCGCCGTCCCAGAGTAGTTTTTTTCTGGCAAAAAACTCCATTCTACCCTGGCTGTTTTCCTTTCGAAGCATATAGCTTCGGATGGCCAAATTACCCATCAATACTGTTTCTGTCATAGGACCTGCATAATCAAAGGATGAAGTCAAGCCTTGGTGTTCTTTGCTGCCAAACCCAGCTTTACAGGCTTCGACCCATAGTCTCTGATGGCCATATTCTCTTTCAAAACCTTCTTCAGACTGTGGTCCCATTTCTGTGGTTCCATCATTGAGGTAGAGTTTCGGCATCAATGGGGATGAATCATTGATATTGGTGGAAATGATTCCTTTTTCACCAATAATTAATACTCCATTTGCAGAATTTGCTCCTCCAATATCCTCATTGGCAGGAATGATGTCAGGATGTGAAGGGCGGATACCTCCGTCGCTCCAGGTCATTTCAATTTTTGACTTACTTTTTGGAGTAGCGTCAAAATGCAAGGTGATGAAAGAGGACGCAGGGCATCCCTCAGGATGGTAATCCGGAGTCCACATTTGACTAAATACAGAGCCTACACTACATTCTGCATCGGTTGGGTATTTCAATCCTAAAGTTCTGAACGGGATATCAATTAAATGACATCCTACATCGCCCAATGCGCCCGTTCCGTAATCCCACCAACCTCTCCAATTGAATGGATGAAGGTTAGGTGTAAATGGAATCTCAGGAGCTGGCCCTAACCATAAATCCCAATTAAGCGCATCCGGCTTCGCTCCTGGCTCTGCTTTGGGGAAAGCTCCTCCTTGTGGCCAAACAGGTCGGTTGGTCCAAACCTGAACTTTGGAAATAGCACCGATTTTATCTTCATCTATCCATTGCTGCACCAGCTTCAATAGGGGGTTGGAACCACCTTGATTTCCCATTTGGGTAACTACCTTCTGGCTTCTTGCCATTTCTGTCAGCATTCTGGCCTCACGGATATTATGGGTCATGGGCTTCTGCACGTACACATGCTTATTTCTCTCCATCGCATATTTGGCTGCAGGGCCATGCACATGATCTGGGGTAGAAATGGTCACAGCATCTATTTCAGGCATCTTATCCAGCATTTCCCTGTAGTCGGCAAAGAGCTTGGCTTTGGGGAAATTATCAACTGAACGTTTGGCTGAGCCAGCAAAATCTACGTCACAAAGAGCGATGACTCTTTCTCTTCCTCCTACAGAAGCAAGTTCTATATCGCTGGCACCTTTTCCTCCGGCACCTATTGCTGCCAATACCAGTTGATCAGAAGGAGCTGTAAATCCAACTCCTCCCAGTACATTTCTAGGTACTATAAAAAAAGAAGAGGCAATGGCTGCATTTTTAATAAACTCTCGCCGGGACTGTCCAGAACCGGTTTTTTTAGGGTCTTTCATGGGTTGGTTAATTGAGGTTTAATAGTTTAAAATTGATTGGAGAATCTGAATTTAAGGCTTCTTGAATATTATTGGCAAAGTTTATTGTTAATCGGTTAAATTTTGGGTTGGGATTTTATTCCACTGCGGTAGCCTTCCTTTTGGGAGTAAAAGCCTCAAATGGATAAGCTCTTGGTAAAACTTCTACTCCGGAAGACACTTTGAGCGGACTCTTACCTGTATAAGAGAGCTCTACAAAATACGCTCTATACCCTTCATTCGGCTCTTTCATCATAACTTCCAATTTTCCTGAAGCAGGCATGCTGATTTCTTCGGCTACCCAATTAGGCCCGAATTCATCTATTCTAAAATCTCTGGAAAGGGGATTGAATGCTGACCAAAGTTTTACCGATGTTGGTAAATAGGTACTGTCAGTTTGAATGAGGATCTTATCCTCCTGAACCTCCCAGCTATAAGTGGGTCTAGGTGTTTGGTTCAAAACTGAGGCATAGAAAGAAATCAAATTTGGCAGGGCATCAGATTCAGATAAGTCATGGCCGAAATTGGGAACATATTGCACGTGCTTTTCTCCTTTCAAGTCATTCCAATAAAACTCCCAACTGTCAGGCTGAAAAAACTGATCTCCCGCGGCATTGATTAGAAGTTTTGGAATAGTCAGTTCATCGATGAAAGAATAAGGCTCAGTTAACTCTAATAGTCTTCCAAATTCCGGAGTACCCATCCAGTCCATGATTCCTTCCCGCACATAATCATTGACAGCCGGTGCCCAATAACCATAATTTCTCCAGTGATGTGCAAAGGAGGGCTCCAAGTTCAGTAGATCTATCACAACCGGAGCTATAGCAATTACCCTTGAGTCCGTGGCAGCCGTTGTCCAGGTGGTCCATCCTCTTTTAGATGCTCCAGCTACAAAATAGTTGTTGATTTCCTGCTGATAGGTATCTTTTGCCACTTCAGATACAGCATCCATAGCCAATTTTACTGCTTTTGTCATGGGAAATCTGACCAGCCAAATAGCATCTTCATCTTTTGCTCCACCCTCCAAAAATTTCCTCCAACCATATGCAATAATTGCATCTTCATATCGCTCTCCAAATGAATCATTCGCGAAGGTCAGAGGCTGAAAGGGGATGTTGTGAATTTGCGCTGTGATGGAGTTTGTTTGCTTTGCTGCTTCCAAAATAAGTGGAGGAGCCTTAGTAGGAAGAGGAGTATCTCTTGCCCCGCCACCTATCCACATCATGCCGGTTTGATGTTCTACCTTTTTTGGAACCACAATAGAAACCCAATGCCACCATTCAGTTTCATCGACTAGACTATCAGCCAACCAATGCTGGGAGTACATTTTTAAGACATGGTAATCATGGTCTGATTCGGAGCTGCTATGGACGATTTCGTATCTAAAAGTTGGATCAGGAGCTTGAACATAATCCCGAAGTAAATTTCCTGAAGAAATCGGACTTGATTTCTCTTCTTCCTTGGGACTTTGACAGGAAGCTAAAATCAGGCTTGTCAAGAAAAGTAGGGAGAAAATGCCTGATACTCGTAAAGTGCAGATTTTCATAGATGTAGGCTATAGGGTTTTGTTTCAAAATCTAATAATTTAATGGCATTGCTACAATGGCAAGGGGATAAATCCTTTATTTGTAAGCTCAAATTTTATGTTGTTATGCTTAAAAAATCAACCTTCCTGCTACTTGCAGGATTCTTTATTTCGCTTTTTGTTGAGGCACAGGTACTCAGGTCTCCAGACGGAAATTTCCAAATGGAATTTTCTCTTACCGATAAGGGAGAACCTAGCTATCAGCTCAATTTCAAAAATAAGCCGGTGGTGCTTTCCAGTCTTTTGGGCTTTGATTTGAAAAATGATGAGATCGACTTGTTGAGGGGATTTCAGATCAAAAACTCAGAGACCTCATCCAAAGATGAAATTTGGAATCCAGTTTGGGGAGAAGAAAGCCAAATCAGAAATCTTTACAATGAATTTTTGGTAGAGTTAGAGCAGACAGAAACCGGCAGAATAATCAAAATCAGATTTAGACTTTTTGATACTGGACTGGGCTTTCGCTATGAGTTTCCTGTTCAGGAAAACATGGGACACTTTGTTGTTCAGGAGGAAAGAACACAGTTTGCAATGGCGGGAGATCATACGGCTTTTTGGATTCCGGGAGATTATGATACCCAGGAATACGATTACATGGAGTCCAAGTTGACGGAAATCAGATCTTTGATGGAAGAAGCCATTACTCCAAATGCTTCCCAAACTCCATTTTCAGATACAGGGGTGCAGACAGCCTTGATGATGAAGTCAGCCGATGGTTTATATATCAATATTCATGAGGCAGCTTTGATAGATTACCCTGCTATGCACTTGGATCTAAACGATCAAGACTTAGTTTTTGAAAGCCACTTGACGCCCGACTCTCAAGGCAATAAAGGTTTTTTGGTCACTCCTGCTCAAAGCCCTTGGCGAACAGTTATTGTGGGTGAAAATGCTGCAAAAATTCTGGAATCCCGCATCACTTATAATTTGAATGAGCCTTCCAAAATTGAAAATACCTCTTGGATCAAGCCTATGAAATATGTGGGAGTTTGGTGGGAAATGATTACCGGACAAAGTAGCTGGGCATACACCGATGAGTTAAAAGCGGTCAAATTGGGTGTAACTGATTACTCTCAGGTAAAACCCAATGGCAAACATGGTGCTACCACTGCAAATGTTAAAAAGTACATTGATTTTGCAGCAAAACACGGATTCGATGGAGTACTTGTGGAAGGCTGGAATATTGGATGGGAAGATTGGTTTGGCAATTCCAAGGACTATGTGTTTGATTTTGTGACTCCCTATCCAGATTTTGATATAGATGCTGTGAGGGATTATGCAAAAACGAAAGGTGTGCAGATGATCATGCATCATGAGACCTCTTCTTCCGCCAGAAATTATGAGCGACATATGGATGAAGCCTATCAGTTGATGAAAGACTATGGATATCCGGCGGTGAAGAGTGGCTATGTGGGAGATATCATTCCAAGAGGAGAATATCATTATTCCCAATGGCTAGTCAATCATTACCAATATGCCATAGAAAAAGCTGCTGAATACCAAATCATGGTCAATGCGCATGAGGCCGTAAGACCGACAGGGGTAGCGAGAACCTGGCCTAACTTGATTGCCAACGAATCAGCCAGGGGAACAGAATACCAGGCTTTTGGCGGTAGCAAAGCAAATCATGTGACCATTTTACCATTTACAAGACAGATTGGAGGGCCAATGGATTATACTCCGGGTATTTTTGAAATGGATGTTTTCAATGGATCCCATGTCAACAGTACTTTGGCTAATCAATTAGCCTTGTATGTAACCATGTACTCACCGCTTCAAATGGCAGCAGATTATCCTGAAAATTATGACCGTTTCCCTGATGCATTTCAGTTTATCAAAGATGTGGCTATAGACTGGGAGAAAAGTTTGTATTTGGAGGCAGAACCTGGCTATTACTTGACTATTGCTAGGAAAGCGAAGGATTCCGGCGATTGGTTTGTCGGAAATGTCAATGGAATGGCAGGAAGAACAGGGCAGGTAAGTTTCAATTTTCTGGACCCATCCAAATCTTATATAGCGGTAATTTATGCGGATAAAGCAGACGCCCATTTCAAAAGCAATCCACAGGCTTATGAAGTCAAAAAGTTTGCTGTGGATGCTAAATCAGTTCTCAAACAATTTTCCGCACCGGGTGGAGGATATGCTGTTCACATCCAGGAAGCTACAAAAGAAGAGTTGAAAGGGTTAAAAAAGTTGAAGTGAAAAAATAATGGCCGTTCACCGGTATTTTGAATCAAATATTTTACAAAAGCGCGAATTCAGTTCGTGCTTTTTTGTTTTCGAGACCACTTTGTACAAAGAGAGTTCCAACTAATAATTATTTGGTAAAGCTATGAACAAGTGTTATTTTCATAAAAAGATGGATTTTTAAACATGAAAAGGCAATACATTATTTTTACCCTTGTCCTAGTTGTTTTGATTTCATGCAAAAAGGACGAAGAAACAGAACCGATAGGCCTTCCTTTGGTAAGTTGGGAGGTTAAGGAAGTAGATATTAATTATTCAGGTCCATATTCAGATTATCTATTTTTGAATGAGAAGAATTTCTTTTTTTTAAGTAATTCACTTTTAAAATCTACAGACGGAGGAAGAAATTTCTCCCAGCTAACAGGTAATTTAACTTCGGTGAATAGGAGAGAATTAGCAGTTCTGGATGAGAATCATATTTGGGTGGCCTTGGATAGTTTGGATGAGGTAAATAGAGAGGTGGTTACTAATTTTTTACGGAGTACCGATTCTGGTGAAAATTGGGAAAAATGGACTGTAAGGAATATCCGATTGGATGAAATCTCTTTTATTTCACCTACCAAAGGCTTTGCATTTGGAGTTCAATTTATACCTGGACAAAATGAAGGAATTAATCAATTATTCGAAACAAAAGATTCTGGAAAAACCTGGTTAAATGTGGAGGAGGTTGAACTGAAAACCACCCTGTCAAAGATCGTTTGGCAAAATTCAAATACAGGTTATCTTGTTGATTTGTCTGCTCCTATTTACATTACGGAGGATGCCGGTGAGACTTGGGGGTTTTTAGGAAGGATTGCGGAACCTACAGATGTTTTCAATTATGCGATAAATGAAAATCAGTTTTTTGTCTTTAGAAATAATGAAACCCTTCGCCTGGATAGATTAACGGGTAAAATTCAGAAAGTTGCAGATCATCCTCTACAAATAATCAGTCATAGAGGAGATGATTTATTAGGGGTATTGCTATTCGATGCCTGCATGATTGTTAGCCCATGTACCAGAAGGTGGGTGACTTCAAATGATTCAGGAAGAACATGGTCAAAAAAAATAATTGCACCCTACGAGATAGGTTATAACTTTTCATCACAACAATTGGGGCCTGGAAAGGCAGTATTTCTAACCCCTAGTTTTACCAGTCCATTGATATTTGTTACTAAAAGGTAGTTTTAAGATTTACTTTTTTCGAAATCTTTTAAAAAGCACTTAAAAGAAGAGGGAAGGATTTCGATAGGTTAATTCAATGATTATTTTTCTTTAGATTATTTCTAAATAGCTTGTTTAGAATTAGTCTAATTAATAGGTTTGTGTCGTTAAATTAAAATCAACAGCATGAACCATAAATTTGTACTCAGTTTTAGTCTGGTTTGCCTGATGGTAATCAGTGCTTTAGGACAAACAGCTACTATCAAAGGGAAGGTTACCACCTCAGATAACCAAGGTGTAGAATTTGTCAATGTTGGAATTAAAGGTAAGTCCAAGGGGGCAAGTACCGATCGTTTTGGAAACTTTGAAATCAAAGGAATAGAGCCTGGAAGGCTGACTGTGTTTGCTTCTTTTGTAGGTGCAGAAAAGCAGGAAAAAACAATAGAATTAAGTGCCGATCAGGTTTTAACCTTGAACTTTCAGCTTCAGCAAAGCTCTACTGATCTGGATGAAATAGTAGTCTCTGATCAATTTTCGAATCGATTTTATGAGGATAGTGCATTTACAATAGCCAAGCTTCCACTCAAGGACTTGGAAAATCCCCAGGTTTATAATTCAATATCCTCCAAGCTTCTCAAAGAGCAAGTTGCTACCAGCGTGAATGAAGCGATGAAAAATGCTACAGGTGTGACCCGACTTTGGGAATCAACCGGTAGAGGGGGCGATGGTACCGAGTATTATAGCATGAGAGGATTTTCTGTTCAACCTACTATGGTCAATGGACTACCAAGCGTGAATAATGGAAGTTTAGACCCTGCTAATATAGAATCTGTAGATGTGATCAAGGGGCCATCCGGTACGCTCTTTGGAAGTCCTTTGATTTCTTATGGAGGTCTGATCAACATTACCACCAAAAAGCCCATGGATCAATTCAAGGGAGAATTAGGGTTTATAACGGGAAGTTTTGGGTTAAACAGGTTAACTGGTGATGTCAATATTCCCTTGACAGCTGATGCTGCGATGAGAGTTAATACTGCTTATCAATCTCAAAATTCATTTCAGGATGCCGGAGGAAGAAAATCATTTTTTATAGCTCCTTCTTTCCGATTAAAGGCAAGCGAAAAGCTTACATTTTTAATTAATACTGAGTTCTTAAATGCAGAATCAGTCAATGCGCCAATGATATTCTTAAATCGAAATGCCCCATTATCATTTGAGAGTATTGATCTTTTTGAGCAAAATTATTTCCGCTCTTTTACCAGCAATGAATTGTCCATCAGAAATACATCTTATGCCATTCAGGCACAGGCCTTCTATGAGCTTTCACCTAACTGGACTTCCCAAACTGTGCTTTCCAGAAGTTCCACCAAGACGGATGGATACTATCACTATCTCTGGGATCAGACCAATGGAAATGACTTCGTTCGTTTTATTTCAGATCGAAATGGGCAAACCATCACCACAGATGTGCAGCAAAATTTCATAGGGGAATTCAACCTTGGCAGTTTTAAAAACAAAACGGTAATTGGCCTGGATTACTTTCAATCCAATGTCTTGGACGGAAGCACTGCCTGGAGAGCCAATGGAATGATTTCTCTAACAGAAGGAGCCGATACGGGTGATTTAACCCGTGCTGGAGTAGATGATATTTTGAAAGGAACTTTTGTAGGAAATTCCTCAGCGCAAAATCAGGTCATCAGTGCTTACATTTCCAATGTCACAGAACTGCTTCCTCGCTTATCAGTAATGACCAGTTTGAGAGTTGATAGATTCAGTGATCAGACTGAAGGGGTTACGGAGGAGGAAAGAAATGAACAAACTGCACTTTCTCCCAAATTTGGGATCGTGTATCAACCCTTAAAGGATAAGGTTTCCATTTTCGGAAACTATATGAATGGCTTTGTCAATGTCGCGCCCGCCCAAGTGAGTGATGCGGACGGTTCTAATCCGAGAATACGGACTTTTGACCCAGAACAAGCCAATCAGTTGGAATTCGGCGTGAAGACCAACCTGTATCAAAATAAGATTTCAGCAACTGCAAGCTATTATAATATCCTGGTTAAAAACCGGGTAATGGCTGACCCAAACAATATTAATAACTCTATTCAGGGAGGGGAAGTGGTAAGTAGAGGCTTTGAATTTAGCTTGATTGCCAATCCTCTGAGAGGCCTGAACTTGGTGGCAGGTTTTGCAAAAAACCATTCCGAAGTAACAGCAGACAATCCTGAAAATGGCTATTTGGGCTTAAGACCTGAGCAGGCTGGACCAGATCAGTTGGTGAACTTTTGGGCCAGCTATACTTTGACACAAGGATCTTTGAAAGGATTAGGACTAGGATTCGGAGGAAATGCTGCCAGTGAGCATTTGACACTGAATAGGGCCAACACTGGAACCTTTGCACTTCCAGCATACCAAGTGTTGGATGCATCCATCTCTTATACAGGTTCTCAGTATTTGTTAGCCTTGAAAGTCAATAATCTGACAGATCAAAAATACTTTACAGGTTGGTCGACAGTGACTCCTCAAAGTCCGAGAAATATTTCTTTAAGCTTGAATTATAGATTCTAATGCATCTTAAAAAATGGATTGGTAAAATTCACCTCTGGCTCGGATTATCTTCCGGGCTAGTGGTGTTTATAGTTGCGGTCACAGGCTGTATTTATGCCTTTCAATCTGAAATTCAGGATTTGACCCAGGAATATCGATTTGTAGAGCCTCAAGATAAACCGGTATTATATCCTACCGAAATCTGGGAAAAGGCTGATCAGGCATTACCGGGAAAGCATCTTCATGCAGTGCTTTACCCAACTGCTGAAAGAGCTGCCCAGGCTATTTATTATAGTTTTGAAGAGCATTACTATTACTTTGTTTATGTCAACCCTTACACTGGAGAGGTATTAAAAGTAAAGGATGAGTTTGCAGATTTCTTTAGGATAGTGCTTGATGGACACTTTTACTTATGGCTTCCGCCAGAGATCGGTCAACCAGTGGTTGCTGGGTTTACTTTGATCTTTTTAGTCATGTGTATTTCCGGCTTAATCCTTTGGTGGCCTAAATCGAAACAGAAAAAATCCCAAAAATTCAGTATTAGATGGGGTGCCAGATGGAGAAGAAAGAATTATGACCTGCATCAAGTGCTTGGATTTTACGTCTTGACTTTTGCCCTAGTTTTTGCATTGACTGGACTGGTTTGGGGATATACATGGTTTAGAGATGCAGTTTATTTTGCCAGCACAGGTGGTAAAGATTATCAAGAGTATTATACCCCAGTGTCTGACTCCACACAGGTTGCCACAGATTCCCTTCCTGCATTGGATAGAGCTTGGCTCAAAATGAGAGCACTTTATCCCAATGCTGAATGGATTGAAGTTCACCCTCCTGAATTTGAGCATGCTTCCATTGCGACCAATGCAAATCCCGATGCCAGCACTTATTGGAAAATGGATTACAGGTATTTTGACCAATACACTATGGAAGAACTTCCGGTTGATCATATTTGGAACCGCTTTCCAGAAGCATCATTTGGCGATAAGTTGGCAAGGATGAATTATGATATTCATGTAGGAGCAATAGGAGGCTTGGCTGGAAAAATCCTAGCCTTTTGCCTCAGTGCAATCATAGCTTCTTTGCCAGTTACAGGATGTCTAATTTGGTGGGGGAGAAAAAATAAGAAGACGAAAAAAGCCAAACCGATTAATAAAGAAGATGCAGTAATGGCTTAGAAATTTTGGCTCCAAGGCAAAATTTTAAAGATTATTTCCTGATACTGATTTCTCTCATAGAGTATGCCCAGCTTGTTTTGATCGAGTTTTACCAGATCTGAATAAGCTGTCCAAGGTAGTAGAGCAGAATCTCCGGTGTAGTCGACAGGAATGATATGGTCCCAAGTTTGGCCTTCATCATAACTGATTTTGATAGTCAAATAATTGCGTTCTTCCGTATCTGCGGCGTTTGAATGTGCTAAAATGGTTTTACCTTCTCTTTCACCTATAGACAAAATAGATGCCTGACAAACGGGATCTGGCAACTGATCTTCAAAATGCACATTCTCCCATGTTTGCCCTCCGTCTGAGGAATAGGCCAGAATCCTCTGCCGGATATCACCACGTTGATTTCGGATGCTCATGATCATCCGTCCATCGCTTATTTCTGCTGCGATAGATTCATTTGAACCGGGAATATCTACGGACTCAGATAATGAAAAACTGTTGCCATGATCATCTGTGAAAAAACCGTGGGCTTGATACTCTGAAAAATTGTCTTGCGGGTCTCCTTTGGAATGATTGGCTGCTATAAAGATTCTTCCCTTGTAAGGCCCTTCTTGAAACTGAAATGCATGCCCCGGAGTGTTGGCATAATGTCTCCAATCTTCCGGGTTTTGATAGGCAGGATTGAAACTTGGATTATTGGGTTTGTGAACTTGCAGGGTGATGTTTTCTGGAGTTTCCCAAGTTCTTCCCAAATCGTAAGATTTCATCATCCAAACTTCCCGCACCCCCTTATTCATCCGAATATCATATTCATGATTATTTCCGGTATTGTAAAAAAGGATGATGACTCCGTTAGGGTAATTGGGATCAAACATGTCCACAACAGTAGCTGGGTTTCCAGCCTGTAAGCTGTCATAATCCACCAATGTTTGAATAGGAGACCAGGTATGTCCACCATCCAAGCTTCTTTTCATGACCAGGTTGATATCCCCAAAGTCATCAGTTCCATTCACTCTGCCTTCTGCAAAGGCCAATAAATCTCCATTTGGCAAAGAAATAATGGCAGGAATACGGTAGACGGCATGACCTTCTTGACCTGCCTCGAAAACCGGAATTTCCTGACAAAATACGTGTTGAATAAAAAATGAGAGAAAAAGAAAAAGAGCAGTTTTCTTCACAATCTAGGTTGTTTTGGGTGAGTCAAATTTAAATGAATTTGCGAGATAGAACTGTCCAAGGTAAGCCATGGCCTCTTCTTTTAAGTAATCGTATTAAATTTTATATGCTGTAAATGAAAGTATTACGATTAATTTAAAATCTTTATTTAGATTTTTTCCAAATAAGTATTGCTTGAGATTTCGTCCGCATTTACATTTGCATCATTATTTTAAATCAATCTAGATAAAGATAGGAGATGAGGTTCGTTTACAGTTTATTGATTTGCAGTTTGCTGTTTTCTACAGAGCTTTTCGCACAGAAAAACTTGATCAAAGGAAGGATTTCTGACGAAAATGGAAATCCGGTTCGTGGTGCTTCAATTGTTTTGGAAGGAACAGTGAGAGGGGTTCAGTCTGATTTAAATGGCAGATATGAGCTGAAAGATTTTCCAAAAGGAAATTACACCCTTATGGTGAGTTTAGTGGGATTTCAAACTTGGTCTGAAGAATTCTCAATTGGAGAGCAGGAGACCAAAGAGTTTGATATCACGCTTCAAGAGGGCGATTTGCTTTTATCAGAAGTTAATGTTTCCGCAAGCAGGGGGATCTTAGGTCAAGAGAACCTTCCTGAAGTTTCTGACTTCAGAATCAATGCGGGAAAGAAGAATGAAGTCATTAAAATAGGAGAGATCAATGCCAATTTGGCGATGAACAATAGCCGTCAGATTTTTGGTAAAACTCCAGGAATGTCCATCTGGGAAAATGACGGATCAGGTATTCAGTTGGGTGTAGCCTCCCGAGGCTTAAGCCCTAATAGATCTTGGGAATTCAACGTCAGAATGAATGGCTATGATATTACCCCTGATCCTATGGGATATCCTGAGGCTTATTTTACACCTCCTATGGAAGTGGTAGAGCAGATTGAAATCATTAGAGGTGCATCTTCTTTACAATATGGCCCTCAGTTTGGTGGCTTGATGAATTTTGTCTTAAGAAAGCCGGATAAATCTACCCGTTTCACTGCTGAGTCAATTAATACAATTGGAAGCTATGGGCTTTTCAGTTCTTTCAACTACATAGGAGGAACCGAAGGAAAATGGAATTACACAGCTTATTATCAAAAAAGAAGGGGTGATGGCTGGAGAGAAAATGGATTTTTCAATACAGATCATGCTCACTTAGAGGTTAATTATGCTGCCAGCAACCGTCTGAAGTTGGGTTATGAAATGACCTATATGACCACAGAGACTCAGCAACCCGGAGGCGTTACTGATGCACAATTCGAGGAGGATTCCCGTCAAAGCACCAGAAGTCGAAATTGGTTCAATACTCCTTGGTTTATTCCTTCCCTTTCCGCAGAATACATCGTGTCACCTAGCACCAAGTTAAATTGGAAGGCATTTGGAACATTTGCTGAAAGAAATTCCGTAGGCTTTATGCGTCCGATCAATCAGGAGGACGATTTGGGTAACCGCCAGGTGGATAGAGATTTCTACACTACCTACGGAACCGAATTGAGAATGAGTACCAACTATGAGCTGTTTGGCCAGGAACAGACTTTGATCACAGGATTCCGATATTTCAATGGTGCAATTGACAGAAGGCAGCTAGGAACAGGCACTGCTGGCTTTGAAATGGATTTCTCCGTGCAAGAAGGAGACTTCAGAAGACAACTGGACTTCAATAACATCAATACAGCTGCATTTGCAGAAAATGTATTCAGGTTCAATGATAAGTTTCTCTTGACTGCCGGTCTACGCTATGAAAATATCCGCTCTAATATGGAAGGTCAGCTGAATTTGACCAACGGAGTTCCTCAAACTTTAGAGCCGATTACCAGAACTCGAAACTTTGTACTGTTGGGTTTGGGAGCGGAATACCATGTCACTAAGACTACAGAGTTTTACACCAACTTCTCTCAGGCATATAGGCCGGTATTGATTTCAGATTTGACTCCTCCGGCTACAACGGATGTGATTGATCCAAATTTGCAGGACTCCAGAGGATATAATTTTGACTTAGGCTATAGAGGTTCAATTTTCCCTTATGTCAAATTTGATTTGGGATATTTCCAACTCAACTATCAGGACAGAATTGGAACAATTGCCCAAAGTAGACAAGATGGAAGTATCTATCAATTCAGAACCAATCTTGGAAATTCAATCAGCCGTGGATTTGAAGGCTATGTGGAATTTGATCCCGTGACGGCAATTTTTGAAAGTTCTCGATTTGGATACCTGCACCTTTTCGCTTCCTTGGCCTTTATTGACGCCACTTACGGAGATTTTGAAGTGACATCTGTGAGCAATGGAGAGATTGTAACAAGAAATCTGGAAGGAAACCAAGTAGAAAATGCGCCGAGAAAAATCAATCGATTTGGTGCAACCTACAACCTGGGTAAGTTCTCCATGACTTGGCAGTTGAGCGATGTTGGAGAAGCTTTTTCTGATGCATCCAATACGGTTGAACCCAACGCTACCGCTACAGTTGGCTTGATTCCAGCCTATCAGGTTCAGGATCTATCTGCCTCCTGGAATGTTTGGAAGCAGCATTCTATCAAAGCGGGAGTTAATAATCTAACAGATGAAAGATATTTTACCCGAAGAGCGGGGGGATATCCAGGGCCAGGTATTATGCCGGCAGACGGAAGAACCTTTTACTTGACTTTGGGATTGAAATTCTAATTTCTAATTCATATTCAAATAGCCACTTTGGGAAACCATGGTGGCTTTTTTATTTAAATGGAGAGTGTTCTGAAAATAAGTTTTTTAGATTTATAATTCAACAATGAACCCAGCATTGAATTTTATGAAACAGCTCCAAACCTCCTTTTACTTTCTTTTAATCCTGATTTGTATTTGTTCTTGCAAGACTGAAGAAGAACAAAAAGGCCCTCCCAATATTGTATTCATCATGTCAGATGATCATGCATATCAGGCTATTTCCGCCTACAGCGATCATTTAATTGAAACCCCCAATATTGATAGGATTGCAAAAATGGGAATGCTTTTCACCAATGCTACGGTGACAAATTCCATCTGTGCACCTAGCCGGGCTACTATACTGACTGGCTTACATTCCCATTTGAATGGAAAAGTTGATAATTATTTTCCTTTTGACACTACCAATGTTACATTCCCTCAACTCTTTCATGAAGCCGGTTATCAAACTGCCATGTTTGGAAAACTTCATTTTGGGAATAATCCAAAAGGATTTGATCAGTTTAAAATTCTACCCGGACAGGGAGTTTATTATAATCCCACATTTATTACCAAAAACGAGGGTAAAATAGAAGTGGAAGGCTATGTTACCGATGTAATCACTGATATGACCTTAGATTGGCTTCAGAATGAAAGAAAGGCCGATCAACCCTTTATGTTAATGTATCTGCATAAAGCTCCTCACAGAGAATGGGCACCTGCGGGAAGGCATTTAGAAGAGTTTACTCAGAGGACATTCCCTGAACCGGCTACTTTGTTTGATGACTACTCCGGAAGAGGGAGGGCTGCCAAAGAAGCGGAAATGAATTTGCTCAAGCACATGAACTGGGCAGGTGACTCTAAGATTTATCCGGAAGTATTGAAAGAACTGGGTATTCCACCGACTTCGGACTGGGACTGGAGAGCGTTGGAAAATGAAATTGGAAGAATGAATCCTGAGCAAAGAGTAACTTGGGATAAATACTATAGACCTATAGCTGACTCCCTTAAAAAGACTTATGCATCCATGTCAAAGGAAGATTTGATGAGATGGAGATATCAGCGTTACATGCAGGATTACTTGGCTACCATCAAAGCTGTTGATGAAAACGTAGGTCGAGTTTTGGATTATTTGGAAGAGAATGGCTTGATGGAAAATACCATCGTCGTTTACACTTCAGATCAGGGCTTTTATCTAGGAGAGCATGGTTGGTTTGATAAGCGATTTGTCTATGATGAGTCTTTCAAAACTCCATTGTTGGTGGCTTGGCCGGGAAAAGTTAAGCCAGGGACCAAGTCAGATGAGATGGTTCAAAATCTAGACTTTGCTCAAACCCTACTCGAAGCAGCAGGAATTCCGGCTCCTTCACATATGCAAGGTGAAAGTCTGTTGCCTTTACTCAAGGGTGAAAATGAAAAATGGACCAGAGATGCAGTATATTATCATTATTATGAATACCCATCTGTGCATATGGTTAAAAGGCATTATGCGGTAGTAACCAAGGAGTACAAGCTGACGCACTACTATTATGATGTGGACGAATGGGAGTTAATTGACAGGATCAAAGATCCTAAAGAACTCCAGAATGTCTATGATGATCCAGCTTATGCTCAAGTGAAAAAGGAGCTACATCAAAAGTTAGATGACTTGAGAAAAAAATATGGAGATAACTCTGAGATTTCTCAGCGATATCTGAATGAATACTTGGATCACCTGGAAAAGACCCAACAGTTTGGTGGGGGAAATAAGGAGGTGACTAAGCAATTGTTGGAAAATAGGAAAAAATGAAATTCCATTCTTAGACTTTAAATACTTAAATGTTAATAAGCCCAGAACTTAATTTATCTGGGCTTTTTCTTTTTACCTGAAAAAGGGAGCTGCTTTTTTGGCTATTTGCTTTGAAAAATCCTATATCCCCTCAGTTAAACTGAAAATTCAAAAAAGTATGGCAGTTTCTTAATCCATAAAAGTAGCTCCCAAATAAAATATTATTAAGCTTCCTCAAATTGATTTTCAATTAATCTCTGGAAGGATTATTAAAAAAGACAGCTAATTGAAGAATGATTAGCCTCCTAATCAATTAAAATTGCATGATTTTCGGGTGGCCTACTCGATGAAAATCAAATTATATTTCCCAAATGGGTTTGGCCCTTGATCACTTCTACGGCAAGGTGTTTGAGACTCTTGGAGGTTAGCATAATATCAATTTCTTTACGGACCTTTACTACTTCGAAATGAAGTGGGCAGGGATTTTTTTCTGAGCATTTATGAAGCCCCAAGCTACATCCCGAAAATAGCTGATCTCCATCCACGATTTTGACCACGTCTTTCAAATTGAAATTTGCATGGGATTCATCTGCAAAAAAGCCTCCATTAGGGCCTTTGATTGATCCCACAATCTTGGCTTTTGTGAGATTCTGTAAAATTTTGGCAGTAAACGCCTCAGGAGCACCTATTTTTTGGCCAATTTCCTTAGCACTAACCTTCCTGTCTTCTAGACTTTGAGTCCAAATGTAAATCACGGACTTAATAGCGTACTTAGTAGCTTGGGAGAACATATTGGATAATTTTATCCGAAATATAACCTTCACTTATTAAAGGAAAAAAGCCGGAAGTAGCAAAACCCCGGCCTTTCAAGAAAAACCCTAACAAAATTCTTAAATAGTCTCCTATTTTGGAAGTAGGACTTGGTCAATGACGTGGATGATACCATTGGATGCGGTGACAGTACCGATAATTTTTGCTCCATTAATGGTAACCGTTCCATCTTCGGTAACTGTGACGGTGACTGATCGGCCATCTGCTGTTCCAAGATTCCTGGCATTTACAAAATCACCGGGTTTGTAAACTCCCAGTAAAACATGGTATTCGAGGATGTCTCGGAGTTTTCGTTGATTCTCTGGTTTTACTAGATCATCTAGAGTACCGGCGGGTAATTCATCAAACGCGGTGTTGGTGGGAGCAAAGACTGTAAATGGTCCAACATTGGTCAAAGCATCTACATAGTCTGCGGCTTTCAATGCCGCGACAAGTGTGCTGTGATCCGCAGAGCTAATGGCTACTTGTACCACATTAGGATTGGAAACATCGTCCACAACAGCAGATTGTCCAGGCCCCGGAGCAGACTCAGCGGTAGAAGTTGTGCTATCTGTGGCCTGACCGCCACAAGACCAGGCGGCCAGGGCCAGAAACAAAGAAGGGAGATAAAGCAACTTTTTCATAGTGAAGAGAGATAAGAATTTGGATCTTTTTGAAAGTTGAATGCTTAAGGTTATTAAATCATCAGTTAAATGTAAATCCCATAAAAATAAAAGACAAATAAATCCTTTATTATTTTTTAAAAATCTTAAGAAAATTTATCTCAATATATATTAGGCTATTTTAGCGAGATAATTTTATCCTATTTAATAGGTTGATTTGCTAGTATTCTAGTAAGAAAATGCATTCAGAAATTAATTTATTAGCTTATTTTTTAAATGATTGAGTAAGACAATCCTCGATCCTCGGGGCGACTATTTAAATTGAGATCTTTTGAAATCGAGCAAAAGAGGGTGATAAGTTCTTGATGTGATAAAAATTGATGTCCTAAATCTCGGATTCCCTAGAGTAGTTTGAAAATATATCATTTACCTTCTGAAAACTTGGTTTACGACTTGGGATCCTGAAAATAAGCTCAATGAAGTATCTTTTTCCTGCCTTCTCTGTAAATTTTGTTGCCAGATTGGCTGGAAGTACCACCTTTCATTATTTTCCCGATAATGATTCCTGCCATCAGCACAAACTGAATCAAAATCAAGTATCCATTCGCTACTCCTAATACTTTGCGCAGCTCATATTCATCGAGGATACTAGACACAATTCTTCCCAAAAGACTAAGCTGAAAACCGGTCCAAGTGATCCAAAGAACCGGATGATAAGGGGTCTGCCGGATCCCGAAAATTGTAGGGAAAATAATCGGAGCATGTGCCCAAATCATGGAAAAAGTAAATCCCAAAAAGAAGGTGTGAAGGATCAAGTCGTAGTATAAGGAGTGATTTCCCAATCCCATTAAAATCAAGCCATGGATCCCCAGCCATAAATATCCGACCTGTAATCCAATCCCGATATAGCGGAATTGGGCAGCTTTGCGGGAAGCCACCTTTGCCATGTCAAAAACCAACAACCATGCAGCAATCAATAGGGCTGAAATTCCCATAATCTCATTGCCCCAAGCGTGAAAGGGAACGATCAAGCCCACCGTGAATAGGGCAAGGAGGGATTTTAAGGCGTTTTGTGACCAGGACGGGACTGGTAAAAACTGGCTCAATTCAAGCCGTTCGCCCACAATAGTAAACAGGAGGAAGCCAATCCACCAAGTACTTCCCGCCGCAATCAATCCGGTCTGCCATGCAAGAAAATTGCCGATAAACCAGGAGACAGCGCCTCCATACAGCAACGCGGAGTGGAATTTTGGGTGCTTCAGGGTTTGCAGGTGCATAATCAAGCTTAGCCCGAGAGACCCTGTGGTCAATAGGATCAAACCGACTTCAGAGAGGCCAAGGAGAAAAGCGAAAACTGAAATCCCGGTAAGGAAAGGAATCAAAAGCCATGTTTTTTTTGCCATGACCATGGCCCGCTCCAGAGAAATCAAAGTTCCCAAGAATCCACCCGTCATAATCAATCCATGTTGACTTGCGGCTTCGATAAGGGGGATCGCGGGGTAGCCAAGCCTGATCCAGCCTCCGGATATCCCGACCACCAAACCCAAAAGAATAAAGGGGAGCAGGTAGAAGGCCTTGAATGGGGTGGGAATCATTTCTATCAATCAGTTTATGCTCTGGTCAGGCTTCAAGGAAATGGCTTCGGGGAATAAGATATTATGCTCCAAGTGCATATGCTTCTGAAGATTTACATCAAATTCCTGAAGTAATGCAAAGGCTACTTTGTAGGTATTGCAGGCATAGGAGGGAGGATTGTAATCATTTGAAAGTCTCCGAATCTCTTCCAAACACGCTCCTTCTTGAGCATGATCCTCCATTAATTGGTAGATCAATTCTCGGATTTTCCGGAAATTTGGGCTCAAAAGCAGTTTTTTTCTCTCTTCGTCTGTGTAAATCTTGCGGATGAACGGAAAAACTATCAGCTCTTCCTGTTGTAAATGTCTTTTTAAATCTTCGGTGGAATCTTCAAAAAGGGCTTTGATTTTTTTGAGCTGAGGTTCATGGGCGCCGTGAACCTTGACGACTCGCTTTAGGAATTTCCGGATTAGTGGAATCCGTTCCCGGAGCATGGCGTGATGCTTATTTTCAATATAGTTCGCCAATAGGGTTAAAGGCCAACTTTTGTAATCGAAGTGATCCTCAGCAGGTTGGGTGAATGCTTCAACAAGTTTTTCAAACAAAAGCTGGGGGTCTATCTTTTTCTGAGTGCATGCCTCCTGAATTGTCTGATCTCCTTTGCAACAAAAATCTATTCCGAAAGTCCGGAATACCAGAGCAGCTCTGTAATCCCTTGAGACTATTTCGCTTATGGGTAGTTCTGCGATATTTTTCATATAATAAAGGATATTGTTATCCTCTTTTTAAAGTTAAGAAAAGGGACGATGTCCCGAGTTCATTTGTAAAGTTACAAATCTATTAAAAAAAGATAAAAAAGTCCTTTAATAATTTTCTCAACTTTTTATCTCTAAGACTTAAGATCAATGGATTTCTCTTGAGAGATAACTTTTTAATTTTGCAGGTGAAAAATCATTCTGAATTCATTAGCATATAAAATTCTAGGTATTTTTTTTGAAAATAGTCATTTAAGACTAAAATAAAAGCTTTTTGATTAGCCAACTTCATAGGGTAACCAATTTATTTTTTCAAAAATGAATGGAGGGTACCTTGTTTCGATAAAAATTAATGATAAATATCATGCTGGGATCTGAGGAATATTAGTTCAGATTTTTTTCAGTTGGCTCGCTTTTTATTCAATATTAAAGGATAAAATAATCCCTTAATAAGATGAAATATGGAACAATATGTAATCAAAAGAAATGGAGAATATGAGCCCTTTGCTTCCTTTAAGATTGAAGACGCCCTGAAAAAAGGCTTTCATAGTGTATCCGAAGTCTATGATTCGGTAGTTTTTGATCGAATTCTCAGAAATTTAGCTTCCAAGACCACTTGGGCGGTTGAAGAGATTCAGGATTTGATCGAAAAGGAGCTTTTTCAGTCGGGTTACTTTCAGGTCATGCGGTCCTTTATGCTCTACCGTCATACCCGAAAACTCCAGCGTGAACATGTGGCTGGACTCAACGATGACACCACCTATGTGGACAGTACCCAGACAATCGAAGAATATATCCAGCAGACTGACTGGCGGATCAATGCCAACGCCAATACTTCCTACTCCAATGCCGGCTTGGTCAACAATGTGGCCGGAAAGATCATCGCCAACTATTGGTTGGACAAGGTTTACAATAAGGAGGAAGGCTATGCTCATCGCAATGGGGACCTACATATTCATGATCTTGATTGCTTGACGGGCTATTGTGCAGGGTGGAGCTTGAGGGGCTTACTCAATGAAGGATTTAATGGAGTCCGGGGTCGGGTTGAAAGCCGTCCACCCTCGCATTTTCGTGAAGCCCTGGGACAAATGGCTAATTTTCTGGGTATCCTCCAAAGTGAATGGGCAGGAGCACAGGCGTTCAGTTCTTTTGATACCTATTTGGCACCTTATGTATTCAAGGACCAGCTCAATTATAAGGAGATCGAGAAAGCCATTCGTTCTTTTGTCTATAATCTCAATGTTCCAGCGAGATGGGGTCAATCGCCTTTCACCAATGTGACACTGGACTGGGTAGTTCCCGAGGATCTGAAAGACCAGATGCCGACCAAGAGTGACCTGCATCTATTCCAGGGGATCGATTCTGATTTGTTGATGGAAAAGGCGAGAAAGCGGGGAGTGAATTCCCTGGAAGAACTTACTTACAAGCATTTCCAACCCGAAATGGAGCTGATCAACAAGGCTTACTACAGGATTATGACCGAAGGAGATGCGAATGGGCAGCCTTTCACTTTCCCTATTCCTACGGTCAATATCACCGAAGACTTTGATTGGTACGGACCCAATACGGATTTGCTGTTTGAAAATACGGCCAAAATAGGCTCTTCTTATTTTCAAAATTTCATAGGCAGTCAATATACGGTGGATGAGAATGGTCAAAAGATAGAAAACCCCAATGCCTACAAGCCCAATGCTGTTCGGTCGATGTGCTGTCGCCTTCAACTCGATTTACGGGAGTTGCTGAAGCGTGGAAATGGACTCTTTGGAAGTGCCGAGATGACCGGAAGTATCGGGGTGGTGACGATCAATATGGCACGCTTGGGATATTTATTCTCCGGAAATAAGGCTGGACTTTATGAGCGATTGGACTACCTGATGCAGATTTCCAAATCCACTTTGGAAAAAAAGCGGGTTTTCATCCAAGAAATGTACAACCGTGGGCTCTATCCTTACACTCAACGATATCTGAAGCATTTCCGAAATCACTTTTCGACCATCGGGGTGAATGGTTTGAATGAAATGATTCTGAATTATTCCCAGGGAAAAGAAGATATCACCGGCGACTTCGGACAAAATTTTGCCGCTGAGCTCCTCGAATACATTCGAAATCGCATGAAAGAATTCCAGGAAGAAACCGGCAACCTTTATAATCTCGAGGCTACCCCGGCAGAAGGTACCACTTACCGATTTGCGAAAGAGGATAAGAAACGCTTCCCCGAAATCATCCAAGCTGGAATGGAGGAAAACATTTATTACACCAACAGCTCCCAAATCCCGGTAGACTATACCGATGATCCTTTTGAAGCCCTGTTGCTACAGGACGAACTCCAATGCAAGTACACCGGAGGTACCGTGCTGCACCTGTACATGAGGGAAAAAATCTCTTCGCCTGAGGCTTGTCGCCGCTTGGTGAAAAAGGTGCTTTCCAACTTCAAGTTGCCTTACATCACCGTCACTCCGGTATTCAGTATTTGCCCGGTACATGGATACCTCAACGGCGAACATGAATACTGCCCGCATTGCGATGAAGATCTACTCAAATCACTTAACCAAAAACCAATAAACTATGCAGACCAGCACTGAACCGATCCAAACCAAAGCGCTACTCGATCAGCATGAAGAAAAGCGCACCAAATGTCTCGTGTACACCCGCGTGATGGGCTATCACCGTCCCGTGGAGAGTTTTAACATCGGAAAAAAAGGTGAACACAAGCAGCGCACCCATTTCGTCGAATAGGCTGGAAAAGGGGAGACCTGTCTTCAGTATCTCCCCTTTCACTATGCTGGATTTTCCGGATCGCACAGCTTGCATCCTTTGGTTTGCCGGCTGCAACATGCGCTGCGGCTACTGCTACAATCCCGAGATCGTCCTTGGCAAAGGCAAGCTGAGTTGGGATCATGTCAGGGAATTTCTGCAAAGCCGCCGTCACTTGCTGGATGGGGTGGTGTTCAGCGGAGGCGAATGCACGATACATCCTCAGTTGATTCCATTTGTCAGGGAGGTGAAAAAGATGGGGTTTGAGGTGAAAATCGACACCAACGGCAGTCGGCCTGAGGTAATTGGACAGCTAATTACCGAAGATTTGCTGGACTATGTGGCCCTTGATTTTAAATCTTTACCGGAAAAGTATTGGGAAGTTACCCGCTCTGATTTGTTTTTGGCTTTCGAGAAAACATTGGAAATCATGGTCTCGTCTTCTGTTCCCTTTGAGGTTCGGACTACAGTTCATTCTGAGCAATTGAGGACATCCCACCTTGATGTCATGAACACCTGGCTAAGGGGGAAAGGCTATTTCGGGAGCTATTACTTACAGCCTTTTCGGGGAGATAAGCAGACTCTTGACAATTTGGGTGAGAGCAAAAAGCCAGGATTAAAAAGCAGGGTGGGGGTGTGGAGGAATTGAATGATGGATTTATGAAGAGATGCCAGATGAGCAGTATTCATAAAAATACCTGCCTTTTTTTATTCACTTGGTAGTATGATCGCTTCAAATATTGAAATGTTTTCCGCAATTCCTTCCCGCTCCTAACATTTGAAAGATGTTTTTAATAATGATGGGGCACATACAAATGAGGTGAAATTCAAGAAATAACTTTTTAAACCGAATTTCCAATAAAAAAATATTACAGGATATTTTTATCTTTTATTATTTTTCCATTACATTTGATTCATCAATTAGCGCAAAGATGTTTTCCAAAGCCTGTAAATACGCAATCAATTCCATGGTTTTTCTGGCCACTTTACCGGATGGCAAGGAGCGTGCTGGCATCAAGGACATTGCTTTTGCAATAAATTCTCCGGAAGCTTTTACTGCTAAAATCCTCCAAACTTTGGTAAGAGAAAACTTACTCCTCTCTATAAAAGGTCCAAATGGAGGATTTGAAATCAGCGATTTAGGTAAAAAATCAACTCTTTATAGGATTGTGCAAGTCATTGACGGGGATTCGATCTTCGTGGGCTGTGCACTGGGATTACAGGAGTGTTCAGAGTCACATCCCTGCGCGGTGCATCATAAGTTCAAAGCTATCCGGGATCACCTGACCGGTATGATGATGACCACTACGCTTCGGGATATGGCACTTGGGATTCAAACTGGAGTAAGCTTCTTGAAAACTTAAAAAATTTACTTATATAAAAGATAAAAAGATCCTTTAAAATTAAATCAAATGGCAACTATCATAGACAAAAAAGTAGGCAAAATTGTAGCAGAGAATTTCCGGACTGCCAAGGTATTTACAGAATATGGAATAGACTTCTGCTGTAAAGGAGGAGTCAAACTATCCGATGCCTGCAGCACAAGAGGGCTTAACCTGGAAGAGGTGGTCGAAAAGCTCGAAGTAATCATGCAAGTAGCGGATCAGAGCCCCTATCAGGAAATGTCTCTCAGCCAATTGATTGACCATATTGTGAGTGTCCATCATAAGTATGTGGAAGAGACTCTTCCAGCTTTGAAATTTTATCTCGATAAAATAGAGCGGGTTCATGGCGACCGCCATCCGGAATTGAGTTCAATCCGGAAGGAGTTTTTCGAAGCTGCAGATGCGCTAACCATCCATATGAAGAAGGAGGAATTTGTGCTTTTCCCTTACATCAAAGCAATGGAAGATGCCAAATCCAACAGCTTCCCGCTTTCAAAGCCACATTTTGGACATATCGAAAACCCGATATCTACGATGGAAGAAGAGCATGACACAGAAGGGGAGCGTTTTCGAAGAATTGACTCCTTGACACAGGGTTTTACTTCTCCTGCGGATGCCTGTCAAACTTACCGGGTAGCATTTTCTATGCTGCAGGAGTTTGAGCAGGATTTACATACCCATATCCACTTGGAAAACAATGTTTTATTTCCAAAAGCTATGGTGCTTTATTCAGAATTAAACGCTTCATAAACAAAGTTCTATTAGTTCAAATATCATGAGGATTTCACAACCAAACGAGCTCTTTATTCGCATCTGGAACCGATGGGCGGTAGGATTTTTCCTGATCGCTGCGCTTTTAGGGATGACCATGAGAGCATTTTACATCGTGGAAATCCCTGTTCTCGAATACCGTCATATTCTCCATACCCATTCTCATATAGCCCTCTTGGGATGGGGATTTATGATGCTGATCGGAACCATGATATTTGAGCTGGAAGGAAAGGAAAACTTTGGAAAAAAATACGGAGGGCTATTCATCGCCTTGCTGGTTTCCCTGCTCGGAATGTTGTTCTCCTTCCCAGTGCAGGGCTATGGAGTGGTGAGTATTTCCTTTTCCACCTTGTTTGTGCTCCTTTCCTATGCATTCATCTTCAAGCTTTGGAAGACCCTTGGACAAAGAGAAAACACACTCGGCATTCGGCTTATTCGATGGTCTCTAATCGGGTATCTGATCTCAACCTTTGGCCTATGGGCTTTGGGGCCTGTGACGGCTACTTTGGGAAGAATGCATGAAATGTATTTCATGACCATTCAGTGGTTTTTGCACTTCCAGCTCAATGCTTGGTTTGTACTCGGTACGCTCGGCTTAATCGTTTTTTTTGCCGAAAAAAGAGGTATTAAGATCTTAATTTCCAGCATTCAACAAGGGCTTTTAATAGGTTCTGTATTCTTGACTTTTGCCTTGGCAATTACCTGGGCGGAACCATCGCCAATCTTCTTCTGGATCAATTCCTTGGCGGTTTTGATTCAAGCCTTGGCGTACTACCTTCTTCTTCAAAAAATCATAAAGATTCTTCCCGGGCTTTTCCTTCAGCCCTTTCCCAAAATGCTGATTGTTCTTGCTTTGGTAAGCTTGGTTGCAAAGGCAATTCTTCAGGTTCTTCTGGTATTTCCGGAGGTTGCTGTGATTTCTTATACCATCCGACTGTATGTCATCGGCTTCCTTCATCTGGTTATGCTGGGAGCAATGACTTTCGGAATAGGGGGCTTAGCCCTGGAAGAAGGCAGACTTCCTGCTACGCTTTCTTCCAAAATTGGATGGAGCCTCATTTTGGGAGGATTTCTGGGGACCGAACTTCTGCTCTTTGGGCAAGGCACTATGGTCTGGATGCAGTGGGGATACCTTTCGTGGTATCACTTGGGACTGTTTGTTTTTTCCGCCCTCTTCCCTTTAGGTCTTGCCTTGTCCTTTATCAGTCTGTTTTCTGAAAAATATGTCCAACCTCAATCAATCTTAAAGTATCCCAACTCTAATCAACTCAATGTCGAAACTATGAAAAAAGTAATGATTTGGTCAATGGGCATCATAGCGATGCTGATGACCTCCTGTGGTGGCGGAAGCGAATCTCAGTCTTCCTCTTCCGAATCGGGTTCCCCTGCTGAAGCCGCTGCGCCCGCTGCCGATCCCAAAGGGATAGGCGAAATAAAATCTGTTGATCTCGGATCGGGCGTCGACGCCTCCTTGGCTGACCAGGGAAAGGCTATCGTGGACATGAAGTGCACCGCCTGTCACCAGCTCAATGACAAGCGACTGGTCGGTCCAGGATTCCAAGGAGTGACCAACCGACGTCGTCCGGAATGGATCATGAATATGATTACCAATGTGGACGTGATGCTGGACCAAGACCCCGAAGCACAAAAGCTTCTGGAAGAATGTCTTACCAGAATGCCAAATCAAAATATCTCCATGGATGATGCAAGAGGTATTCTGGAGTTTATGAGAAAAAATGACGAAGAAAAAGCAGGCCAGCGCGATGCTGCCGTGAAATAACCCAGTTAAACTAAAATCCAAATGAAAACAAACAAATGGCTACTTGCTGCAGGTCTGATTGCGGCAGCAATAGCGCCCGGATGTAAGCCCAAAGGAGCCCAAAGTGCCATCACAGGTGATGCGGCTGCTAAGGTCTATGTAGCGCCAGGACAGCATGATGAGTTTTACAACATTGTCTCTGGTGGTTTTAATGGTCAAATGTCCGTCGTAGGTCTTCCCTCCGGTCGGGTATTGAAAATCCTCCCTGTTTTTTCCGTTCACCCGGAAAACGGCTGGGGATATTCGGAACAATCCAAGCCCATGCTCAACACCTCTCTGGGATTCGTACCCTGGGATGATTTGCACCACATCGCTATTTCTACCACCAATGCAGAACATGATGCTAGATGGGCATTTGGAAATGCAAACAATACCCCTCGGATTGCAAGGGTAGATTTGAACAGCTTCAAGACGGTGGAGATCATAGAAATCCCTAATTCTGCGGGTAATCACTCATCTCCGTTTATTACTCAAAACACCGAGTATGTAGTGGCAGGTACTCGTTTCTCTGTGCCCGTTGGGGATAATCAGGACGTGTCCATTGACTCCTACAAGGAGAACTTCAAAGGGTATATATCCTTTATCGGGGTGAATCAGGAGACAGGAGAAATGAATCTTTCATTCCAGATTGAAGCACCTCCTTTCAATTTTGACTTGGCCCGAGCCGGTAAAAATAAATCTCATGGGTGGTTCTTCTTCTCCACCTACAATACCGAAATGGCCCATACGCTTTTGGAAGTGAATGCTTCTCAAAAGGATAAGGACTTTATCATGGCGGTCAACTGGAAAAAAGCAGAAGAATATGTGAAGGCGGGAAAAGGGACCAAGAAAAAAGCAAGGTATGCACATAACAAATGGAATGAGGAAACCCATTCTGCTACCTCCACAATGATGGAGGAGGTGTTAACTTTGGACCCAACTGTGTTGAAAGACATTGTTTATTTCATCCCATGTCCAAAGTCTCCACATGGTACTGATACCGACCCAACTGGAGAATACATCATCGGTTCAGGTAAGTTGGCAGCGATCATTCCAGTTTTCTCATTCACCAAAATGCTGGCCGCAATCGAAAAGAAAGATTTTGAAGGAGATATCCAGGGCATGCCGGTTTTGAAATATGAATCAGTACTACATGGCGAAGTTCAAAAACCAGGTTTAGGTCCTTTGCACACGGAATTTGATGGAAAAGGAAATGCCTACACATCCATGTTTGTGTCCTCAGAGATCGTGAAATGGAATATCGAAACCCTTGAAGTGCTGGATAGAGCGCCTACCTATTATTCAGTAGGTCACTTGAGTATCCCAGGTGGACCTACCGGAAAACCTCATGGTAAGTATCTGGTGGCTTACAACAAAATCACCAAAGACAGATACCTACCTACAGGTCCCGAACTGGCCCATTCAGCTCAGCTCTACGATATCTCGGGAGATAAAATGCAGTTGCTTCTCGACTTTCCAACCATTGGTGAGCCTCACTATGCAGAAGCCTTTCCTGCCTCTTTGATCAAAGACCGTCAGGTGAAATTCTATCCTATCGAAAAAAATCACAGCCCTTATGCCCTCAAAGGAATTAATGACGCCCGAGTGGAGCGAAAAGGCAATCAGGTACACGTGTATATGACTTCCATCCGATCCAACTTCCGACCTGATAATATCGAAGGGGTACAGGTAGGGGATGAGGTTTACTTCCATGTCACCAACTTGGAGCAAGACTGGGATGTGCCTCACGGATTTGCAATCAAAGGAGCCAATACTGCGGAGCTCTTGATTATGCCGGGAGAGACTTCTACGCTGAAATGGATACCCGATCGCGTAGGGGTGTTCCCATTCTACTGTACCGACTTCTGTTCTGCACTTCACCAAGAGATGCAAGGCTATCTGAGAGTTTCGCCTAAAGGGTCGAATGTCTCGCTGAAATACTCCACCGGAGACTCTGAATAAAACTATCCACTTTCGCCGGTGGAGATTCCACCGGCGATTTTCACAAATTGATTATGAAATCCCTTAGCCTCACCAATCGGATATTGCTTTTACTGGCGGTATTGACTTTGATTCCTGCGTATTTCACTCCACTTTGGCAGATTAGCCTCTGGGCTCCTCAATATCCTGAGGGTCTGAATATGAAGATTTGGATCGACCAGCTTAGTGGTAATGTGGACCAGATCAACGGCGTCAACCACTACATCGGAATGAAGCATATCGGGGTAGAGATGTTTCCTGAATTCACTTACCTAAAGTATGTGATTGGTGCAATGATCGGACTAGGTCTGATCTTTTTCTTAGTGGGAAAAAGATGGTCGATTTACTCCTTTCTGGGGCTTCTTTCCGCCTTTGGTATTGCTATTCTGGTGGATATGTACCTCTGGGGCTATGAGTATGGCCATGAGCTTGACCCAAAGGCAGCTATCAAAGTAGAGGGAATGAGCTACCAGCCACCTCTAATTGGTTATAAACAACTTCTAAACTTCTTGGCGTATTCCGGTCCTGATACCGGTAGCTGGATATTGATAGGAGGAATGGGCCTCTTGGTATTGGCTGTTTACCTGGATTGGAAAGGAAAATAAATCTCATCCACCTGCTGAATTAAAAACTTTCATTTAACCCAACTGATCATGAAACGAATATTGATTGCTCTGATCCCAATTCTGATACTGATGGCTTGCAATGCAGACCCGCGTCCGATTGTACTAGGGCAGGACGCTTGTCACCATTGCAAAATGACCCTAATGGATCCAAAGTTTGGGGCAGAATTGGTTACAGAAAAAGGGAAAATATTCATTTTCGACGATGTCAACTGTATGCTTGGCTATATGGATTCTGAGGAGGGAAAAGGCCAGGTGTTTAAACATATACTCGTTATGGACTACCTGAATCCAGGCACCTTACTGGATGCCAATTTCGCCCATTACCTCAAATCTCCCGAATTTAAAACTCCCATGGCTTCTGAAGTGGTTGCTTTCCCGGACTACCAATTATTAAAAGAATATAAAGTCAAAAATGGTGGGGTGTACCTCGCCTGGGGAGAATTAACCACTCAATTTAAGTGATGCTCAAACTCAGAAAAGCCATGAACCGAATCTTTCCATTTATTTTGACTTTGTGCCTTTACGCCATCCATGCTGAGGCAGGCAAGATCATTCTCAAGCCCGGACAATCCATTCAAGCTGCGGTAGATCGCTCAGCTGCAGGGGATACTTTGATTTTCTCCCCCGGAACCTATCAAGCTTCGGCAGTGAAAATACGAAAGCCTTTGAGTTTAATCGGAAATAATCACCCGGTCATGGACGGTGAGAATAAAGGCAATATTTTTCTGGTAGCTTCCGAAAATGTACTGATTCGGGGCCTGAAATTTATCAGAACCGGGAAATCCAACATGGACGACTCTGCGGCAATCAAGTTCTTCGATTCCAAAAATTGCGTCATTGAAAATAATATTTTGGTGGATACTTTTTTTGGATTACACTTTTCCAACTCCTCAAATCTGACCATCCGAAACAATAAAGTGAATGCATCGGCCAGTCGGGAATTTGAAGTAGGAAACGGTATTCATCTCTGGAAATGCAAGGACAGTCTGATAGAGAAAAATGAGGTCTCTGGTCATCGAGATGGTATTTATCTCGAGTTTGTGACCAATACTCTAGCAAAGGAAAACTTCATCCAAGGCAATATGCGCTATGGGCTTCACTTTATGTTTGCTCATGACAATACCTACCTGAAAAACACCTTCAAAAGAAATGGAGCCGGTGTTGCGGTCATGTATACTAAAAACGTCACAATGCAGGAAAACCGATTTGAAGAAAACTGGGGAAGCAGTGCCTATGGAATTTTGTTGAAAGATATATCAGACAGCAAAGTGATCGGCAATGTCTTTCTGAAAAACACAGTTGGGATCTACATGGAAGGCAGCAGCCGAATCGATTTTAAAGAAAATACTTTCAAAGAAAACGGTTGGGCACTCAAGCTGATGGCGAGCTGTGACCAAAATCTATTCCAAGCCAACAACTTCACAAGAAACACCTTTGATATCAGTACGAATGGCAACTTGGTACTCAACCAACTTAATGAAAACTACTGGGACAAATACGAAGGTTATGATCTCAATCGAGACAGAATCGGTGATGTGCCTTTTCGTCCTATTAATCTTTATAGTGTGATTGTGGAAAAAATTCCTGCATCAGTTATGCTTTGGAGGAGTTTTCTGGTGACCTTATTAGATAGGATGGAAAAAATCCTTCCTACCATGACCCCAGATGAAATGATTGATCATTCACCTAAAATGAGACCCTATGATTTCGGTACATAACATATCCAAAAAATTTGGCAAACTGCAAGTGCTCAATGAGTTCAATCTAGAATTTGAGCTTGGTAATAGCTATGCACTTATGGGGCCAAATGGTTCCGGCAAAACCACACTGATTAAAACCATCCTCGGTATGGTGATTCCTGACAGTGGGGATATTACCGTAGGAAGTCAGTCCATCAAAGGGGATGTATCCTACCGAAAGCAGATTGGATACATGCCTCAGATCGGGCACTATCCAGCCAACATAAAAATCGGGCAGCTATTTTCCATGATGAAAGACATGCGTCCTGAGATCAAAAATTACGATTTGGAACTTGTGGAGGCCTTTGGCTTGGAGGAAATGAAAAATAAAGCAATGGGGACTCTTTCGGGCGGTACTCGACAAAAAGTCTCTGCAGCCTTGGCTTTTCTTTTCCACCCAAGCATTCTCATCCTGGATGAGCCTACTGCTGGACTCGATCCTATCGCGGTGGAACTGCTTAAGACCAAAATCAAAAAGGAACGGGCCCGCGGAAAGCTGATCCTGATTACTTCCCATATCCTTAGTGATTTGGAGGAGCTGACCAACCGTGCGATTTACATTTATGAAGGGGAGGTGTTTTTCTCCAACACCATCGAAGAGCTAAAGGAAATCACCGGAGAGTGCAAGTTTTCTCCTGCCATTGC
Source organism: Algoriphagus sp. UBA3586 (assembly GCF_002376385.1). NCBI lineage: Bacteria > Pseudomonadati > Bacteroidota > Cytophagia > Cytophagales > Cyclobacteriaceae > Algoriphagus > Algoriphagus sp. UBA3586. The sequence goes on along the minus strand of NZ_DFMT01000050.1, from coordinate 184,702 downwards.
CAAGCTGATGGAGTGGACCCTGAAAAAGAAGTCAAAAAAAACGATACTGAATCATGTTTAAGTTACTCAAATACGCGCTATACGATATTCTGAAATCACGCTTTGCCATCATTTATACAGTTTTTTTAGCTTTGGTGGCGATTTCGATCTATCAGGTTTCGGACGATCTGAGCAAAGTCTCTCTGAGTCTGATGAACATCATGATTTTATTTATTCCGTTGATTTCGGCGGTTTTTGCTACTACTCATTTTTACAATAATCTGGAGTTTATCGAATTAATGCTGGCTCAGCCGGTAAAGCGGATTCATGTGTTTCTCAGCCAACTCCTGGCCGTTGTGATTATGTTGAGTTTATCTATTTTGCTAGGATTTGGACTTCCTATGCTACTTTGGGGCGCTGATAGCAGCTTAATCACGCTACTGGTTGTTGGAGTAGTGCTAAGCTCAGTCTTTGCAGGATTTGCATTTTTGGCGAGCGTACTTACTAGGGACAAAGCCAAAGCCATCGGTATAAGTTTGGCACTCTGGATTTACTTTTCCTTGGTCTATGATGGTTTAGTCTTGTACATCATTTACAGTTTTGCCGATTATCCTCTGGAAAAAGCCACCTTGGCATTGGTTATGTTAAATCCTGTTGACTTGGGAAGAATACTCATGTTGATGCAGTTGGATATTTCGGCCTTAATGGGTTATACAGGGGCATTTTTCCAACAGTTCTTTTCCAGTGGATCAGGCATTTTTATTGCCACATTTGCATTGTTGATATGGATGCTTGTTCCGAATTATCTTGCTACTCGGATTTTTAGAAAAAGGGATTTTTGATCTAATAGCTTAAAATTAAAACTCAACTGGTTATAAGTTGGGTTGTCTTATACTTTAAGTTTTTAGGAATTTGTTTTCAATTCGAAGGATGTTTTTCGGATGGACAATGCTTTCAATCATTAGTTTGTACATTTTTTTTATCTCCAATTCTCAACCTTCAAAGGTTTTTCTTACTAAAAGGGTTGATAATACATTTTTTTATCAACTGAGATGGGTTTGCGTCTGATCGATCATTAGATCAATTTGAAAAAAATATGGAGATAACTCTGAGATTTCTCAGCGATATCTGAATGAATACTTGGATCACCTGGAAAAGACCCAACAGTTTGGTGGGGGAAATAAGGAGGTGACTAAGCAATTGTTGGAAAATAGAAAGTCGGAGATGGAATAATCTATTATTTCACTCCCAAGAGTCGAAATGGAAGCATAAAAATGCCTCGGACAAAGTCAAATGAAATATCTATGGCAAGTCCCAGCAATTTGAATGGAAGCAAAAGCAACCAGACAAATGGGTAGAGAATTAAAGCTATGATCGCAATGGGCCAGCATAGGACAAGCAAGATTAACCAAAGTAGAAAGTTGAGCATGCTTTTATTCTATCAAGGAAAGTGCCTTTTATTTAAGTGTCTAATTTTTAGCTTCTTAAAATGTGAAGCTTTTTCGTAATGTTTCATTACCGAACAATTCTATGGACAAAAAAATAATTTAAAACATTGAAGTAATATCTTCTTTAAAGTACTTTTTTCGGACCTTTACGGAGCAGATGGAATTATTTAAGAAGCAAAGAAAAAAAATAATTATTTAACAATATGAATACGCCAACAGAGATTTTTGAAAAAGCAGAAAGGCTTATGGATGATTTGGGATTTGATATAATTAAATCAGACAGAAGTAGACCTTGGGGAGGATTTTTGGTAATCAATGAAAACCAAGCTAAAAAGTTTGCCAAGCAATTTTTTCCAGAAGAGGATTTTGAGGCCTTAAAACTTTCCGATAAGCTGAGCCCGAAAATTCTTTTGGTGGCACCCGAGAAAAGACTTAGCTGGCAATATCATTTTAGAAGAGCTGAAATTTGGCGTTGTATAGATGGGCAGGTAAATGTGGCAACCAGTATGACCGATGAACAAAAAGATGTTACTACCCTTCGAAAAGGAGATAAAATCAAATTACAACAAGGGGAAAGACATAGGCTAATTGGGATGAAAGACTGGGGAATGGTAGCTGAAATCTGGCAACATACAGATTCAACAAACCCATCTGATGAAGATGACATTGTTAGGCTTGAAGATGATTTCGGAAGGTAATTGTCTTTTGTTTATTTAGTGAACAAAGCTTAATTCTTGAAGTATAAATTTATGAAAGTGTTGTTTGACCCTCAAATGACACTTTTTTTCATTTGCTAGATACTATTCTTGAAAATGAGATTTTATATTCAGTTGTAAGCGATTTTGGATTTAAAGCTCTGTTGAAATTTTCAATACTTTATGCAGGTCTGAAGTTTTTATCCATGATTCGAAGAAAGAACCTTTAGAATAAAGGAGAACAAATTCCTTTGAATATTCAGCAAAAGTGTAATGAATATGAATTACTTCATTAACAAAGCCTAAGTCACATTCAGTTAGTTTTCTTATGTCCAAATAGAATTTATTAGCGTTTTGTAAAAGTAAAGAAGGAATAACCTCTCTGATTTTTTCAATTTGAGACCCTTTTGCATCTCCTTCCAATTCAATCCTTATAATAGGCTTATTTTCCTTTTCGTCATTATATTGATTAATAGTAACTGTCATTTTTTTATGTATTTGTATTAGTCCTTCAAAATAAAAGGTAATCCACCGAGCTTTCATTTACCTTGAAAGGTTAGTTCATGAGGGTTACGATCTTCCTACAATTGCTAAACTAAGTCATTCTATCCAATATTTTTTAAAGATTTTGGATATAGGCATTATGAGTACCACTTAAGTTAGAAGCTGGGCCGAGTTTATCAAGAGTCATTTACTGTGGAACATTTTAGGATTGGAATCCAGGTTTATTTTTTTTTTGTTCAATTCATAAATTCAATAACTCTTTTTGGCCTATTGAATTAAGGTGTCTTCTTACCCCAAACAAGAAGGATTAGGATTGATGAATTTTTCTCGATTGATTAAAATTAAATATCGCCTAGTTATATTTTTTAAAGAGAAAAATATAAATTTAATTAGACCAAACACCTTGCACTATGAAAATCCTAAAGTATGTGGGACTTATAGTCCTAATCATTATCGCGATTCCCTTGATCTCTGCTCTTTTCATCTCAAAGGATTATGAAGTTGTTGAAAAAATTATTATCGAAAGACCGATTGCCGAAGTTTACGAGTTTACCAAGTATCTGAAAAATCAGGATCAATTCAGCAAATGGGCGCTGATGGATCCCGAAATGGAAAAGTATTATGAGGGTGAAGACGGAACGGTTGGTTTTGTTGCAGGATGGAAAAGTGAAAACCCTGATGTAGGACATGGAGAGCAGGAGATTTTAGCAATCAAGGAGATGGAGAGGATAGATTATGAACTAAGATTCATCGAGCCTTTTGAAAGTACTGACAAGGCTTACTTGGCCTATGAACCTTTAGGCCCTAATCAAACAGAGGTCACCTGGGGATTTGAGGGACGCATGAGTTACCCCATGAATGTCATGATTCCCTTGATGAATATAGAAAATATGCTGGCTGAGGATTTTCAAACTGGTTTATCCAACCTTAAAAAGATTATGGAGAAATAGGTTGAATAAGAATAAGAAATGAAAGCTCAAGTCCATGAAGGATTTGAGCTTTTTATTTTGAAAGCTCGACCAGTCTGCCCACCATGATTCCGGATTGAGTTCTATTTCCTTGAAGATAATCATGTAGGGGAAGTGCAGAGATTTCCACTTCTTTATTTTTGGAGCTGGCATGTAAAAGATGAATTCTTCCATTTTTTTCAATGGCAAAACCCACATGCACCATATCCAAATTGGGGATTGTAGTGGTGATGGCAATGATGTCTCCTGACTGAATTTTTTCTTCCACTGAGTGGATTTGGTCCTTGGGAATAAAATAATAAGACCTTTTTGCTATTGCAGATTCTATTAAGCGCAATTGATCAACATTTGCTTTTTGACTCAATTGGGGATAAAACTGTGGATTTTCAGTCATAAATGAAGGCTTGTTGGTATAAGAAATCCCACCTATTGCCTGAGTCATATCCATGACAATTCCTTTTTGCTCATTGTCATAAATCCAATCTGAGAAATAATGAAGTCTACTGGTATAGCCTTTGTTTTCTCCTTGTCTGTATCGAATCTTCTCTAATTCTTCTTCAAAGTTTTTCATGCTGAATTTCCCCATTTGACTTATTCGGGTGAGCCCAAGGACAGTTTCCACAAATGTAGTGCAATCCACACCCATTAGATTGATAACCAATTGCTCAGGACCTGGAACCTCCAATGTTTTCTCCACATAGGGAGTTTTTAAAAAAGACTGACCTATCTCAATAGCTTGGAGATGGATGGGATTGTTTGGATTGTTTTCTTGAGAGAGGTTTTCAAGTGTGCTTTCTAATTTTTCCCTGCTTTGAAGGTCGCAGACAGTCTGAGCAGAGAGTTCAAATGATAGAATGAAAAAAAGTATAAAAAAGCGTTTCATTAGGAAAGGAAGTTTAGAATTATTGAATTGACCAGATTTGAATAGGCACTGCGCATTGAAGGTACAAAGTATTTTTTTTGACCACTTTTAATAGGAATTAGAATTTAGATCGACTTTGTGTTCCTTGAAATTAAAATAGCTCGTTTTCTATGACTTAAAGTGAAAGCTTAAAGCCCCCATTGATTACAAATCCATCCACAGGAGCATAAATGTCCCTGAATTGGGGATCACTGATATTTCCTGTGAAAATGGTGTCAAATCTGGTTTGTCGAGTATCTAAGAAGTTTTCGAAATTGAGAAATAAGGAAAAGGATTCCCCCAATTTTTTTTCTGTCATCAGGCCCATAATCCAAAAAGATTTGCCTGTTTCACCATCGTTCAAAAGCTGTGGACTGTAGTAATAAGCTTCCAATCCTATCCAAAAATTATCATGCTTCTCATACATCAACACATTATTCAGCCTATGCTTGGCTACTAGGGGATAGGGGCTGCTTTGATTTTGGAAGCTCTGGATTACATCTGCAAAGGTATAGCCCGTAAATAGCTTCAAATCCTTATAATTCCATTTTAAATTCAGCTCAAGACCTTGGGTTCGGAAGTAGCCTCCGTTTTGTTGAAATTCGAATACAGCGCCATTTCTGACTAGCAATAATGGGTCTTGAATTCGGGTATAAAATAGCAGGCTGTTCATCACCAGGGACAGTTCTTCACCTAATGAAACCTTGTAGTTAATATCAAAATTTGCTCCTCCAGACCTTTCAGCTTCCAGTTCCCTTGGATTAATTGGGAGAATATTTCTGAATTGGAGACGCTCAGCATCTTCCGTAAAGACTGTCGGGGACTTGTAACCCAATCCTCCTCCTAATCGAAAAGTCCATGCATTTGAGGGTTCGTACATGAATGAAATCTTTGGAAGGGGAAAAACGCCATAGTCTTTCTGATAATCCAATCTGAACCCAGACTCGATAGTCCATTTTTCAGATGTATTCCAGATGTTCTGAACAAATGCCCCTACGGTATTTAGCGTGTAATCGAGATTTTGATTCAAATTCCCTTGCTGCTGTGTAAAGCGATCTGTCCAGAGATTTAGACCGGTAATCCATTCAGTTTTAGAGTTGGCAGTGCTAAGATTGATCTCGCTGAAGGATAGCATTTGCCTTCCAGAAAATTGATAATCTGGAATGAAAATGCTCCTATCATAAAAGCTAAAAGTGTTTTTAAAAGTTAGCCTGGAGTTATCAGCGAATTGATTAAAATATTTCAGTTCGGTGGATATTCTTTCAGTCTGATTTTCTTCGAAATAAGGGTTTGCTACAGATTCGCCATGGATAAAGTCAACATTTCCACCCAATCGTTTTTCAGTCATCAAATTCAGTCCGGCTACGATTTCAGACCGTTCATTGACCTCCCAAAATAATTTTGGATTGAGCGTAAATCTATCAAATTTCGGAATTGCTGTCAGGCCAATATCTGCAGGATCATAGGCTGTACCCTTGTTGTAAGAAGTGAAAATAGTAGTCCCGAACTTTTCACCTTTGGCCGAATAAAAGGCGCTTGCATCCAGGCCAAGCGCAGAGGTTCCATTGAGCATCAAAGAAAGTTCTGGACTCTCTCCCGGAGTTTTTGAAATTAGGTTCACTAGCCCGGCAATAGCTCCCCCTCCGTAAAGGGTGGAAGCAGATCCTTTGATGACTTCCACCTGTGCCAAGTCCAAAGGCGCAATTTGCATAAGACTCAAGCCTCCGGAATAGCCTGAATAAAGTGGTAATCCATCTCTTAGCAGTTGGGTGTATTTCCCGTCCAAACCTTGGATCCGTATGCTGGAATTATAGCTGGTGGCAGATGTTTGTTGGGTTTGTATACCTGTACTTTCATTGAGAAGCATACGAATATCTCCGGGTTTCATATTGCCCTTTTCAGACAGTTCTTCGCCAGCGATAATCTCTACCCGGGTGGGTACATCTTCTATTACTCTACTGCTACGATTAGACTGAACGACCAATTCCTCCAGTTCTTCATCAGCATGTTTGAGGAAAAATATTTCCGGTGCACTTCCTGCTTCCAGTGGAATAGATCGCTTGAATTGTATGGGTTGGTAGCCTAAAAATCTGATTTCAAATAAATAGGTACCATCAGGAATATTGTCAATCTGAACCATCCCAGACTCATCTGAAATGTCTCCTATCCCCAATGTTGGAATTGAAATGCTGGCCCCAGGGAGAAAATCTTTGGTTTCGTAGTCTTTGATTTGAGCTCTAAAGCTATGTTGCGCCAGAGCCTGATTTATGCAGAAAAAAGTAATAGCCAGGGTTAGAAGTTTCATGCTTCAAATGTATCAATCCTGAGCCTGAGAAAATTGAATTTTTCCAAAAAGGGAGAAAATTAACTCTGATCTGTCTACCGCTCAGAGTGAAGGATAATTTGACGGAATTTTATATGTTATAACTAATTTTCTTAAACATTTTGGGTGTAAAAGGCTTTTATAAGTAAACCAACGTATTGATTTTAACATGAAAAGATTCACATTTTTATTTGTTTTTATGATGGCATGGGTGCTGGAAGTCAACGGACAAACAGCTACTACTGCTAAACTTCAGGAAACTTTGGAAGACCTGGTTAGCCTAGATAGATTGGTGAGACAGGTTCATTGGAATGCACGAGGAACTGCTGCCTATTCCTTACATGAGCTAACAGGCGAGTTTCATGCGGAACTGGATTCGCAGCAAGATATTTTCGCTGAGCAGCTTTCAATATTGGGTGTTGATCCTGTAGTCTCTTTTGAGAAGTTGACCCAAAACGTACACGCAGTTCCCAATGCCAATCAAAAGCATATGAGAAAAGCCGGAATTGATTTATTGATTAAGCACTACCAACAAATGATTAATCAAGTCAAGGAAAGAATGAAAGGAATTGATGATCTGGTGGTTGAGGATCATTTTATCGGCTTAAGAGCCATGCTGGAATTACAGCAATGGAAACTGAAACTGGAACAAGAGATTTAAAAAAAAGCTGCCATTTGGCAGCTTTTTTTATGTTTAATTCTCAATGGTCACTATCAATTTTTGAATAACAATTAACTCAATAACTAATACCTATTCACTAATAACAAATAACTATTCACCAATAACTAACCCCCGTTTCACAGATTCTCAATAGCCTCCTGAATCGAATGCTCACCCTCCAAGATTTCAAAGGAAGAATTGCTTGCAATGTTTTTATTCAGCACATAAATAAGGGTTCCTGCCACATCTTCTCTGGAAATCTTTCCTCTTTTATTGAGAGCATAAGCCGCTTGAATTTTTCCCTTTCCAGCATCATCGGTTAAACCACCAGGCCTGACTATGCTGTAGGAGATACCGGATTTTTTCAAATACTCATCTGCCTCATGCTTCGCCTCCAAATAAAAATGAATAGGGGAGTCCGGGTCTGGATTACCGGCACCCATGGAGCTCAGCATCACATATTTTTCAATTCCGTTTTCTAGAGCTAAATCCACACTTTTTTTAGCGCCTTCCTGATCTACTGCAATGGTTTTATCTTTTCCTGTGGAGGAACCTGAACCTGCTGCGAATACCACTAAGTTCATGTCCTTGTAGGCACTGGAAAAGTCCTTCTCCAAATCTCCCATTACTGTAGGAACTCCCAGTTTTTCAAAAAACTCCTTCTGAGATTCTTTTCGGATCATGGCTGTTGGCTGATAGTCCTGTGAGTTTGCTAATTTTTCGCAAATCAGCCTTCCTGTAATTCCATTAGCTCCGATAATTAATACATTCTTTTTTGACATGTTAAAAATGTTTAAGATTAGAAAATTGATTTATAGGATTTTATCTGCTTGAACAGAATTAGCTTAAAAGCGAAAACCCCAAAAGCTTAAATACATTTACTAAACCTACGAGAAGAGGAAAAGTTACTTTTTTTCGTTTTGATAGGCTTTTTCATATTGATTGTGAATCACCATGATCACCAGGCCAAAACAAATAGCTGCCAGAATCAGAAAATTATTCATCAATCCTTCCACTGAAAAAGAAAGGCGAATCAATATGGTCGACACGATGAAACCGGAGTTTCTCATGACTTTGTGAAACTCATCCGTATAATAAAAAGAGGCCAGTAGAAGTATGACATCGACTATAATCAAAATCATAAAGAATTCGTCAAAAAATATGGCATTGATATTTTTGAATGATGTACCCAAATTGCTTTCAGGGAATAAAATATAAGTACTCCAGCTTCCCAGGGTATAAATCGCAATGCCCAATAAAATAGGAACCAGTATGGTTGCAGTTAATTTCTTGAATTGAATGAAAGCTTTCAGTTCTGCTGACGGGGCTGTTTTGATACCTTCCGTTTCTTGCTTTTTACTGTTTTTGTAAAAGAGCAAAAGCAAAAAGAACAAAGCTACCGATGTCAGGAGGTCATAGGTAAATTGGAGATCATCTTTGATTTGAAACCAATCAGAAGAGAGCTCCAAGGTGGCTAGGTCTTTAAATAACCTACGGATTATGATGAGAGAAATGATCTCATACTGTTTGCCGATGTAGGTAGTAAATGACTTGGGTAAAAAATAAACCAGTAGATAAACTTCATAGACCAGAATAAAGGAGAAAGGGGTATAAATCGCTGAGATAGGATTTTCGAAAAGCTCGGACTCAACTTCATAAAATCCTAAATCTGCTAAAAAAATTAAGATTAAATGAATGATAAAACTTCCAATAGCAATCCCTAAAATCCAACCTTCCCCTTTAGCCTTAGTCTTTTCAGAAAGCAGCTTGGTGTATAGACTATGAAAAAAACTTGGTATTCGCATGTATGAAGGTTTTATGCCATTGACATAGACTTAATACGAAACTGGATGAATTGTTTAATAGTTTGACATTAAGCAGATTGACAATTGATCAAGGTCCTTCTCAAAATGAAAATGCGATTTTATAATTTCGAGAAAATAACTGTTTGCTTTCTTGCTAATCAAAATAACTCCCGATAGCTTTACGTCTTGTAATGAATAAGATGCTCCGATTTTTATTGGCCTTCGTAATTTTCCTATCCCTCGGAATAGGTCAAGTTGCATCTATATTTCTTTTTCCCGAGCATCAGGAATATTCCTATAATGAGGAAGGAGTTCAATTGGATGAACCCATTCTTCCTTTGTCAGATCAGGCCATTTGGTTGGTACCTGATTCTTCCATAGAAAGAGGAAGTTTAAATCTGACTTCTGAGACAGTGGAAGAAGAAACGGAGGATAAAAACTCCCATTTCTTTTTACTTATTCAGGTTGCTCTTTCTTCTCTTTTCTTTTTCTTATTAATCGGAAGCTTCCGAGCTTATTTGACCAAGTTCTTGTTGTTTAATAAGAACTTCTCATTCACCCTTCCCTGTAGAATACACCTGTCAAACAGTGTTTTGACGATATAGGATTTTTCGTCAATTGAGCAAGCCTTGCTCAATTAGAGCATACCTCTATTGGAAATCAGAAACAATAAACCCTTGTGTCATTCCTTGGCATTGACTTGGGCTTAGTCTCATGTTTATGCGCGGAGTGGAATTTCCATCACTCAATTACTTACGAAAAATCATCATGAATAATCATAGATTAACATTGATTGTGGGCTTGTTTGCGCTTTTATTTCAAACAGCCTGCGATTCACATCATCAATCCAAAGAAGAAGAATCAACTTTTTTGGTTACCAGTCCAATTATAAAGGACACAGTTATTTACAAAGAATATGTCAGCCAAATTCATTCTATACAGCATATAGAATTAAGAGCTTTAGAAAGAGGTTACCTTCAAAATATTTATGTAGATGAAGGTCAATTTGTAAAAAAAGGGCAATTGATGTTCCGCATCATGCCATCTATCTACAAAGCTGAAGCACAACGTGCGAAGGCCGAGGCTAATTTTGCAGAAATTGAATATCTCAACACTAAAAGCCTGGCAGATAATAATGTGGTTTCAACCAATGAATTGGCCTTGGCACAGGCAAAATTTGAAAAAGCAAAAGCAGAACTGAATCTGGCTGAAACACATCTTGGATTTACAGAGATTAGAGCTCCATTTGATGGCATTATGGGGCGTTTTCTGGTAAGACAGGGTAGTTTACTGGATGAAGGAGAGCTCCTGACCACACTATCAGACAACAATCAGATGTGGGTTTATTTCAATGTGCCTGAAGCCGAATATCTCAATTATGTTTCCTCTAATACGCTGGAAAAGTTACCCAATGTGATTTTGCAGATGGCTAACAACAAAGAGTTTGAGGAAAAAGGAAAAATTGAAACTATTGAGGCAGATTTCAATAATGAAACAGGAAATATTGCCTTCCGGGCTACTTTCCCGAATTCTAAGAAAATCCTTAGACATGGAGAAACAGGGAATATCAAAATGCCTGTTATTTATGAAGATGCCTTAATAATACCCCAAAAGGCTACATTCGAAATTTTGGATAAAAAGTTTGTTTTTGTTGTGGATCAGGATGGTCTGGTTAATTCTAAACAAATAAGGATTTTGACCGAGCTACCTCATCTTTATATCATTGCTCCGGATTTAGGGGAAGATGATAAAATTCTGATCGAAGGGCTCCGAAAAGTAGAGAACAAACAGCGGATCAAATTTGATTTCATCCATCAGGAGAAGGTTATAGCCGAGCTAAACGGATTACATGCTGAGTAAAGCAAAAATTTAATCACAGGTAAAATGTTTAGCAAATTTATACAGAGACCGGTATTGGCGATAGCCATATCGCTCGCCATCGTATTTCTGGGTATTCTGGCCATAGCTACCAGACCCATTTCCCAGTTTCCTGAAATTGCACCTCCCCGGGTAAATATATTCATCGCCTATCCAGGATCAAGTGCAGATGTTTTGGTTCAGTCTACGCTTATCCCCTTGGAAAGAGCGATCAATGGAGTTCAGGGGATGCAATATCTGATTTCGGATGCTACCAGTGCGGGAGAGGCAACTATTCAGATTGTTTTTGAACCCGGAACTGATCCCAATGCGGCTGTAGTCAATGTCAAAACGAGGGTGGACCAAGTAATGAATAATCTCCCGCCTTTAGTGCAGCGGGAAGGAGTAATTATTACCCCTATTCAGCCAAGTATGCTGATGTATGTAAACCTTTTCAGTACAGATAAAAATGCTGATGAGAAGTTTTTGTACAACTATGCCAATGTGCACATACTACCAGAACTGCAAAGAATCAGCGGCATGGGTAGGGCTCAAATCCTAGGAAGTAGACAATATGCAATGAGGGTTTGGCTTAAGCCTGACCGAATGAGAGCTTACAATATTTCTACCGAAGAGGTATTGGCCTCCATAGATGAGCAAAGTGTGATCGGTAGACCGGGCCGCTTGGGTCAAGCATCCGGAAAAACGGCTCAATCTCTGGAATATGTTCTAACCTATAAAGGCAGATTCAATAAACCTGAGGAATACGAAGAGATTATTGTAAAAGCGAATCCTGAAGGCGAAATCATCAAACTGAAGGATATAGCCGAAGTGGAGCTTGGCAGTGAGTTTTTCGATATCTATTCCAATAAGGATGGTTACCCAGCTGCCTCCATCGTATTAAAGCAAAATATCGGAAGTAATGCCAGCAAAGTTATTGAGCAAGTGAAAAGCAAACTGGAGGAAATGGAATCTGACTTTCCTCCGGGGATGAGCTATGAGATTAATTATGATGTGTCCAAGTTTGTTAATGCATCCATTGATAAAGTGATGCATACCTTGGTGGAGGCCTTCATATTGGTTGCCTTGGTAGTCTTTTTATTCTTGGGGGACTGGAGGTCCACCTTGATTCCAGCAATTGCAGTTCCCGTTTCCTTGATCGGAGCCTTTGTGTTTATGCAGCTTTTTGGTTTGACGATCAATTTGATCACCCTGTTTGCATTGGTATTGGCTATCGGAATTGTGGTTGATGATGCCATCGTTGTAGTGGAGGCGGTACATGCAAAAATGGAAGAAGAACACCTATCTCCCTACAAGGCTGTGAAAAAAGTGTTGGGAGAAATCAGCGGTGCAATCATTGCCATCACCCTCATCATGACTGCTGTATTCGTGCCAGTGGCCTTTATGACTGGACCTGTGGGCGTCTTTTACAGGCAGTTTTCCATTACCATGGCCAGCTCCATTGTGCTATCAGGTGTGGTTGCATTGACCCTAACTCCGGTTTTATGCGCGATGATCTTAAAAAACAATCATGGCAAAGCAAGAAGAAAATCTCCTGTTGATCGCTTCTTGGATTGGTTCAATAGAAAATTTGAAAAACTTACCGGAAGATACGTTTCATTACTTCGCCTGATTGTGAATAGGAGAGTGGTGACTTGGGGAATTCTAATAGCATTTGGATTGGGAATTTTTGCAGTCAATGAAAAACTTCCTTCTGGGTTCATCCCTAATGAGGATCAGGGGATGATTTATGCCATTATTCAAACTCCTCCGGGATCTACCTTGGAGAGAACCAATGAGGTTTCCAGAAAGCTTCAGGAAATTGCAGAAGAGGTGGATGGAATTCAATCTGTTTCCTCATTGGCAGGATATGAAATCTTAACCGAGGGAAGAGGCTCCAATGCAGGTACTTGTTTGATCAACTTGAAAGATTGGTCTCAGAGACATCATTCTGTTAGGAAAATTATTCATGAACTGGAAGAGAAAACCAAAGATTTGGGAGCTGTAATCGAATATTTCGAACCGCCTGCTGTTCCCGGATACGGTTCATCTGATGGTTTTTCTCTGAGAATGCTAGACAAAAACAGCACGGTGGATTATCAAGAGTTTGATCAGGTTAATTCGGAGTTTATGACAGAATTGAAAAAAAGGCCTGAGCTCTCAGGGCTCTTCACTTTTTTTGCTGCCAATTATCCTCAGTATGAGCTGATTATTGATAATGAATTAGCCATGCAAAAGGGAGTGTCAATAGGTAAGGCCATGGAAAACCTTGATGTTTTGATTGGTAGTACCTATGAACAGGGATTTATCCGTTTTGGAAATTTCTTCAAGGTATATACCCAATCAGCTCCTGAGTACAGAAAACTTCCCAGTGATATTCTGAATCTTTTCATCAAGAGCGAGCATGGAGAAATGGTGCCTTACTCAGCCTTTATGAAAATGGAGAAAAAGCAAGGGCCTAATGAGATCACTCGATTCAACCTCTATACTTCTTCCTCTATCAAAGGAGTTCCTGCTCCAGGATACACCAGTGGGGATGCGATACAGGCCATTCAGGAAGTGGCGGAAAAAACTCTGCCAAATGGGTATGATATAGCATGGGAAGGACTTTCCTACGATGAGGCTAGAAGAGGAAATGAAGCACTCTATATTTTTATTGTAGTACTGATTTTCGTGTACTTGGTCTTAGCAGCGCAGTACGAAAGCTTCATAATTCCTTTGGCTGTAATATTCTCCCTTCCTGTGGGGGTATTTGGATCTTTCTTACTTCTAAAAATGATGGGTTTGGCGAATGATATCTATGCACAGATAGGCCTTATCATGCTAGTGGGCTTGCTAGGTAAAAATGCCGTCTTGATAGTGGAGTTTGCGGTGCAGAAGCATCAACAGGGATCATCGGTTTTAGAAGCAGCGATAGAAGGAGCTAAAGTCAGGTTTAGACCTATTTTGATGACTTCCTTTGCCTTTATAGCAGGTCTGATTCCTTTGGTGATAGCTACCGGCCCTGGAGCTATCGGAAATAGGACAATCGGCTCCTCCGCCATGGGAGGGATGTTGTTTGGGACAATTTTCGGGGTACTCATTGTACCCGGGCTCTACTTCTTATTTGGCAGCTTGGCCGAAGGTAGAAAGCTAATCCGGGATGAGGATGAAAACCCATTGAGCGAGGATTTTGTGGGCTCTGGAACCCGAAATTCTTTATTGAAGAAAATCAAAAAATTACTGTCTAAAAACAATATCAATCATGAAGAAGTCTAATTTCATTCAATTGTGGGCAGTCGTTTTTGTACTGCTCCTGAGTTTTGCCTGCAAAGTTCCGGAAGCAGCTTTGAGGCAAGAAAATAAGGAACTTCCTCTTGCTTACAATGCATCAGGAGACTCTATCAATTCAGCTCAAATTCCATGGAGATCTTTTTTTGAGGACCCCAATCTGAAAGCTTTGATCGATTCTGCTTTAAGCAGAAATCAGGAGTTGAATATTTTCCTGCAGGAAATTCAAATCGCCAATAATGAGATAAAGGCCAGAAAAGGAGAGTATCTCCCATTCGTCTCGATTCAAGGGGGAGCAGGTGTGGATAAAGTGGGCAGATATACCCGTTTTGGTGCACTGGAAGCTACGACCGAAATCAAAGAAGGGAAAGAGTTTCCAGAGCCATTTACAGATTTGATGGTTGGAGCTTTTGCTTCTTGGGAATTGGATGTTTGGAAAAAGCTCAGGAATTCCAAAAAGTCAGCTGTTTTTGAATATTTAGCAACTGTGGAAGGGAGAAATTTCCTAATTACAAATTTGGTGTCTGAAATCGCCAGTTCTTATTTTGAATTGATGGCTTTGGATAATCAACTGGAAATAATCAGTCAGACCATAGAAATCCAGAAAAATGCCTATGAGACTGTCAAACTTCAAAAAGAAGCTGCAAAGGCCACAGAGTTGGCGGTAAAGAGGTTTGAAGCCGAATTGGCTAAAAACAGAAGTTTGATTTACGCGATTCAACAGGAAATCACAGAAACTGAAAACCGGATTAATTTCTTAACAGGTAGATTTCCTCAGCCCATTCGGAGAAGTTCAGCTTCGTTTTCCGAGTCCAGTCCTAAGCTGGTGCAGGCTGGGATTCCTTCTCAGTTATTGATCAATAGACCGGATATCAGGCAGGCTGAACTGGAATTAGCTGCAGCCAAATTGGACGTGAAAGTAGCGAGAGCCAATTTCTATCCTTCTTTCAGGATTACAGCAGGTTTGGGTTTTCAAGCCTTCAATGCCAGGTATTTACTGACAAGTCCCGAGTCCATGCTTTACGGATTAGCGGGTGATTTGATGGCTCCTTTAGTCAATAGAAATGCTATTAAAGCTCAATACCAAACTGCAAATTCAAAGCAACTGCAAGCAGTCTACGAATACGAGCAACGTATTTTAAATGGATATTACGAGGTCTCCAATCAGATGGCAAAAATTTCCAATTTGGAGCAAAGTGCCAATTTGAAAGCCAGACAGGTACAAGCTTTAACGGAGTCCATAGCAATTTCTTCCAGCCTTTTCCGATCAGCTAGGGCGGATTATATGGAGGTGCTGCTCACTCAGCGAGACGCATTGGAGTCCAAAATGGAATTGATTGAAACCAAAGCCCAACAAATGAATGCTATGGTGCATTTATATCAGGCTCTGGGTGGAGGATGGAATTAGGTTGATAAAGATGCTTGGCGAAAGCATAACTGAGTGATGATTTATTCTAAATTCAAAAACCGTCCTACAGCGTTGTGGGATGGTTTTTCTTTTTTTGCAACTGTTCATAAATCTTTCCCCCTATGACTTAGCCAGTTGATCGATAAGTTGTGAAAAAACATTTTTGAGCATAGAAATTGATTGATTCTGCTTTGCCCGGGAGATTTAGAAAGTTCGGGTTTCAATGAAGCTAAATATTTAAATTGAATCGAATTTATAATTCCAAACACCATTGATTTTTAATCGGAATGAGTAAAGTTTTTATTCTTCTACAATCAACCTATCAAATAATTACTGTCATCAGTATCATTATTTCTTTGGGCTTTTTGATTAAGCTTAGGTTGGTTCGGAAGCGATCTTCATTTAAGACCAAGCTGGAACTTCTGATTTTTGCGGTCATATTTCTTCAGTCCTTTGAGTTGCTCTGCAGGGTGGCAACTGAAGAAGCCATCATCAATCAGTTTCATGATTTCTTTTATTTTTTCATCCTGTTTGTAGGTTATCTCTGCTATGATTTGGTCTATGCGTTGCTCTATAAAAACTCCGCTATTTACAACACGCTTAAGGTATCCTTAATCGTGGGAACAGTTCTGATAGCATTTTTATGTGTGAAATACGATGTGAAGGATTACTATATCTATACTGATTCTTATGGCTTTGTGACTGATTTTGAAGGTAACCCCATGGCTAAAATCTCAAGGTTATGGATAGGAGTGGGCTTTCTTCTAGCTGTTTACATGTTTTACCAGGAATTTCTAAAGAAACCCCACTTAAAGCAGGATTTTAGAAATTTCTTCATTGGCTTGGTGATCACAGGAAGCTTGGGCTTTCTCGGACAAATTGTGCTCCCTTTGATTGTCGGGTTTGAGATTCCCATGATCTCTATTTCAGTTCCTATCTTCATTTACTTTTCCTATTCCCTGCTTTCTAATAATATCCTAGTAAAGCTCAATCTTAGGGAATCTTCCAGTACCATTTTTGATTCCATCAATGCCTATATCTCTTTCATCGATAAGGATTATTCTATTTTATATTTCAACAAAAACTTTGCTTCTCTATTTGGTGGAGTGACTGTAGGAGATTCCTTGAATCAGAAAGAAATGTTTGGGGCCTTGATTTCTGAATTGGAAGAAAATAAAGGACCTCAATTCAACGTGGTCCATTTGGCAGTGGATGAAGTTCATTTGGGAATAAGGATTTCTCCTATTTATGAAAAAAGACAATTAAAAGGATACTTTCTATTCGGGATCAATGTGTCCCATATGGTGGATCAGTTTAATAAATCCAAGGTATCCTTACAGCAACTGTTGGAGTTCAGCAAAAACCAGAAATCCTACATTTTGGAATATTATCCTTCCAAAAAACTTTTCCAGATCAGTTCAAGGCTCTCTGTTTATCTGAACCTCGGTATGGATACGCTAGCCCCTCAAAGTCTGCTCTTTTATCTCCGAAAGCACCTGTCTTTTTCAGATTTGCAGAAGCTGATTACCTTTCTTCGGACACCTGATTTTTCTAAAGATTTTAAAATCACTTTCAAGGATGAAAATTCAGGCCAATATGACTTTAGAATTACTTCTTATGAGAATGAGTTCAGCAAGCATTTAGTCTTCTTTTTATTGGAAGAAAATCAGTGCGAGGAAATGAAAAATTGGTATCAACAGGATGTTTCCTGGATCATTTCCCACATTTTCAGAAAAAATGTTGCAAATGCCTTGGGGCTATTGGATTATCTCAAAGAAAATGATGAGCTCAATTCCAACCCTGTATATACTGACAAGGAATTGATCAAGCTCATCAATAAGGAGATTGAAGAATTGGATAATAATTTAATCGCTTATTCGAGGTTGAAATAAGGGCCTTCAAAATTCCCCCACGAATAGCCGAATTCATTCCTCATATTGAAATATTTCCTCAATGGAGAGTTCAAATAGCTTGGATAGTTTGAAGGCGGTGGGCAAACTGGGGTCAAATTTTTCTTTTTCTATGGCATTGATCGTCTGTCTGGAAACCCCAATAATTTCAGCCAAATCCTCTTGAGTCATATTTTTAACGACTCTTAATTCCCGGATACGATTTTTCATAGATACCGCTTTCTATTGATCACCATAGCAATCATGTAAGTGATACCAATAAACATGACCAGATATCCTATCTCAGCATCAAATGGGATGATGTCTTTTTGGTCTAAGAGGGAAAATGTCAGTCCGACTACCACGGCCAATCCCAGTGTGATTCCCATGGCTTCCAAATGAATTTTGCGTTCGAGTTCATCAAAATGATTGAATAAATCCCTGTTCGCTAAGATCATTAATACTCCATTTGCGAGGTTGACTACAATGGCAAAAGGAGTGAGGAAGGGGTGATTATCCCAGATAAACTCTGGTCCAAAGGTGGCGATCGCCATAGTTGCTACCCAGGTCCAAGTCCAAATAGCCAGTTTTTTGACTCGTTTGTTTCGTTCTAGTTTAATTGATTCCATGATTTTTATGTAAAGTTGACTTTACAAATGTAAAGTAAGTTTTACAAAAGTCAAGTTTTATTTACATTTAATTTATGATTTTTAGCGAATCGCTTCTTTTGGAACCGATAATTTTCTCTTTAGAAATTATAAGGTGATGGCTATTTTAAAAAAGTAATTGAAAGAAGTAGAGTAGATTTTGACAATGTGGCAGGCGACCCACAGAACTGAGGATGAGAGGATAAGAGCTCAGTTGGACCTTGGTTATTCCCTAGAAAATAAGCTACATTAGAAGTTTCTCTTAAGAAAAAGTACTCCACCTATACCAATAAACCTATGAACCTCACTAAAAATTTTATTCTGGGATTATTCCTCTTTTATGCCTCTTCTGCTGTGGCTCAAGATGGATCCATTTATCCGCTAAAGGCTCCTGCCGAACCCAATGCCATTCCTTTGGGCACAGGAGGTGTAGCTGACCAACCTTCCACAGAGACATGGTTTCTCCAATGGGGCGACCCCATGGCTAGAAACATAACTACTGCAACCCTAACTCCATTTCTACCTGAACCGGGAAAAGGAAATGGTGCGGCAGTTATAGTTGCACCGGGAGGAGGTTATAGATGGCTTTCTATGGGAAATGAAGGCTGGGAAGTAGCAGAAGCACTAGCTAAGCAGGGAATCGCTGCTTTTGTACTTAAGTACAGGCTTTTTCCCACTCCAGAATCTCTGGATGACTTTACGGCATGGATGAATCGTCCCCGAACTGCACCAGCTCCCCCTTCTGATACAAATCAAAATAAAGAAACCCCGAGACTACCCCAAATGGATCTTTCAAACCAGCTTGAAGATGCGGAGGCTGCTTATGCCATGATTATTAGTAGGGCTAAGGAGTGGGGAGTCGATACAGACAGAATAGGAATGATAGGTTTTTCAGCCGGTGCTGGCCTCACTATGCACTCCACGTTAAACTCACAAACCATGAAACTTGCATTTATAGGTCCGATTTATGGGGGAATGGGGCCTGTTGAAGTGCCGAAAGATGCTCCTCCAATGTTTAATGTAATAGCTACGGATGATTTTCTCTTTAGAGGGCAGTTTGGAATAATCGAGTCCTGGTACAAGGCAGGCATTCCTGTTGAATTGCATCTTTACCAAAATGGAGGTCATGGATTCGGCTTGGGAAATCCAACTAGAACAAGCAATCGTTGGTTTGATGCCTTTATTCACTGGCTTGATGTCAATGGCTTTCTTACAGCTGATTCCGGAAAAAGATAAAAATAGACTCTAAGTCTGCATCTTTTTTATATTTAAAGTTCATGTCATGAAAGAGTAAAAGCCACTCAGAAATGAGTGGCTTTTTTCATCTTATTTGAATTAACTCAACTTGAAGCCAAACTATTTTGCTAAGGTTAATTACTAATATTAAAATGAGAATGAATTGCAATTGGAAAAAATTTAGGAAAATCAATCCATAGCAAATAAACCTAGCCAGATTTTTACCTGATGACTTGGCTTTTTGGTGCTTTTGAAAATCGCATAACCTTAAATTATTTTAATGAAAGTCCCCATTATAAGTATTCTAATACCTTAAAAACTTTCTGGATGAGGAAAAACTTGAAGTAGACAAGCTTAAAGGCGAATTTCTGCATCTAAGACCAAAGTTTGCTAGCTCATGCCCGTTTTTCTAAGGAGGTTTTAATGTAACTCTTAAGTAAAAAAGAGAGTTTAATAAACATGCCCTAGATACCTAGGTAGGCAACTTTTATTTAAATAACTCAAAGAAACGACCATGCAGAAGCCTTTTTTCCTTATGATTATACTTATCATCTCCTTTAGCTACCTCTCTCATGCACAAAATGTAGGTGGTGTGGCACTCGAAGATATTAAATCAACTTATATTCATCTTTCAAGAGTAGGGTCTACTTTCAAATCAAAAATTAGAGTTAGTGTTGATTTTGGGCAGAGACTAAGGGATGACAGGTTGCAAAAATCTTTCATAGTAGATTCAGATGGAAGACCGATTGAATTCAACTCTATGATAGATGCTCTGAATTTATTTGATCTTCTAGGCTATGAATATGTAGATTCCAGTTGTGTAAATGAAGATTGGCCAGTTCAGTATTTACTTCGAAAAAAGAAGTCAGAAATGATTAAGGAAGAGGAGTGAGATTAGGCAGCGAATTTTCTAATAAGTAGCCTTTTGGACCCAATCAATGTCCATTAAAGATTGGATTAAATGATTCCGTACTTGTTTTGGCTATATTCTTACTGACATCATAACTTTTGGTATTTTTAATAAGGATATCCGCTTTCTTACCAGTATTGATAAAAATACGGCTTATTGTCTGCTAAAAGGATCAGAATCCGAAAGCTTCGCTTGCCAACCGTGGCTGGGTCTTCCCTGTCTGCCGATAGGCAGGGGTCATCGATCGCCTGTACTGAGCGAAGTCGAAGAATCCAACCTGTCAAGCAAGGAAAATAAGGCAACTGGCATGATTGCGGATAATCAGATTTTTTAAACTATGTGATCTATGATTTCTTTGTGGGTTAAATAATTTTTCTCCGTGATATTCTTAGCGTTCTTTGCAGCTCAGCGGTGAAAAATAATTTAAATTTAAAAATTAGCCCCATTTTCCAGTTTGATTGCCAAGCTCTGAAGGAGCGGGATTTCTTAGAAATTAGCAATTAAAACTAGTGTTTGTTTCAGCTCCAAAGGAGCGGGATAAAAAAAGTTTCAAGGTTAAATAGGCCATAAATGATCGAATTTTTGAATTGAAGTATAAACCACCCTAGCGGAGGTTTTTTTATGCTCAAAAAATCCGACAATGGTGTCTTTTTCCATGGAAAATTGAAGTTTCCCCAATTTCATTGCAAGGCAATCGAAAAGAAATGATGAGACCTGGTATATCTTACAATTTTTCACCTAATCTCATCAGCTTTGATTAAATTAACCTAGAAATCGTCCCAGTCTTAATTTCTCACTTAAGCTTCCATGACACCTAAAAAAATCATCATTTCTTCCCTTATTTCTGCTCCTATAAAAAAAGTTTGGGATTATTATACCCACCCTGCTCATATCATAAATTGGAATTTTGCGGATCCTAGCTGGCATTGTCCCCATGCCGAAAATGATTTGAGAGTAGGAGGTAGGTACCTTGCTAGAATGGAAGCTAAAGACAATAGTTTCGGATTTGACTTTGATGCAAATTATACTGAAGTAAATCCAGTTAGAGACTTTACTTATCAATTTGGTGATAGGCTTGCAACCGTCTCATTCATGGAAATTGATGGGAAGACTGAAGTCACCATGGCTTTTGATCCAGAAACAGAGAATTCAATCGAATTGCAGAGGAATGGCTGGCAAGCAATCTTGAATAACTTTAAAAAGTATACGGAGGAAAATTAAGGTTATTTATAAACGATTTGCTACCTAAAAGACTGTAATAAAGCTTACACCTAACCTAAATAAACTGTTTGGAGAGTTTGAGGTCTCTCGTTGTAGCATGGCGAATCAGCATTTTTTGCCTTCTACAAATAGTGGAAGTGGAAAAGGAAGGTGGGGAAAAGTTTAAAATGGATAGTTGATTTTTAGGTTGATTAATCAGCTCCAAAGGAGCAAGATTTCTTAGAAATTTGAGGCTAAAACTAGTATTTGTTTCAGCTCTGAAGGAGCGGAATAAAAAAAGTTTAAAGTAATGCAGCTAAGCTTTATTAGACGCCACTTAAAGCAATCCGATCTAATTTTTTGTTCAAAGGCTTTCAGAATTGAATCTTATTGCTTCTAAAGCTCCCTCTTTTGGTCTTCCCGATATCAATGGTTTCGCTCATTCAAAGGGATAGCAAATCTGTCGCAGACAGGGCTTATCGCCCAGAAATGTATAAATGCAAAAAGCCTCAAATCATCTGATTTGAGGCTTTCAAAGCTCCCCCTATTGACAATAGCTGCAGCTGGGACGAAAGAATTAAGATATATTCAAAAAATAAATATCTTTTCTATCATTTTAAACTTCTTGGGATTTTTTCAAAGTATAAAAATTTAAATTTCAAAATCGCAAAATCGTAACTCTACGATTTGATAAAATTGATAAACCCTCTCATCAGGATTGGTATCGATTACCAGTAATTAACAAAAGTAATTTTCAATGTGTTATATCTTAATTTAATGCTATTATCACCGTTTTTTTAAAAGAAAAGCTATATAAGGTTTATTGAAATAAGTACTTTCAATGAATTAATAGTCATAATCTTATATTCATATTATTAATTTATTTTTTTCAAAATCCTTGAGAATATTTTCGAGATTTCCACTTAAACTAGATCTATTTCAAGGAACTTCCTTCGTTTTGATCATATAAATACAATCTACTAATACCAGTCATTGACACGAGATTGAATTGATTAAAGTCGAAATCCAGAAGGAAGCTGGAATAAGCTTAGAGCTCTCATAAAACCAAATTGAAGGTTAATAGAGGCAATAGGGAAAACGATGGGGTTTTCATTTACTCCTAATTACAAAAAGAGGGTTGACGAGTATTTTGTCAATTATCCAAGGCTATTATCATTTTTCAAAATGAAGAGAAAAATCCAAGAAAATTTAAAAATGAAGCTTAAAAGGATTTTCATCTCGATAAAATTGTCTCCTGTTTTTCATTTTCAACCAGCTCGAAAGTTTTCCAAATCTGAAAGAAGGCACGAGGTACGTGAAAGCATCCCTTCCATTTTCCTCCTTTGCATGGAATCAATACTTCTCCTTTTCTATTGAGGTACCCAAACCATTCCCCATCTTTCTTGTCTGAGAAATGATCCCAAGAATAATTGTGTAATTTTTCAAAGAGCCCGAGAATTTTTGGATCTCGGCTGAACCGATATGCCTTAGCCAAAGCAACTAAAGTTTCTAAATGTACCCACCAAAGTTTTTGATCCCACTCCAAACTAAGTGGGGGTTTTCCCTTGGAATCCAAAAAGTAAAAAATCCCACCATATTCTTCATCCCACCCATATTCAAGAATTGATAAAACTGACTTAATTGAGAGCTCCATCAATCGGTGATCTTGTCTCCTTTGTGCAATATCCATCATAAACCACATGGCTTCAATTCCATGTCCGGGATTGATCAGGCGTCCTTCAAAAGAATCACATCTACTCCCATTTTCTAAGATGTTTTCATAGATTAAACCTGATTCTTTATCCATAAACACTTCCATTACTTCATAGATACAATGATTAATTGTGTTCTCTACAAGCTCTCTAGGAAGTACAGATTCGAGTTCCAGACACAGATTGCTTAGAATCATTGGGAGTGAGAAGTTCTTTAATGGTCGTGTTTTTGGATAGTTTTTGGCATAAGACCCTTTTGGATTTTCCTTTCTAGTAAGGATATTTTCAAAAGTCTTTTTTGCTAGTTGCATACTTTCCTCATTTTGAGAAGCCAATCCATATTGGGCAAAAGCCATTGATGCGAAACAATCGGAGAAGATATTATAGGGTTGTACTAATGGTTTTCCCCTACGGTTCAATGAAAAATAAAAATTTCCATCAGAGTCCATGCCGTATTTTTTGAGAAAATCAATTCCTAATTGAGAAATTTCAAGCCAATCAGGTTGATTTTTCACTTGATTAAAAAGCATTGCGAAAGTCCATACTTGTCGGCCCTGTAGCCAAACAAATTTATCTGTATCATAGACATCTCCATTTTGATTAAGACAAGTGAAATAACCTCCAAATTCTCTATCTAGGGAGTTTTTTTTCCAGAATGGGATTATATTTTGGAGCAAGGCATTACTGTAAAATTTGGCGTAAGAATTCATTTAAGTGGGATGATTTCAGAAATTGGAACAACTTGAAAAGTGATATTGGAAACGCTACTTTCATAAAGGATACCTACCTCTTTTTCGTTAATGAAAGTCAAACAGGAATAGCCCCATCCTTTTCCTTCATCTAAGAGAACCTGAAGATTTTCAGGCCAGGTCATTCCGTCATCTAAACTTCCTTTTATCGTCATCATACTTCTTTCTTCAGTTGTCGCCGGGTTTGAAAATAATAGCATTCCAGATTGCTTAGGGTTCTGGATAAGGCTAGCCATACACACTGGTTCTATTAGAGCTGACCTAGATGTTGGATGTTCAATCCATGTTTTTCCGAGATCATTTGTAACGGCAATAGAGCGGCTTCCGCCTCGGTTGTCTCTCATGTTTAGCATAAGTCTACCATCTTTTAGTTCTACTACTTGAGCTTCAGTGGTATTGGATTTAGCTCCAGTTCCAACCTTCCAAGTTCTACCCTTATCATGGCTAAAAATTATAGTACTATGTGGTATTTGATCTTTGTCTTTAAATTGTGCTGGGAAAACCAGTGTTCCGTTTTTCATGGTAATTCCCTTTCCCGGACCGTTGAAAAAGAGGTGCCATTCTGGATCTTTAATCTGCTCGGTAATTACTATGGGTTCAGTCCAAGTAACTCCATCATCCTCGGATTTGACTAAAACTAGTTGTCCAGTCTGCTCTGGATAAATACCTGGCTGAGAGGAATGCCAAGCCATTTTACCAGGTTTGCCATGAAGCCAAAGAGCAGCCACCCAAATATCACCGGTTTCATGATCAACTAGTATTGCTGGGTCCCCTATCCCATTCTGATCTTCAGGTAAATTTCCATATTCACCCATATCCATTATCACTTCCATTGGGGCCCATGATCTTCCACCGTCGTTACTACGACTTAATCCCACATCTATATCTCCTTGGAGATCTACGCTTGAATTCCTTCGGATATCGTAAACAGCCAATAAAGTGCCTTTTGGGGTGGTAACCAAACCAGGAATGCGGTAAGAATGTACTCCATCATCACCGTGATTTCTCAGTGGATTAGCTACTCTGAAATCAGGGAGGTCTCTTGTTATTTTAATAGGCAAAGTCAAATTATCGGTCTTCAAAGTTTTGAGTTCTATACTGACTCTGTCTCTGATGTCGTGGGTTGCTTTCAACTTTATATAAACATTAGCTCTACTGATTTCTGAAAGTTTGTTAGATTGGACTTCAAGCGTTTGCTGACCTAATATTTCCCCAGCTTTAAGCAAGGTCTCGGTTTGGTTTTCAGCAATCTTAGAGATGATCTTTATAGAATCAATGGCTGTAGATGCGTGAATTTCTAAAGACAGAAATAATTTTTCACTAGGTAATTTGCCTTCCCAACTTATTACACCTACACTTACAAATGCTCCTTGTGGAAGGGGAACATATTTCGGTTGATATTGAATAGATGATTTAGGCAAATCTTGGCTTTGACAGTTTATTGATATTGTCATTGGAAGTATGGCTACTAATCCAAATACAAAATGGCGAAAGGAATTTGGCATAAACGATTAGACGGTTAATGGGTTTTCAGTTTGCGTTTTACTAATTGAAGATTTTCGAACTTTATTATTAAGAGCCGAAAGCGTATACTGAGTTTTGGATTTTTGATGTGGATCTGTGAAAAATCTGCTCAGAATCCAAGTCAATGTCATGGCCGAAATCAGTCCGGTTAATGCATATAAATGAATACTTAGCGGACTGTAATATTTTACTAAGACTTGAATAAGGGCACTACCTAAAAGTCCATAAGTTGCACCCTTCCCATTGACACTGGAGGATAATATACCAACAAGGAAAAT
This sequence comes from Algoriphagus sp. UBA3586, assembly GCF_002376385.1. Taxonomy (NCBI): domain Bacteria; kingdom Pseudomonadati; phylum Bacteroidota; class Cytophagia; order Cytophagales; family Cyclobacteriaceae; genus Algoriphagus; species Algoriphagus sp. UBA3586. The sequence goes on along the minus strand of NZ_DFMT01000050.1, from coordinate 158,738 downwards.
CCCTCCTAATCCACCGGCAAAAAGTCCTATTAGCATATTGAACTGATCCCATAAGGAAGGAATCCCCATATTTGCCATCCAAACAGCTAATGCGGTGCCTATAGATCCAATGATGATTGTAACAGTTCTAGCAAAACCTAGCTCATTAATGGGGAGTAACTTTTTAAGACGTATTTGTTGATAAAAATCAGTCGTAATCACTGTAGCAACAGAATTCATACTACTATCCAAGCTCGACATCGCAGCGGCAAATACTGCTGCTATTAAGAGACCTGAAACTCCATCAGGTAGCTGTGTGACTATATACCAAGGAAATATACTGTCGGTATTTTGAACGACAGGAGAAAGTTCTTGCGGATTTTTGAGATAAAAGAGGTAAAGTGCTGTGCCTATTGAAAAGAAAATTAGGGCAGACGGTAATGCCATCCAAGCTCCTGCTGTGATTCCTTTCGCAGCAGTTTTTTCATCTTTTGTAGTTAGATATCGTTGAATGACCGTTTGATCACTTCCATATTGCACAATATTAGAGGCCAAACCTCCCAGCAATACCACCCAAATCGCAGTGCCTGAGAAATCCAAACTCCAATCAAAAACTTGAGTCTTGCCTGATTCAATTGCTAATGTTTTAATGTCCAACCAAGAAATATTCCCTGTAAAAAACATTAATATTAAACATATTAAAGCACCTCCTAAAAGAACACCAACTTGAATTACATCTGTCCAAATCACAGCTTCAATTCCTCCTAAAACTGTATAAACGATACTAAGGATTCCCATTAACAGAATACATAGTTCCACTTCAATCCCTGTCACCGTTGATAATGCTAGAGATGGAAGCAAAAGAACTATGCCTAATCTGCCTAACTGGAGGATTATATAAATAGAGCTTCCCATAATTCTTACTGTTGAATTATATCTCATCTCAAGATATTCATAGGCTGTAGTCAGATTCATCCTTCTGTAAAAAGGTAAGAACCAGGCGATTATAAGTGGAGAAACCATTATTATAGTCATCAATAAAAAAAATAAGGTCCAGTCGGTGGCAAAAGTTTTTGATGGAATTGCCATAAAAGTGATGGCACTAAGTTGAGTCCCAAATACACTTATTCCAGCAGCCCACCAAGGAACTCTTCCACCTGCTTTGAAAAAATCTGAAACATTGTGTTGTTTTTTTGAGACCCAGAAACCAATCAAGACTAAAATCCCTAAATATAGACCCAAAATGGTATAATTTAAAGATCCAAAAGATTGGTCACTTCGAAGCTTTAATTTTTGAATCCAAGGACTTCTAATTCCCGGAGAAATTTCTCCAGAAATCAGAAAGTAATCATTTTGGTTGCTTATGAGGATGGAGTTGGCAGGTGGGGAAAATGGTAGATCCTCTAATCTTGTCCAAGTGCCTGTTACAGTATGATAAGCTAATACTTCTTTGTTAAACCCTGAGTGGTTTATTAAAAGCTTATCTCTTAACTTAACCAAAGAGTCGAGTTTTTCTTGGGATAATTTTTCATTTTGAAGCTCTTTACCTAACCTTTCTAAGGTGTTAAATGGTTCTGGTTCTAAACCACCAATAATCAAAATATGACCCGAGCCTGCAGCAAGCAATGTGTGGGCAGATCGTTTGATCTCCACACCTTTCTCATCTTGCATTTTCCCCTCTTTTTTCCATTTCATGCTTCCTGGATCAAAAGAAAAGATATCAGAGAATACATCGCTTACCCCATTTTCTCTTTTTTGCCGTCCACCCAATAAATAAATCTTTTCAGACTCTCCATCAGTCTGAATTACCATCCCTGCATTGGTCCTAGCGGGTCCTGGATATACAGGTAGTTGGTTCCAAAAACCATTTTTTTTCTTCAAATCAAGACTGAGAAAAACAGCCTTTTTTTCTTCAGTTGATCCTTGAACATAAAGAGTTTTTCCAATTTTAACTGCTGACAAATATGACATTTGCCATGGTAAATTTGGGAGAGATTCAATCAGAAATCGATTTGATGCTAAATCAGGTTTAAGAAATAGGACATCCCGTAATAGGCCGCTTTCATTCTCTCCCCCAATCAAAATTATTCCATCCTCAAAATTAATGGATGCTCCGTATGCCATTGGTTGAGGTAAACTTCCGGTAAATTGTTTTATTTCCGCCTTTTGACTTTCATCATGGAGCATGTAGAAAACTTGGTCTGAATAATGTTTTTTCCCGCCTTCCCAAGGTAGATTTTCAGGAAAATTCGCTCCTCCAGCCATAATAAGTATATCATGGGCAACACCTGCATACATTCCTGCATAACCTGGCTCTTGTGGTGAGTTTATATTATTATGGAATTTTGCGATTGACTTCCAAACTAAAGAAGCATCCGAGAATCCTTGCTGAGCTAATCCATATTTCGCACAACCCAATAACAAAAAAAGAAGAATCAGTAATTTTTTCACGGTTTTATTATGGGTTGATTTGATTTTCTTCGGATTGGATAAAGTTTGTTAATAAGCCTTTTTCACTTAGTGTTTGGATTAGCTTGTTTTTTTGATCTTTTGGTATTTTGGGAATTGGGGATCGAAAATCCCCAAAATCTAATCCTATATGTTTCATGAGAATTTTACCCGCTGCAGCTCCTCCAAACTTAGGATAGTGTGCTATTATGTCTATGGACTGCTCTTGTAGAATTTTGGCTGTTGTCAGGTTACCGGTTTGAAACTCCTTGATGATTTTCTTGTAAAGTGGTGCTGCAAAATTGTAGGTGCTTCCTACTCCGCCTTTTGCCCCCATAGCTAGACCGGCTAAAAGCATCTCATCCCAACCCCAAAGAATATCATATCTTCCTTTTGCAAATCGAGTGCATTGATTAAACTCCATTAGATTAGTATGGGTGTACTTGATTCCCGCAAAAGAAGGGATGAATGCATGAGCATTTTTTAGTAACTCAATCATTGAAAGGTTGACTTGGGTCAATTGAGGAATATGATAAAAATAAAAGGGTAGGTCCGGGGCTTCTGCAGCAATAGGACTAAGAAAATTCAGCAATTGAGAAATGGATTGAGGTTTTGTGTAAAAAGGAGCATTCGCTGCAATTCCGAATATATTTAATTGATGACATAAAGCTGCTAGCTCTTTTCCTTGTTCCTGGTTTGTACCCGAAACCATTGCGACTACCTTAAAATTAGTATCATTAAATGGTGCCCAGGCCCGTATTAAATCAATTTGTTCTTGATGAGTCAATGAGGCATTCTCTCCAGTAGTTCCATTGATAAATACTCCTGAAATTTCAGATTCTCGAAGTGTCTTGGCATAGAGTGTAATTATATCAAGATTTAGCTTTCCAGATGGAGTAAAAGGGGTGAATGTGGCTGCCATTAGCCCTGTGATTTTTTGGAACTGCATTAGAATTTTTTCTTAGGTTTAAAAATTAACAAATAGAAGGGGGAATGAATTTTATAATAAATAGTGATTTTCATTATTAGAAATAGGATTAAGAGAGAAAGGAACCGGCACAAGCCGGTCCTTTTCTGATCTTGTTACCCAATTCAACTATTTACTAATTACCATATCCGGGGTTTTGGATGATTTTAGAATTCAAGCTAATAGTACTAAGTGATATAGGCCATAATTCCAAATGACGCTGATTAGAACGGTTTTGTAGAGATGGGATTTTTTCAAACGCCATATCGAATCGAACCAAATCCCACCATCTTTTTCCTTCAAATGCAAGCTCGAGTAATCGCTCCTTAAGTATGGCTTCATTGTTTTCTTCCGTTGAGCCGTTCACAAATTGATGATTTTCAAAAGCTTCTCCATAGGCTCTTTTTCTTACTTTGTTGATTTCTAGTGAGGGATCTTGACCTAAAGCATTTTTAGCCTCGGCAACCAAAAGTAACAAGTCCGCATAGCGATAAATGATGATATCATCTATAAAACGTCTTCCTGATGCATCTACAAAGCCTCGGTATTTCATTACCAAGGAACCATAATATCTAGGCGTACCGTCTTGGTTTGGAATATTAATCTCTGCAAACGTGGCGTCCTTTCTCTGGTCATCTTGGCTGTAAGCGCTCCTTAAAATTTGGGATGGAGCCATGCGATTTAATCCACCTCCCTGACCTATTCTTTTTTCAAGTTCGGGGTCTATACTTGAAGGGATTTCATCGTCCCTGATATATAAAGAACTATTATAGTTTGAACCAGACTCCAAGTCTAAGAATCGAACAGCAAAAAGAATCTCTGCATTACCTTTATTATGATATCTGAATATTTGATCAAAATTTGGAAGTAAACCCAATCCTGGAGCAGTTGATGCTTCGGTTAAAGCTTGAAGGGCAGTAGTGAAATCGGCTTGCCCACCACTAAGTTTTTTACCTGTCCAAAGATAAACTTCTCCCTTAAGCATATTACAGGCTGGTTTTGACCAAAATGCCTTGGATGAAGAAAGAGTGTTATCCGGATATAATTGCAAAGCATTATCTAGGTCCGATTTGATTAAATCGAAAACTTCATTGACCGTTGCTCGCTCTCTGAAGGTTGTTTCAGCATCGTATCCTTCTGTTGGATTAGTTACAATAGGAACACCTCCCCAGGTTCTTGCCATTGTGAAATAAATAAAAGCCCTCATAGTATATGCTTGAGCTAGCATACGGTTTTTATCGGCTTCTCGGTTAAATTTGATTTCCGGCACATATTTAATGATCAAATTAGTATCATGAATAATTGTGTATAGACGAAGCCAAGTAGGTCCGGCAAATGTTGGGTCTAGGGTGTTTTCAAAGTAGCGTTCCCTCCCTTCTGATGCTTGGAGCCCATAACTGAGAGTTTCACTTCTAACTTCTCCCCAAAAGAAAAAATTATTAGATACTTCATCTCTGAATCGAACATACAATCCATTTAATGCCCCGTTTGCATTATCTTCATTTACCCAAAATCCAGATGCAGTAATCGTACTTACTGGTGTGAGTTCAAGTTGATCTGTACAGCTGGCCCCTAAACAAAGGAATCCTGAAAGCACAGCGTATTTTCCTAATGACTTAATTATATTTTTCATATTCTTTGCTCTTTATTTAGAAGTTGACATTTACACCCACTAAAAAGCTTCTTGGAATCGGATATCGTCCTGAGTCGGTTCCTCCTTCCTCTGGATTGAGTCCCGTATATTGGGTGAAATAATGAAGGTTTGTTCCTGTGAAATAGGCTCGTAGAGATGGTATTTTGAATGGTTTCAAAATACTTTGAGGAATATTGTATGAAAGAGTTACTTCTCGAATAGCTAAATAGTCCCCTTTTTCGTGAAAGAAAGTACTTCCTCGGAAAGAGTTGTTTTGAGCAAGCTGATCTGCCCACATATATCTTGGGAAAGGAGTCTGGTCCCCTTGTTCTTGCCAGGATTTAGTAGTTTCCTTTAGAATTCCTATATCACCCTGGAATTGTCCGTTAAATCGTGCACGGGTCTCATGGTATATTGTATGTCCAAGGGCGAAATCTGTTCTTATACTTAAGCTTAGACGTTTGTATTGAATGGTATTATGAAACCCTCCAGTCCATTTTGGGAAAATATTTCCTGCATAAACTCTGTCACGACTGTCGATAGTGTCATTCTTGTCTAAATCAGCCCAATTTACATCTCCTCCAAATTTCTGTTTATTGGAGCCTGGCACTAGCAAATCAATAGGTGCATTTTGTGCATCTTCGTTCGTTGAAAAAACGTTCAGATATTTATAGGCAAACATTTCCCCCAGTCTACCACCTTCCTGTAGCCCACCTCTCCAAGTATATTGACCTGTAATTGGATCATAGATTAAAATGCCACCGATTCTGTTGTTTTCATTATCATTTTCAGGTAGCTCTAGAATAGTATTCATGTTAAATGCTCCAATCAATGATGTATTCCAAGAGAAATTACCTTTTTGAATTAAGGTTGCACTGAGCTCAAGTTCTACTCCTTCATTTTGAAGGGAGCCCAGATTGGTAAGTATTGATGAAAATCCAGTTGATTGTGGTAATTCAAGGTTAGTTAAGAGGTCATCAGTAACTCGATTATAGTAGTCGAAAACCAAATTGACTCGATTATTGAAAAGCCCCATGTCCAAACCGAAGTCCAATGTTTTTGATCGTTCCCAGCGAAGATCTTGATTCGCCATTCGGTTGTTGAGAATTGCCGCGCCATCATTATAGCGAGATCCTACAGAATAAAGTCCCTGAGCATGAAAATCCGAGAGATTACCGATATTTCCATTTACACCATAGCTAGCACGAAGCTTGATGGATGAGATTTGTTCAGGTACTCTTGACCAAAAGTTCTCTCTATGGATATTCCATCCAGCAGAGACTCCAGGGAAGAATCCCCAATAATTATTTGCTCCTAGGTTGGAAGCTCCATCTTGACGAGCAGATAAAGAAAACAGGTATTTTTTATTGAAATCATAATTTGCTCGTCCAAAAAAACCAATAATCCGCTGTTGTGATTGTGAAGAAGAGACAGCAGTAGGTTCAGCAGATGCATTGAGGGTAGGAATCAGGTCCGATGCAGCCCCTCTACCTGAAGCAAACGCGGAATAGTTTTGTCTGTCATAGAAAGACCCTCCGGCTTTTAGTTGAATATTATGATCTCTAAGTGATTTAGTGTAAGTGAAAACACCATCAAATTGCTTTTGCCAATAGATTGAGTTTGAGAAAGAAGCTTCTCTGGAATCAATGAATTGGGTAGGGTTATTGTAGAAACTTTTCTGAAATGAATTATTTGTTCCCTGAACAAAATAAAGTGACCCAATGGGCTCAAAGCTTAGCTCAGGAAGAATTTGCCAGATACCTCCAGCAGAAAGTGTAATTCTGTTGGTTGCATTTAAAGCTTTAGACCTGTTTAGATGATAAAGAGGATTTCCCATGCTTCTGTTTTGTCCGGGAGCTAGCGTGCCATCCTCATATCTTAGCTTTGCTGTAGGCGGAAGACCTAAAGCTCTTTGGAAGATTTGATTTTCACTGAAAACCTGATTGTTCGAAGAATTCGTGAAATTTAATCTTCCATAAACTGAAAGTTTTTTATTGACTTCTACATCACCATTCATTCTTACCGTGAACCGTTTGAAATCCGTACTTATTGCTACACCCTGGTTATCCAGATAACCTATTCCCATATCAAACCTTGCTTTTTCAGATCCTCCAGAAACTTGGATGTAGTGATTTTGAGTAAGTGCTTGTCTGAAAAGAACATCTTGCCAGTTTACTTCATCAAAAATTATGGTTTTGCTAGGGTCTACAGGGTCTGGCATGGATTGCCATCCTTCATTAAGCTTATGTTCGTTTTCTGGAGTAAGGTATTGCGGAGTAAAAGCAGTGTTGTTACTTAGATTGTTACCTATTCCAAAACCGTTAGCTTGATTTAACCTGAAAAGTTGACGGGGGTTTTTTTCTGCCAATCGCAAAATACCTGTTCGGTTAAAGAATATGTAATCCCTCGCCGAGGCCATTTCATATTGGTTCCAAAGTTCGGATACGCCAATTGTATAACGGTAGGATACCGAAGTCTTTCCCGCTTTTCCCGTCTTTGTGGTAATGATTACAACACCGTTTGATCCTCTGGCACCGTAGATTGCAGTTGCTGCAGCATCTTTTAAAACTTGAAAAGATTCAATGTCATCAGGGTTGATGTCATTCATATTGTTACGGATTACCCCGTCAATAATGTAAAGAGGCTCTGCACCATTTGGGTTATTAATTGAGGTTCCCCCTCTTACAATAATACGAGGAGCTGCTCCAGGTTGTCCAGTTGTTGTTTGAACTCTTACTCCTGAAACTGTTCCTTGCATTGCTGATGCAGCGTTGGCGAATGGGATATTTTCTAAAACACGCTGGTCCATTTTAGAAACTGAAGATGTCAGAGTCTCTCTTGACTGCTCACCATAACCTATAACTAGGACTTCCCCTAAATTTTGTGAATCAAGCTCTAGTTGAATATTATAAGTGTTTTGGCCCCCTGTAGTGAGCTCTTTGGTAGAGTATCCGATATAAGAAAATCGGATTCTGACTCCTTCAGATACTTGTAGGGAAAAATTCCCATCCAAATCTGTAACAGTACCTGTAGTAGTACCTATGATCATAACATTGACTCCCGGGAGAGGTTCTCCCGTTGTGGCATCTGTAACTTGGCCGCTTATTCCTCTCACTTCTTGAGCATAGTTCAAATGAACGATGCACAAAAGGGAATAGAGCAATAAGAAGCGCTTGAGGTCGAAGTTCTTCATACTGATTGAGTTTATTGAATTGTAGGTAAATGATAAAAGGCTTTTTTATTCAAAAAACCTGCTTCAAAGGTAAAATGGTCTAATTCTTAGGAGGAGTTAGAGAGTCCATTTGTAAGTGGCCATTCGTACGCCTTGGTGGATTATCGTCCGTTTTTAGTTAGGATTTTGTACAGATTTACTTCAATGGCAGCATCAAGGAAAAATTATAGGGGAGAAAGATTAACTTTGATAAGGAGTCAAAGTCTTTAGTATGATCAGAAAAATGTGGAGAATTTCAAGCTGCTTTATATTTCTGTTTTTGCCTGTTTGCTTTCTTTTTAATTCCCTTGCACAGCAAAAGGGGTTGAATGATAATTACTCCGTTCAGCCTTTAAAATTTACTCACTTCAGTTCAAAAGATGGGCTTCCTCAAAACTCGGTATTGGCCATTCATCAAGATCAATTAGGGTTTATATGGATGGGAACTGACGATGGTTTGGCACGATATGATGGCTATCAATTCAGGGTATTTCGTCATGAACCCGGTGATAGTTTAAGTTTAAACAATAATGTCATTAGAGCTATTATTTCAGACCCTTCAGGTCAACTTTGGATTGGTACCGAGGGAGGTGGAGTTTCTATTTTTGACCCAATTCGAGAAAAGTTTTCCCCCATTTATTTAAATGAAAATTTCCCCATTATACTAAAGGATGGTAAGGTTTCCAGTATGCTTCTAGCAAATGATCAATCTATCTGGATTAGTACAAACGGCGGTGGGGTCATTTCAATTAAAATTGACTTTGAGTCCTCCTCAGACTGGAAAGTGAAATCTGAAGGAATTAAGATCCGACATTTTCATAATAAAAATTCTAATTTGAAAGACAACAAGGTATGGAGTCTATTTCAGGATAATGAGGGGAGAATATGGGCAGGAACCCAAGAAAAAGGTGCTTTTGTCTTTGAAAATGAAATTTGGACTCCTGTAACCCTTCCAATTGCTCCACAAACACCGCAGTCTGTAAAAGTTTTCTATGAAGATAGACTAGGAAGGCTCTGGATAGGGACAGAAAAGTCTGGTTTGTATATCAAGAGTAAAAGTCAAAAAGATTTTGTTGAAGTTAATTTACCCAAAGCAGGATCTGACCCCCAGCAAAAAGATCTGAATGTTACCAGCTTTATTGAGGATGAACAAGGAAATGTTTGGGTTGGAACATTAGGTAGAGGCTTATTCATTCAGCAATTGGACGGGGGACAGGTTTTGCACTATGAGGACGAACCTAATAATCCATATAGTTTAAATGGAAATTCTGTATATACAATTTATAGAGATAGTGCGGGTTCAATATGGCTTGGGATGTATTCAGGTGAAGGTCTAAATAAAGTATCTCCCAATCAACAACAATTCGAGCATTACAGATACGATCCAAGCCTTAAAAAAGGCCTCTCAGGCAAAATGGTTAAGTCAATTTTAAAAGATAAAAATGGCAATCTCTGGATAGGAATATTTAATGGAGGGTTGAATTATCTTGCTCCTAATTCAGATATTTTTCGATATCTTTTTGCAGGTGAGGAAGGAATTTTATCTCATAATCATGTTCAAAGTATTTTTCAAAGATCAAATGGTGAAATCTGGATTGGCACTGATGGCGGTGGGATTACCGTATATGATCCTGCTAGTAACAGATACTGGTATTTTAGACAAGGACCAGGTGAATATGACCTAAGCAAAAATGAGGTTTGGTCAATTACGGAAGATAGCCAAGGTGCCATTTGGATAGGTACTGCGAATGGCGGTGGGTTAAATCGGTTTGATCCGTATTCTGGAAAGATTAAAAAATTCTTTCATAAAGAAAATGATCCAAATACAATCCCTTTTAATGATGTTCGGTCATTATTAGTGGATTCAAAGGAAAACTTGTGGATAGGAACCTATGGAGGAGGGCTTAGTAAAATGGAGTTAAAAACTGGACGTTTTGCCCATTTTAATTCTGATTCACAGAGCGGTCATAAAATTAGTCATTCAATTATAACCTGTATCCTAGAAGATAAAAAAGGATATATATGGGTAGGAACTTTTGGGGGAGGGCTAAATAGAATCAATCCATTAGATGGAACTGTAAAGATATTTAGGGAAAAGGATGGTTTGCCATCAGATGTAGTAAAAGCAATTTTAGAGGATAATAGTGGACAGCTTTGGATTAGTACTGTAAATGGACTATCGTCAATGGATCCTATTAATTTTACTTTTAAAAATTATCATGAAGACGATGGCCTTCAATCTGATGAATTTAATCTTGGTGCTGCATTTAAAGATGATAGCGGTAAGCTATACTTTGGAGGTATAAATGGGTTTAATGCCTTTTTCCCAGAAAGGGTCAAACCTTACCAAACGCCAAAGGCTCCAATTTTAACTGAACTGAGAATACTCAATCAAGTAGCGCTTCCAAACAAGCTGATTTTAAATAAACCGGTGATCAGTCAAAGCATCAGCTATGTCCGTGAAATCAAGTTAGATGATTTACATAATTCATTTGAGTTGGAATTCAGTTCACTGGAGTATTTATCTCAGGAAAAAATTCGATATTACTACAAACTTGAAGGGTACGACCCAGAGTGGATAGAAACTGATTCAAAACGGCGATTTGCTAACTATGCCAACCTCGAACCTGGAAAATATAATTTTTTATTGAAGTCCTCCTATGAAGGTGATGTCTCATTTTCACCAATCAATCAATTTCGGTTGATAGTTTTACCTCCTTGGTATCGCAGTTCTTGGGCATTTGTAATTTATTTTATTTTGCTTCTTTTCTTAGCTTATTTAATTAAATCCTTTGTTTCATGGCGGATAAGACTGAGAAATGATCTTAAATTCGAGAGACTAGAAAAGCAAAAGCAAGAGGAGATTAATCAGTTGAAACTGCGGTTTTTTACCAATATTTCTCATGAACTTCGAACTCCATTAATGCTAATAAACTCCCCCTTGGATCAATTAGTTAAGTATAAAGAGCTTCCTGAAACAGTTCGTAATCAGTTGGACTCAATCCATGCTAATGCAAGTAGGCTCCTTCGTTTAATAAATCAACTCTTGGATTTTCGAAAACAAGAAACCGGGCACTTGCAGCTTTCAGTTAAGCCTGTTAATCTATTTAATTTTTTAAGTGTAATCAAAAAATCTTTTGATGTGGTAGCTGAGCAAAAGCAAATTAAGTTTGATCTAAAGTTTGAAACAGAATTATCAGAGCAATTATGGATTGACCCTGATCAAATGGAAAAAGTGTTTTTTAATTTGATTTATAATTCCTTCAAGTTTACTCCTGAAGGCGGGACTATTCAGATTTTTGTAGAGTCTGGTAATATACCTTCCAAGGAAAACGGGAAACAACTTGATGGTGTGGTAATAAGAATTAAAGATACGGGAGAGGGTATACCGGAAGATCAACTTGAATTGGTTTTTGACCGATTTTTTCAGGTTAAAAATCATAGGGCTTCGGCTCAGATTGGGACCGGAATTGGTTTGGCACTTTCAAAGAATCTGGTAGATTTCCACCGAGGAAAGATCACTGTTTCGAGTAAACCTGGAGTTGAAACTATTTTCTCTGTTTGGTTATTGAAAGGTTTTGAACATTTTGAAAAACATGAATTAACTTCTACTCAGGGAGAAGATTTAGAGAAAGAATGGATAAAAGAACAATCGGATCATTTAAGTAAAGAGTTGAATAGACGAAAGCAAAATAGAAATTTCAAAGGTGATAAGAAGTTGAAAGAATCTATTCTTGTAGTAGAAGATAATCCTGATTTATTGGAATTAATAAGCTCTGTTTTGGAAGCCCATTTTAGAGTAGTGATAGCAAAAGATGGGAATGAAGGACTTTCTTTATTAATTGAAGGAGGAATTTCTCTAATTGTATCAGATGTGATGATGCCGGGTATGGATGGAATTGAATTTTGTGGACGTGTAAAGTCAAGTCTTGAAACCAGCCACATTCCTTTGATCCTTCTTACAGCAAAAACTTCACATGCTCATCAGATAGAGGGCTATGAATCGGGAGCAGATGATTATGTTACCAAACCTTTTCAATTGGATTTGTTGGTATTAAAGATTCAGAATCTTTTAAAGACAAGAAGAAAGCTTCAAAACCAACTTGCACAGGATTTAATGTTTGAACCATCTCGGGTAAGTTTGAGCTCTCCTGATGAAAAGTTCTTTGAAGAAGCTATCCTAATTGTTGAGAAATATATGGATGATGGAGAATTTGGAGTACAGGTGTTAGTTAAAGAATTGGGACTTAGCCGGACTCTGGTTTTTGAAAAATTTAAAGGATTAATCGGTAAAACTCCTAATGAATTTATTCAGATGATTCGTATGAAGAGGGCTGCTCAATTGATTCAAGATGGAAATTTAAAAATAAATGAGGTTGCTTTCATGGTTGGTTTCTCAGACCCCAAGTATTTTTCAAAATCATTTCAAAAATTTTATAAAGTGCTTCCTTCCAAGTTTAAGGATAATTTTCCTGGAAAGGAATAGACCTTTTTGGATTTTATTTCAATTAATCATTACCATCTTCCATCCAATGATTTTAATTCCTGTTTGATGATTAGAGATTAATGTGAAATTTTCTAGCTGATTAAAAGGGAGGCATCATAAATGTTCACTTTTAGTGCCCTTATACTTAAATTTTTCAAATGACTTGGAATGAATCATATTTTATAGTTCCAGGTTTTTAATTTTACTCCTTTTTATTTCCATTTAAAACATAAGACTGATTCTACCTACAAATCCTAAAATCAGAAATTACATATTGATTTTCAATTATTTAAATGGGAAAGTATTTTGGAGTAGTAATGATTTTTAAAATGGCTGCAGCTTATAAAAACCCATTTGGAAGGTGTTTTAAACAAAAAAAGAGGCCGTTTCTGACCTCTTTTTTGATTTCGCTCCCCCTCTTGGGCTCGAACCAAGGACCCCATGATTAACAGTCATGTGCTCTAACCAACTGAGCTAAGGAGGAATTTTTTCTGGTTGCGCCATCCCTTTCGGTTAACGTGTTGCAAATGTAGAGGCATCTTTGATTTTTTCCAAACCTAGAAATAAAAAATCTTTGATTTTTTAAGCCTATTGCCCTTTCTGATTCTTTCTCAGGGACTTATTTTTTTACTATTTCCTGTGTTGCTTTCCATTCCTATTAATGATAACAGGATTTGACAGAATTTTATCACTTTGAATCATCCAAATGCCATTTTCTTTTATTGGGGAGATGAGAAGGAATACTGAGACTACTGATTTACCCTAAACAAAAATAAAGAGTACGAGGAATTCGAATCGAAATTTGATAAATTGATATGGATATCCGTTTTCTTGCCAGTATTGATAAAAATATGGCTTATTGTATGCCAAAAGGATCAGAATCCGGAAACTTCGGTCTTCTGTCATCGGTCTTCCAACCAGTCAAGCGAAGAAAATAAGGCAACTGGCATGATTGCGGATAATCAGATAATTTGATCTCAACCTGAAAAAAAACATCGCCATGCCTACTTATAATCTGACCATCAATGGGGAACAAAAATCGGTTGAAGCCCTGGAGGATATGCCCTTGCTTTGGGTAATTCGCGATTTGCTGGACCTGAAAGGAACCAAATTTGGCTGCGGTCAAGCGCTTTGCGGAGCCTGTACCGTTCACCTGGATGGCACTGCTATTCGCTCCTGCTCTTTGCCTATTTCTGAAGTAGGAAATGCCCAAATCACTACCATCGAAGGACTTTCAGAAAATGGAGATCATCCTTTGCAACAAGCCTGGGTTGAGCATATCGTACCCCAATGTGGCTATTGCCAAACCGGTCAGATCATGAATGCAGCTTCTCTGCTTCAATCGAATCCCAATCCTTCCGAAGAAGAAATCGAACAAAGTATGGCCGGAAATTTATGCCGCTGTGGAACCTACAATCGTATCAAAACAGCCATTCAGACTGCCGCCAAGAACTTATAATCATCCCTCCAAAACTCTACTCAGATGTTCCCCAAACTTCCTTTTCTCAAAAAGAACCCAAAAGACCAAAGTCAGGTTTTTATCCCCTCCAGAAGAGATTTTTTAAAACTCAGCACCCTAGCTACCGGTGGTTTTGTATTGGGTGTGAATTTCCAGTGTTCTGGTCCCAAGGGTGAGTCACTCACTTTTGCTCCCAATGCCTATATCTCCATCAGCTCAGATAATCAAGTCACTTTGGTGGCTCATAGATCTGAAATGGGAACTGGTATCCGAACTTCCCTTCCTCAGATTATGGCAGATGAATTGGGAGCTGACTGGTCAAGGATAAAGATTATCCAAGCAGAAGGAGACGAAGAAAAATATGGAAACCAAAATACGGATGGATCCTTTTCGGTTCGGATGTTTTACGAACCCATGCGTAAAGCCGGTGCTACAGCCAGAACCATGCTTATAGCTGCTGCATCCAACAAATGGGGAGTTGATCCAAAAGAATGTGATACTCAAAAGGGGAAAGTCTTTCACAGCGGGAGCGGAAAGGAAATTCCATTTGGGGATTTGGTAGAAAGCCTTCAGAATGCAAGTCTACCAGCCCCAGAATCCATTGAACTCCGGGAGTTTTCCAGTTACCAATTGATTGGAAAGGATGTGCCTATTTATGATCTAAAAGATATTACACGAGGCAAGGCCGTTTTCGGAGCGGATGTGAATCTGCCGGATATGAAAATCGCGGTAGTGCTCAGAGGCCCGGTCATTGGAGCAAAAGTAGTATCATTTTCGGATGGGAAAGCCTTGGCTGTACCGGGAGTAGAACAAGTAGTGAAGATTTCCGGTCCCAGTTTTCCCCCTGGTCTGGACAAGGCCTTGGAAGGTGTCGCTGTCATCGCCAGCAATACCTGGTCTGCTATCAAAGGTAGAGAGGCCTTGGAAGTAAGCTGGGATTTGGGTGAAAATCAAAATTACAATTCTGAGGCCCAGTTGGCGGAAATGGTAAAGAGCACCAGTCAAAATGGGAAAGTTAGAAGAGAAAGAGGGAATTTTGCTCAGGCAAAAAGTTCGGCAGCCAAAGTCATCGAGCGAACTTACGAAGCGCCCTTTTATGCTCATGCCACCCTTGAGCCTCCGGCGGCAATTGCCCATGTGAAATCTGACGGTTCCTGTGAAGTATGGTCACCATCACAGCATCCCCAGTGGGCGAGGGATGCTGTAGCTTCGGCTCTGGATATAGATGCTTCCTTGGTAAAAGTAAATGTAACCCTTCTTGGAGGTGGTTTTGGACGTAAATCTAAGCCTGACTATGTGGTCGAAGCGGCTTTGCTCTCAAAGGCGGCCCAGGCACCCGTTCGGGTACAGTGGACTAGAGAAGATGATCTTCATTTTGATTTTTACCATTCCCACAGTGCTCAGCGGATTATCGCTTCCTTGGATTCTTCGAATGCCTTAACAGGGTGGAATCATCATACTGTTTTCCCTGCCATTGGTTCTACCGGTAGTAAGGATGAGTTGCATCCTTCAGATGGGGAGATGGGCCTAGGTTGTGTAGATTTTCCCTTTGATGTGCCAAATATTCGAATTGAATCTCATGAATCTACCGGGCATGTTCGGGTGGGTTGGCTTCGCTCTGTAAGTAATATCCATCATGCCTTTGCCATGCATTGTATGCTGGATGAATTGGCTGAAGCTAGAGGACTGGATCCGATTGAGCATGCTTTGTCTCTTTTGGGAGAAGACAGAGAGATTACTTTTCAAAGTGAAATGGTGGGAGGAGAATACGGGAATTATGGAGAGCCAATCGATGCTTATCCATGGAATACCGGAAGGATGAAAGCTGTGATCCGAGAAGTAGCAGAAAAATCTAACTGGAAGCAATCCATGGCAAATGGCAAAATCATGGGTTTTGCAGCGCATAAAAGCTTTTTGACCTATGTGGCCTGTGTGGTTAGCCTCGAAAAAGACAACTCGGGAAACCTTCGAGTAGAGGATGTCTATTACGCTGTGGATTGCGGTATTGCAGTAAATACCGATCGAGTTAGATCCCAATTTGAAGGAGGGTCACAGTTTGCCCATAGTTTGGCGACTACTTCTGCCATTACCTTTGAAAATGGAGTTGCGCAGCAGCATAATTTTGACACTTATAAAATTATCCGCATGCCGGAAGCTCCGCGAAACATCCACGTGCATATCATGGAAAGTATGGAGAAACCTACAGGGGTAGGAGAGCCGCCAGTTCCACCTTACATTCCTGCACTGGCCAATGCCATGTATCAAGCCAGTGGAAAGAGAATTTATAAATTACCTTTCCAGATTTAGGAGCGACGTAGGTTTGGGTGTGAATTATAGGATCATTGGTCCTTGGTGCTGAATTTTCGAGTGAGAGTTTTGATAAATTTGGTATTTCTAAATCGTAAGGCTGACCAGTCTTCATTGATGGCGATTTGCCTCACACCTTCGAAATCATACTTTCCTAATATTCCCCAGCCTGAATCTCTGTTGATTTTCACCTGGTATCTCTTGCTACTTCCTTTGGGATAGGCCATCCAAAGCAATTCGTCCTCTTGGGCTAATTTTTCCATTTCTGGAAAAACCCGCTCTATCTCTTCCTGACTTTTGACAAAAGCCAATAAAAATGCTGCTTTCTCATTTGCAGAAGCTAAATAGCCAGCAGCCATCCATTCCTGCTCTAACTTCTCAAGTTCTGAAGGAAGATTCCAAATCTTGATTTTCATCCCATCCTTCCAATTCATTTTCTTTAAAAGGGGATCCATCTTGACTTTTGACTTTGTTTCCTAACTAAAATACTGAATTCCCTGCTTTTTCCTGCCTTTTTGGCTAATTTCGATCTTTCTTATGGGTACACGCATTACTATTTTCTTTCTTTTTTTATTGGGATTAAGCCATAGCCTTTTCGCTCAGGAAATTCCTGTTTCTGAACGCTATTTTAGCATGGGTATTCCCGTAGACACATTAAAAAATCCCCGTTTGGAAGAAGTCAGCGGGATTGCATTTTCTCATATTCACCCTAATCTCATTTATGCTCATACCGATAGCGGGGGAGAGGCGGCAGTTTATATGTTGGATTCCCTAGGCAAAGAGATTGGAAAAATCATATTGAAAGGTCTCAAAAATAGGGACTGGGAAGATATTGCTGTTGGATTGGGGCCTGATGGAAAATCCTATATCTACATAGCTGAAATAGGAGATAATTTAGCTAGATATTCTTCTGTGTATGTTCATAGAATTCCAGAACCTAGAGTCATCCAATCTTTGATTGAGGAAAAGGCTGTCTCAGTAGAACTCAACTATCCTGGAGGAGCTAGGGATGCGGAAACCTTGATGCTCGATCCCTTGGATAAAAGACTGTATATAGTTTCCAAAAGGGATAAGAAGAACAATCTGTACAGTTTTTCCTGGGATCAATTTGGGAATAAGGAGGAAATTAAGTTAGACAAGCATCTGGAATTTCCTTTTTCATCCTCTGTGGCAGGAGATATTTCAAAAGATGGCTGTCAAATTTTGATTAAAAATTACTTTGCTGTCTATTATTGGATCAGAAAAGAAGGGGAGTCTTTAACTGAAACGCTGGCTAGAACTCCCATCAGTTTACCCTATGTTCCCGAGCCTCAAGGAGAGGCAATCGCATTTTCATCTTCCATGAAAAGCTACTTTACCATCAGTGAAAAGAGATTCAATATTCTCCCGGTTCTTTATCGATACCCTTCAAAAAAATAAGCCATGCAAACCACTTCTACAATTTTGATGGTGCGTCCCGCCAACTTTGGTTTCAATCCGGAGACAGCTGAGAATAATTTCTATCAACAGCAAGATGGGCGAAGTTCTGAAGAAATCAAGGCCTTGGCTCAACAGGAGTTTGACAGCTTTGTTGCCTTATTGAAAGACCAGGGAATGAAGGTATTGGTCATAGAGGATACAGAAAAGCCAATTAAAACAGATGCTGTATTTCCCAACAACTGGTTTAGTACACATCCTGATGGGAAATTGATTCTCTATCCCATGTATTCTCCAAACCGCCGATTGGAGCGGAGGAAAGATTTGATAGAGCAATTGATGGGATTGGGATTTAAAGTGGATGAAATTATTGATTTAAGCTTTTTTGAGCAGGATGGACAGTTTTTGGAGGGAACGGGCAGCATGGTAATGGACCATGATTCAAAAATGATTTATGCCTGTTATTCTGAACGAACCCATAGAGTACCTTTAGATTATTTGGCGAAAATACTGGGCTATCAAGTGATTGCTTTTAAAGCTCAGCAGGAAATTGACGGAAAGATGAGCAGCCCTATTTATCATACCAATGTAATGATGCATATTGGCTCTGATTTGGCTGTGGTTTGTTTGGAAAGTATAGTCAAAGCTGCCGATAGAAGAAAAGTACAGGAGACTTTGACATCAGCAGGTAAAAAAGTGATTCCCATTACGGCCAAGCAGAAATTTAATTTTGCTGGAAATATGCTGGAAGTGGGAAATGATGGGGGAGAGAAGTTTACAGTTATGTCCCAAACGGCCTATGATTCTTTAAACGTGGGGCAAATTCAGCTAATTGAGAAATATACTACGATTATCAGTCCTCAGATTCCTACCATAGAAAAACTGGGTGGAGGAAGCGCTAGGTGTATGATTGCGGAGATTTTTTTACCAAAAAGTTAGAAAGAAGTGGTTTGGAGATGAGGAATTTTTTTTAACCACAGAGAGCAAGGAGGATAATAGGGGAATTTAAGATTTTTGATTTACGAAGGGCAGAGAAACTTTAAATGTTTTTCAGTCACTGAATCTTTTTTATTTCCCGCAGATTTCCACAGAAAAAGTCACAGATCTGCACAGATTTCCCAGAACAAATCAGATCAACTTCTTTGCGTCTTTTATTCTTTGCGGGAGATCTAAATTTTGCTCCGCTGCGTCTTTGCGAGAGCTTTTAAAACCACAGAGGGCACGGAGGATCACGGAGCTTTAATGAAGGAGCCTTTCGTTTTTGTCAGGCTGAGCGCCTGCCTGA
This sequence comes from Algoriphagus sp. UBA3586, assembly GCF_002376385.1. Taxonomy (NCBI): domain Bacteria; kingdom Pseudomonadati; phylum Bacteroidota; class Cytophagia; order Cytophagales; family Cyclobacteriaceae; genus Algoriphagus; species Algoriphagus sp. UBA3586. Next base: position 139,547 of record NZ_DFMT01000050.1, on the reverse strand, counting down.
CGGTTAGTCAGGGAGTCGAAGCCTTTGCTTCCAATACCTTTAAAATCATCTTTCCATCAAGAATCCTTTGAGGGAGAAAATCGGTGTGCTACCGCGATAAATTTTATAAAACCACATAGCAAGCATAGAAAACATAGCTTCATAAACACTTTGCTTCTTTAATCCTTTGCGGGAGAATTAAACTCTGCGCCACTGCGAGAGATCATGAGACTGCTTCGCTCCGCAAGCTGCGCTCGCAGTGACGATTTTTCAGACTTCTCACTTTAAATTTCAGCCTTCATGAGACCGCTTCGTTCCTCGCGGTGGCGGATTTAATAATGGCTCGCAACTCCAAGAAACTGCCAACTGCCTACTGCCAACTGCTTCTGCCTACTTTTCTTTGCCTCTTGAATCCTTTGCGGGAGAATTAAAATCTGCGCCGCTGCGTCGCTGCGAGCTTTTGTGAAGCTACCTAGATTAAGAGGCGAATCCTTTCAGATTTCTGACTTCAGCTTTTACACTTTTAAATCCCCGTGTAATTAAACGGCGTAATTTTCTTCAATTCCGCTTTTAATTCATCAGCAATAGGCAAGCCATCCACAAAATCCGCTATGGAAGATTGGGTGATTTTAGTATTGGTTCGGGTAAGATCTTTCAGTGCCTCATAAGGTTTTGGGAAGCCTTCTCTTCGAAGAATCGTTTGGATCGCTTCCGCAACTACTGCCCAGTTTTCTTCCAAATCAGCATCAATGGCAGCTCTATTCAGTTCCAATTTACCCAATCCCTTTTTCAAAGACTCCAAAGAAATTAGCATATGTGCCAATGGAACTCCGATTACCCTAAGTACCGTGCTATCTGTCAAATCACGCTGCAACCTGGAAATAGGAAGTTTGGCAGCTAAATGCTCCAGCAAAGCATTGGCAATTCCTAAATTACCCTCTGCGTTTTCAAAATCTATTGGATTGACCTTGTGTGGCATTGCAGAAGATCCTACTTCTCCAGCTTTGATTTTCTGCTTGAAATAATTCATGGCCACATATTGCCACACGTCTTTGGAAAGGTCCAGCAATACGGTATTGATTCTTTTTAAGCCATCAAATACAGCAGCCAAATTATCGTAATGCTCGATTTGAGTGGTAGGATAACTTCTTTCTAAGCCTAAATACTTGGATACGAAGTTGAATGCAAAGTCATTCCAAGCCAGTTCAGGATAGGCTACATGATGCGCATTCATATTTCCGGTTGCCCCACCAAATTTGGCAGAAAATGGAACCTGCTTTAATAGCTCCAATTGCTTTTCAACTCTGACAACAAATACCTCAATTTCCTTCCCCAAACGAGTAGGGGAAGCTGGCTGTCCATGGGTTTTGGCCAACATTGAAACATCCTTCCAGTCAGATACATAGCTCTTCAGCTTGGATAGAACCTTTTCCAATTCAGGATAAATCACCTGCTCCAATCCCTCTTTCAGCATCAATGGAGTTGCTGTATTGTTAATATCCTGAGAGGTGAGTCCAAAATGGATAAACTCCTTATATGCCTCTAGCCCCAAAGCATCAAATTTCTCTTTCAGAAAGTACTCTACAGCCTTCACATCATGGTTGGTCACCTTTTCAGTGTCCTTAATGCTTTGAGCATCTTTCTCTGAAAATTCAGTAACAATAGCCCGTAACTTGCTGAAAAATCCGTGATCAAATTCTTTCAACTGAGGTAGGGGTAATTCGCAAAGTGCGATGAAATATTCTACCTCTACATGCACTCGATATTTGATCAGGGCAAATTCTGAAAAATAAGCTCTCAAGGAAGCCGTTTTTCCAGCATATCTTCCATCTACTGAACTGACAGCGGTCAGGGCATTCAATTCCATGTCTGTTGGTTTTGGGGTTGTTCCAAAATTTTGAAGGCGCAATTTAGCTCATTACCTTCAAAATAGCCCTTCCTAATTTATAATTATCGAATTTCTCCAAACTTACTTTCACGATTTGGAGTTTTCTTAGTGAATTTCTCAGGGATTAGGACAATTATGATTCCTGAGCGTTTAATTTTGCACCCGAATACAAAGAATCCCCATCTCGAATGTTCAATTTATTTAAGAAGAAAAAAGAGGAAGTTAAAAAAACCAATTATCTCCCTCTGAAGGTACGTGAAGTTGTCAAGGAAACTCCCGATACAGTGAGTATTTATTTTGAGCAGCCAGAACCATTTCTGGATTACAAGCCGGGTCAGTTTTTGACTTTGGTCATGGACTTTGATGGAAAAGAGCAAAGAAGATCTTACAGTCTTTGCACCTCCCCATTTGTGGACCCCTTTCCAGGAATTTCTGTTAAAAGGGTCGATGGAGGACTTTTCTCCAATTATCTGAATGAAAAAGTAAACCCCGGTAAAACTATCAATGTGCTAAAGCCATTGGGGAATTTCACCACCGACTTTCATTCCAAAAATCAGAGACATTTTATCATGGTGGCTGGAGGCAGTGGGATCACGCCAATCATGGGTATTCTCAAATCTGTCTTAGTTAATGAGCCGAACTCCATCATCACGCTGATATATTGTAGCCGAAGTGAGGAGCAGATAATTTTCAAAAGACAATTGGACCTTTTGGAAAAAGCCAATCCGGATCGATTGAAAGTCATTCATAATCTGAGTCAACCTTCAGAAGAGTGGAAAGGTCCAAAAGGTAGATTGAACCCTGATTCTTTCAAGGAGTTTGTTTCCCAAGCGGAATACGAGCAGAGATATGAGGAGATTTATTTCCTTTGTGGGCCTGACGGAATCATGGATACGGCGGAGAATGTCTTGGAAGAACTTGGTATTCCTGAAGAGAGAATTCATAGAGAGAGCTTTTTCTCAGCGGCAGCACAACAGGCACATGATAATGCCATGGCTGGAATCAACTCCGGAATTCTCACCCGAGATGTGAAAATCATGTTGGAAGGGGAGGAGTTTGATGTGACCGTTAATCCTGAACAAACTGTCCTTGAAGCCGGACTGGAGCAGGGCTTGAATATGCCTTATTCTTGTCAGAGTGGCTTATGTACGGCTTGTAGAGGTAGACTTTTGAGTGGAAAGGTGAAGATGGATGAGGATGCAGGCTTGAGCGAGAAGGAAATAGCGGCTGGATATGTACTTTGCTGTGTGTCCCGACCACTGACTGATGATATCAAAATCACCATTGAATAAGCTAGCCTCTTGAACTACAATCAGCTTAAAAAAGACTATAAAGGCCTGGAAATATTGGTATTGATCCTGATGGTGATCAGCTTGCCATTATTTGGCTTTGTGTATTTGTATTATAATTCAGGTAATTTGAATTTTGACCTGCCTGAGCTTCCAGACTTTGTCAATGGCTTGCTGATTGGATTGGCTATAGGTTTACTGATTGGTCAATATGTCATATTTCATAGAAAACTGAAATTATCCTTTGAATATGAGGAGCTGTTTGATAAAGTTCAGATTTATATTCAGGCAACTAGGCAGCGATTTTATTTTTTGTTTTTGATTTCTATCCTCAGCACTATCGGCTTGCTATTCTATGAAAATGCGACTTATGTGGTGATTTTTGCTTTGACTTTGATTTTTTATTCCTTAGCCAAACCTACACCGGATAGAATAAAACGGCTTCTTAAACTGAATAAAGAGCAGGCTGAAATTGTGAGGCAGGCATCCAGGCCGGAGTAGGGGGGAAGTTAGAAATTTGAAGTGAGATGGCTGAAAATTGTCAATTCGAGCGAAACGATCTCATAATCTCTCGCGGAGCCGCAGTGGCGCGGCGGTATAAATCTCCCGCAAAGGATGGAAGAGGCAAAGAAAAGTTTGCAGTGGTAGTAGGCAGTAGGCAGTAGGCAGTCCCGTCACTGCGAACCCGTCACCTTTTTTTATCATGAAGATTAACTTTGAGTTTTTAGGTAATCCCAAATAAAGGGAAAGCTTTGGATCGGGTGAAGCAGTCTCATGATCTCTCGCGGAGCCGCAGCGGTATAAATCTCCCGCAAAGAATGAAAGAGGCAAAGAAAAGTAGGCAGTGGCAGTAGGCAGTCCCGTCACTGCGAACCCGTCACCTTTTTTTATCATGAAGATTAACTTTTAGTTTTTAGGTAATCCCAAATAAAGGGAAAGCTTTGGATCTGGTGAAGCAGTCTCATGATCTCTCGCGAGGAACGAAGCGGTCTCACAAAGGCTGAAATTTAAAGTGAGAAGTCTGAAAAGTTTACAAGAAGCAATGCCGTAACTCCGGACCTACCTTAATTGGATTAGATGTTGAGCTCCAAAGGAGCGACAGATATTTTAGCCGTGGGTTTTAACCCACGGATTAAAATCGAAATTTTGAACAGCGCTGGCCCTAAAGCCAATTTTGAAGAAGATGTTTTTTGCCAGCAAGACGGAGAAGGGATATTTTTCAATTTGGTGAGGCCTATCTCCCGATGTTTATTTAGTCTCAAAGTTTATAGTTCGTGACAAAGGCTTCGACTCTCTAACTAGCCGTCAGCCAGGCGATCAGCCAGACAAAAGCTATAGGTCTTCTCATTAAAACTCCGTGGTTCTCCATGTAATTTTCAGTGCCCTATGTGGTTAAATTAATCATGGCGAAATTTTACCCAATCATTAAAAGTGAACCTCAGAGCATAAAAAAAGGACTGAATCTCAGTCCTCTTTATGATTAAAAATCCTATAAACATCAATTCTCAATGGTAATATTCCCGGAGCTAATCTGACCTTTGATAGTCGAGGAGGCTCCGTTATTGATTTCCAAAGTCTTTCCCTTACTGCTTTTTCCCACCTTTAAATTCCCTGAAGAGGCCTTCAATTCATAATTGTATGCATTCAGATTTGATGGTGTCTGTACTCTAAAATTACCGGAAGTGCCCGAAAAAGAGGTATTCGGTCCGAGCCCTGCATTCTCCGCACGGATATTTCCTGAGGTAAACTTCAAAGCTCCTAACTGACCTACATTGGATAGTTTGGCGTTTCCTGATGTAAGACTTACGCTTAATTCTCCTTCCACATTATTTGCGTCTAATGAACCGCTGGTGGACTTGTATTGCAAATCTCCTTTTACATTGAAAATATCTGCATTTCCGGAAGTCATACCGGCCAATACATTGCCATTCACCCCATCAACCCTGATATTTCCTGATGTAGCATTGACCATTAGATCTCCTCTGATTTGATTTGCCTGAATTTTGCCTGAGCTTACTTTGAGGCTAGTTTCATCAGAGCTTACGCGACTTACCTGCAAATCCCCGGAACTGTTTCGGATTGATAATTTGATGGATTCAGGCCCTGACATCTTGATCCAGCCTTTGGATTTGCTATTCCATGAATTCATCTGGGAAGATCTTTTGTAGGAAATCTTCAAAACATCACCAATTGTCACGAATACGATGTCTTGATTTTCATTTTCTGATTCTAGATAAGCTTCTACATCTACGGATGAAGAGCTTCCTCCATCATAGCTGACATCCAGCCAGCCTCCTTCTACTTCAATGGATCGGATCCCAGGGTAGGATTTCTGGGTGTCTACCAACACTTTCTGAGCAAAAGCATAGCTCTGCACCAATAAGAGTGCAAACAATAGATAAAGTCGGGTTAAGCTTTTCATGAGTTGAAGTTTTTAAGTTTTAATAAAGGATTGCGTGCAGCTTAATTGATGATAATTCCAAAGCTGATAGCATTTGTTTCAGGACCTCTGCCTTCTTCGAAAAAGGAATTCAAGTCATAATTGAAATACAAGTCAAAGTCTCCAATTCCAATTTCTGCACGAGCTCCATATCTGAGGTTATTTGCATAAAGATTGGACTTTTCGAAAATTTTATTTTTGTCTCCATCATTGTCCTCATAGACGAATTTCCCTCTGCCACCAATTCGTAAACCAGCATATCCTCCAAGTCCGATTCTTACTTTTTGATTGCTGGTCATCAAAGTAGGAACCAAGGAAAGATTTGCATAGGATGCTGATAACTTGGATTTGGTGCCTACGCCGTTTGTAAACTCATTGAACTCTATTCCGTTAGGAGATTTTTCAATGATGAGGTTTCGGTTTTCCAGTTTGTAATTATACCAAGAAACGCCTATTCCGGTTTTTAGGTGAAAGTTTTTAGCCGCTTTCCAATCTCCAACCCAGTTGAGTCCTACATTCCAGGAACCCCAAGCTTTGGTAGCGGGAAGATCATCTGAGGGAGTCCAAACATTAATACCCAGATCAATATTCAAATCCGAGTCAAACTTGGAAGGCTTAGGCTTTACATAGGTTTTGGTTTCTTGGTCATTTTCAAAATTCCACTCTTTGGTACCATCCTCAAATTTATTCATGGTCCATTCCATTCCAAGCATGGAAAATTCTTTGGTTTTAACAATGGATTTTGATTCGGTTTCTTGGGCAAAGGCCCAGCCAGATGCCATGAAAATGGCAAGTATTGTAGCTAGAAAATTTTTCATAATAAGTAGTTGGTTAGGTAATTGGGGGAGATGACTCTCCCCCTGATTAAAAGACTATTCCGAATGAAATTGGATTCAGTTCAGGACCTTTTTGATCCTGGAAAAGCGTATTTAAGTCGTAAGTGGTAAAGAAAGTTACTCTTCCTACACCGATCTCTCCCCGGATACCGTATCGGAAGTTTTGAAGGTAAAGACCGGTATCCTGTTTGTCTTTTTTCCTTCCCGAACCGTCAAGCTCTCGGTAAATGAATTTAGATCTACCTCCTAATCTATAGCCTGCATAAGGTCCTGCAGCAATGCGTAGTCCTTTTTTGCCATTGTCATTCATTTTTCCAAAATCCAGCTCCAGCATGGTCATGGCTGTGATATAGGATGCAGAGATCTTGCTTTTGAATCCATCCACATCATTTCTCTGAATAAATTCAATCATTTCATCCCCGCGAACTGCCTGGAAGTCCTTGTTTTCAAACTTGAAATTGTAGAATTGAAAACCTAATCCGAAATCCCAGTAGAAACCTTTTGAAATTCGCTGGGCAGCCATCCAGTTCAAACCCACATTCCAGCTTCCCCAACCTTTGACTGCATAGGGATTGTCAGATGTTGGAAACCCTCCTTCTGGGCTGAGATAGTTGCTGACACCGAGATCAATGTTAAAGTTGGTTTTGAAAGAAGGGTCAACTGTTTTCTTAGCTCCGGATTCAATTTTCACCTTGGTATTTTGGCCAGATTCATCTACAAGTACCCTCATCCGTCCGATGTTTACTTCAGTTTCAGCACCTTCTTCTCTAACTTTCACCACATCTTTGGTGCTGCCGTCTTTTTTCTGGATCTGAACGATGGTTAATTCTCCGGTCTCTTTGTTTTCCTGCAAGTCCAAGCTTTTGATGATTTCATCAATGTTCATCATTTTAAGCTTTTCGAAGTCTTCTTTGCTTTCTACAATGATGACTACCTTTCCAGATTTTCCGAATTCTACGATGACAGAGTCCTTATTGATTTCTGTATCAAGGGATGGCAGTTTAGCTGCAAAAGCGACTTGAACCATGGCCATCAGGCAAAATAATAGCAGATACTTTTTCATAGTTTTATTGTCTTTAAGCGATCTTTTGGATTCTCGGTACCGCTGCCTGATGCAGCGGCTTTGTTTCCGAGGACTCCATTGCTCTTTGTTAAATAATAGGTTGGTTTTTAATTATGGCTTTTCGGTCACTTTTTCTTTTTTGCTCGTTAGGGAGGTGAATAAGCTGTTTTTGGCATCTTGTAAGGTGGCAAATCCTTCATCCACTTTTCCCAATATTCCTTCTACCTGATCTACTTTTTTTCCGATTCCGGAAATCAGGTTTTTGTCTTCTTTAATTCCATTAGACACAATGGTCACTTTATAAGCAGGAGCTTCCTCAGTAGTAGGTTGAAGTTCTGCTACAGTTGCATTCAGATCTAAAGGTTTGATTTGGGGAATATCAGCCTCCAAACCTTTTAATGGTTCAGTAATTGGCTTTTCAATGATTGCTTCTCTTTCAGGAGCAGTTTCGTTTTGAGCGATCAATTGCTTGTTGGGTTCTAATTGCTTCTGATAAGATGAATTATTTTTCTTTTTGGGTTGAGCCTCTCTTTTAGGACTTTTATCAATTTTAGCTGACTCTTTTTCTTCAATGATTTCAATCGGATTCTCAGTCGTTTCAATCTCGACTGGAAATTGGTTAGTTGTTTCCTCTTCATTTGAAGAAGATTCCACTTTTTCCGCCAGAATTTCTTCTTCTAAGGGATTTTGAGCTGGCCAGAACAGAGAACCCACCGTAAATAAGAGAAGGATTGCTGCTGCAGCAGCCCACCAATAGGTAGAAAGCTTGGTTTTGCTTTGAGGGAGCTGGTTTTCCAGTCTCTCCCAAGCTAGCTTACTCGGTTTCACCTGGTGATTTTCCAGTTTATCCCGAAATAGCTGATCCATATTTTCTGTTTTCTTAGCCATTGATTCTCCTTTCTTTGAGTTGTTGGGTGGCAATTTTTTCTTTCAACACATTCCTTGCTCTATTCAGTTGTGACTTGGAAGTACTTTCACTGATGCCTAGCAGCTCGGCAATTTCCTGATGTGCATAGCCCTCAATTGCATAAAGGTTGAAGACGGTTCGATAACCTACCGGTAGGCTTTCTACTAATTCCATCAGATCTTGAGCTTCTAGATGCTTGGTTTCATAATGGTGATGTTCGTACTCCACATCCTCTTCCACATGAACTTCCATCATCAGATGACGATTGCTTCTCAAGGTCATCAAAGCCTGAGTGACTACAATTCGCTTCATCCAACCTTCAAAACTTCCCTTGGCTTGATACTGGGGTAGTTTTTCGAATATCTTCATAAAGCTCTCTATCATCACATCTTCGGCATGTTCCCGATTTTTAAGATATCGGATGCAGATGGCCAGAAACTTTCCGGAGTACACATCATAAAGATGTCGCTGGGCTGACCGATCACCCTTGAGGCATGCTTTAATCAATGTTGGTTCGTCTGAAAAGTTGGTTCTGCTGAACATTCCAAATAGCTTTCAAATAGGTAGATGTAGAGATGTTAAAAAACGTTGCATCAAGTTTGAAAAAAAATCAGATTTTTTTCGATTTATGTTTAAAAATATGATTTACAGTTAGTTATAAATTTGACCCAAACGGTCAACGTTATTTAGGGTTATACACTTTTCAGACTTCTGATTTTATATTTCAGGCTTCTCGGCTCTCGCTTCTCGCCTCTACTATTTCAGACTTCTAACTTCAAATTTCTAAATTCAAAAAACTGCTTTATAATTAATCACAATATCCAGCAAGGTCCATTCTCCTTTTTTTACGGTAACAGGCTGAATATTTCCATCCCCATCAAAAATATTGGCAAAGAGGCCATCTTCTTCCCGTGTGAAGATGGAATATCGACCTGGAGCCAACTCCAAAAGGTAGCGTCCTTCTTCATCAGTAGTTACCGTGGTTATCGGCTCACCAGAAATGGATTGAAATAGGGTTCCTTCCACTTTGGCATCAGCCAAATTTGTCATTGGATAAATAATCAAGGTTCTTTGAACAGGGACGCCTTTGGGATTTACTTCGGGTTTTTCGCCGTCTTCTACAATCATGGGCATTTGGTTCCCTTCCAACCAGGTCACTTTTCCTGTGATTCCTTCACCCTCTGGTTTGATGGGTTTGCAAAATGCAAGTATTACTAAAAGCATGATAAAAAGGCTGGATAACATTTTATTTTTCATCTTTCTATGATTTGTTTCTCAAAGGTCACTACCTGTCCCGAAAATCGGGATGGAATCCCTGCCTTCGGCAGGCAGGTCGCGTATTTTCACCGAAAAATCGGGGCATCCCTGCGTTTATCGGCCCCAGCATGTTGGATTTCATCAGTTTAAAATTGTTTTTTGATTCTCTGATTTTTTCAAATCAAAATTTAAAATTCAATTTAGGTTAGCTATGGTCCACTGTCTTCCTTCTCGATTCGAAATGGAGAATTGGCCATTGGCTAGATTTCAGATAATCCTATAAGTTTTAATGAATATCCGATTTCTTACGAGTAATAAGAATAATATGGCCAATTATTAGCCCAAAAGATCAGAATCCGGAAGCTTCGGTCATCGGTCTTCTGTCTTCCAACTGTCAAGCAAAGGAAATATGTTAAGTGGCTAGATTGCGGATATTGATATAGATTTAAATGCCTTCAAACAAAACTACAGATTCCAGATAATTCGGTATAGTTGTATTCCAGCTTAATTCATTTTTCAATTTATCAGCCAAAACTTCGGCACTCTTCTCTTCACCATGTATGATAAAGGTCATTTTGGGTCTTTCTGTGAATCCCTCGGCCCATTCCATGAGTTCTTCCTGGTCGGCATGTGCAGATAACCCGTCGATCTGGTAAACTTTTGCATTGACCGGAACCTGATTTCCGTAAATGGTGATGTATTTTTCTCCTTCTACCAATCTTCTTCCCCTTGTTCCTTCCGCCTGAAATCCCACAAAAATGACCCCATTTCTCTCATGAGGTAGATGGTGGAATAAATGGTGTAAAACCCTTCCACCAGTAGCCATTCCGGAAGCGGAAACGATAATGGCATTGCCTCTGTATTCATTGAGAGACACAGATTGCTCTTGTTTTTGGAAGTAGCGTAACTGTCGGTGATTAAAAGGATGCTGATCCTCTTCCAATGCAGCAGTTAATTGATGGTCTGTGGAAAAATCCAGGTAGAGTTTGGTGGCATCAATAGCCATGGGTGAGTCCAGGAAAATTGGGACTTTTGGAATTTTTCCTTTTTCCATCAATTTAAACAGGTAATACAGAACTAACTGGGTTCGACCTACAGCAAATGAAGGGATAATAACCAATCCACCGCGATCAAAAGTATCACGAATCGCCGACCCTAATTCTTCTTCAGGCTTGACCTTAGGTGCTATCCTATCCCCATAAGTTGATTCTATCCAGAGAATATCGGCTTTAGGGATGAGCGTAGGAGGGAAAAGTAGTGGGTCATGAAAGCGTCCTAAATCACCAGAGAATACCAACCTTTTCTCTTGACTGTCACCTTTAATAAGAATTTTGGTAATTGCTGCCCCTAAAATATGACCCGCATGAAAATAAGTGACTTTCACCTTTGGATGGATCTCAAAGGCTTGGTCAAAAGGCTTGGGAACCAAGAGGGGAAATACGGCCTCAGCATCTTCTACTGTATATAATGGTTGAGGATCATCATGTCTGGAATAGCCCTTTTTTCTGGCAAATTCCGCTTCTTCTTCCTGCAGTTTCCCGGAATCCAATAACAGAATTTTAATTAGCTCTGAGGAAGCCTCAGTGCAATAGATTGGACCCTTAAAACCTTGCTTGACCAGTCTAGGGAGATAGCCTACATGATCCAAATGAGCATGGGTGATAATTACTGCCTCGAGTTGTTCCAAAGGCATGGGGAATTTATCCCAATTTCTTTCCCGAAGTTCTCGTCTTCCCTGAAAGAGTCCACAGTCTACCAAAAATTCAAATTCTCCTAAGTCAATTAAATATTTTGAGCCGGTAACAGATCCGGCACCTCCCAAAAATTTTACAGTTACATCCATGGGTTGATTGTTTAGCTGTGAGAAGTTACAAAAAAAAGAGGCATCTGTTGGGATGCCTCTCTTAAATAATTAATGATTTTATTCATTGTTTTGAAGAAATTTTGCTTTGGAAATGCTATCCAATTTTGCACGGGTCAGGGAGTCAGCAACTTGCTTTTCTTCCTCAAATAACTCGTCTTCTGACTCAATATTTTCCTTGCAGGTAAGGCAGACAAGTCCAGCTTCATTGAATGCCCAAACTGTATTGGAGCGTACATCTGAGGACCTATAGCCATTTCTTCCCAAGGTATTTCTGATGATTTCCAAAACGGATCTCTCCATAATAAATGGCTTATCGTATGGGATTTTCAATACTAGCCTTAGTTTTTGATCTCTGAATTTGTCCAAATTGCTGATGTCAAATCCCTCACTGAAGGTTAAAACTGAATCCATTACCTGCACTTGGTAAGGGAAAGCCTTTGCATTTTCCATTGCTTCTGCCTTCGTTCTACCACGCGAGAAATACTCTTGATCCAACACCAGAAGAGAATCAGAAGTGCCTTCCAATCTTAGGGAAACTTCATTGAAAGTTGCCTCTTCACTTAAGGGATCAAGTTGAAGGATTAAAATTCCCGGACTTGGATTCAAAGTTTCAGAAGTTTTGTACCTGTTCTCTTCTTTGAACTGAGCAACGATTCTAGGGATTTGGAAGGCACATACTCCAACGCAGAATATCCAAGCCGCAAAGGCTACCAATCCAAATCTGTTTCCAATCAGATTCTTTTTCACCAAAACACTCAGGCCTGAAAGGATCAGAAGTATGCCTGGAATAATCAGTAGGAAAGATGCGCCCACAACCAACCATACAGGAATTACATTGGAGATCAATTCTATGGGAAGATTATCCATCATGATCTGATATTCATCTGTGGTGAATACTCCCAGATACACTGACAAGGCAATGATAGGAGCAATAGTCAGGGATAATCCTATGAAGAATACGATCAAACCGAAAATCACACGGATCACAGCCAGAAAGAATAATCCCAAAGGACCTAAAGCTTTGCCCAGGGCATCAATCACTTGGCCTAACACACGAAATGGCGCCAAAAGAATCTTTCTGGTTTGAGATTCAGGTTTGGGTGGCTGCGGGTTCAGGTTTTCCTTTAGTGTAGAATCAATGTTATCCAAAGTAATTTCTCCACCTTTCATCCTGATTCTTTCAGTGATCGATGTTGCTACTGGAGTAATGATCCATAGAATCAAATAAATCAATACGCCAGATCCTCCTGCCAAGGTTAGGACTACAAAAGCCAATCTAGTCCAGATAACTTCTACGCCAAAGTAGGCTGCCAATCCACTGGCTACCCCACCCAAAGCTTTATCATCGGGGTTTCTATAGAGTTTTTTGATGTTTTTATCTTCCTCTACATCATAGGAAACTGGGAGGATAATCCACAATACTATGTAGGCAACAATGGCGAAAAAGCCCAGACCTAAGTTAAATCTGAAATTATCCCATGGGAAAATATCAAAGGCATCGAATCTTAAATTAAGATTTCCTGAAAACAGCAAAAGGATAGCTATCAATCGAGTCCAAAGGGGGTCGATTGAGAAATAATTTGCTAATCCGGCGCAAACTCCACCCAAAATTTTCTTGGGCTCATTTCTCATGAGTTTCTTATAGCCTTTCTTTTCTGCATTCGGAGGAGTTACATATTTGTAAAAATCCTCCTGCTTGGAAGATTCCTTTTCCTCATCTGTTTCTTCCAATGTTTCCTCCACTGATACGAAATCAGCTATAGTTCCCATTTTTTCGATGAGTTTATCTACGTTCTCCGCCGTGATTACCTGCTTGTTGTTTTTCAGGTTGCTTAAGAAAATCTCCGCGATTCGGTTTTCTATATCCGAGATGATTTCCTGATTGTCTTTGTAAGAAGAGAAATGTTTATTGATTGCATCCAGGTATTTTCTGAGCGTATCATATCCGTCTTCTTCTATGTGGAAAAGGATTCCACTAATATTGATGCTGATGGTCTTTTTCATTGTCTTTTCAATTTAGGGTCTGCTGATCGGTGCAAAACTTTAATCAATTCTTGGAGGTGATTTCTTGGGTTGAATTGACTAGAGATGCCCAAGTTTCGGTGAGTGTTTGGAGAAAGTCTTTTCCTTTTTCTGTAATGGAATAATACTTTCTGGGCGGGCCGGACTCTGACTCCACCCAACGATACTCTACCAAAGCAGCAGTTTTGAGCCGATTGAGTAGGGGATACAAGGTTCCTTCCACCACGATCATTTGAGCTTGGGTAAGCTCATCGATCAGGTCAGAAGTGTAAACTTCCCCTCTGGAAATTATATGAAGAACACATAACTCCAGAAGTCCCTTTCGCATTTGAATTTGTGTGTTGGCGACGTTCATGATTAGTGGTTTTTTTCGGGAATTCATTCTCCCGACACTTTTATATGAATGAAAAATGATACCAATCTTTTCTAAGCTACCTTGTATAACCTAATTCCTTGCTTTATTGATGCCCTAGGTGATGCATTATTGAAATAAAACATCGATTTTGAGCTGTATAAGCAAATTTTGAATTAATTTTTTAAGTTGAAAAAAATAAATTATTTTCGGACGATGATTTTAAGATTATTTGATTTGTTAATATGCGTACATTTATGTGTCCGACTGCGAACAGATACAGGACATTTGTATGCTTATTTTCCAGGACTATAAGCTTCTAAAAGAATTTGGTTATTTTGGGATTGTGAAAGGAGACAGTACTATTCAATTTATTTTTTTCTTCCTGCTTCTGGCAATCAGTTGTCAGAGTGAAATGGCGTTCTCCCAAGACCTCACCCCTAAATATTCCAATGAATTTTTGAACATAGGAGTAGGAGCCAGAGCATTGGGCATGGGTGGAGCACAAGTGTCTGCCACTAGAGATGTGACAGCAGCTTATTGGAATCCCGCAGGATTGATGGGTGTCACTCATCAATATGAGGCTATGCTCATGCATGCTGAATATTTTGCAGGAATTGCCCAATATGATTATCTGGCTTTCACAACACCCCTCAAGAATGATAGTCAATTAGCAATTTCTTTGATCAGGTTTGGAGTGGATGATATTCCTGATACCCGATTTCTTTATGATGCTAATGGGGCGCTGAATTATAATAATATTCAGTTTTTTAATGCGGCGGATTATGCTTTGCTCCTGACTTATGCGAGGGATTTATCTGATCATTTCAAAGTCGGCGCCAATGCAAAAGTGATTCATAGAAATGTAGGAAAATTCGCAAATGCCTGGGGCTTTGGTTTGGATTTGGGTGGAATGTATGTGAAAAAGAACCTGACTTTAGGTTTAATGCTGAGGGATATCACTACGACATTTAATGCCTGGTCCCATAATGCGGAATTGGTGAGAGACATTTACTCCCAGACTAATAATGAGATTCCTGTGAATTCAGTCGAGCTTACCTTGCCTCGAGCAATTAGTAGCTTTACCTATAGTTTTGCAGTTGGGAAACAGTTCAGTCTCTTAACTGCCGTGGATTTGGATATGACCTTTGATGGGCAGAGAAATACGCTAATCTCTACCTCTCTTTTGAGCATAGATCCAAAGATGGGTTTGGAATTAGGCTATAAAAAGCTGGCCTTCTTGCGAGCGGGTGTCAGCAACTTTCAGTATATCAAAGATTTTGATGGCGAAAAGTCTATGAGTATGATGCCAAGTGCAGGTTTGGGAGTTTTGCTGAGTGAAAAATTCCAAATTGACTATGCGCTTTCTGATATAGGAAATGTTTCAGAGACACCTTATTCCCATGTGTTTTCCGTAAAAGTTTCCCTGGAAAAAATGAAGGACGATTTTCGAAAATTTAAAGGATGGACCTATTGAAAAAGCTGTTCCTTACATATCTCCTGAGTTGCCTGGCATTGGGACTTTTTGCGCAGCAGGGTGTCTGGTACTCCTATGATCAAGTCTATTATAAGATTCCGACTGCAAAGGATGGGATTTACAGAATCAGCCCTGCAACACTTCAAAGTGCAGGAATAAATCTTAGCACCACAGACCCACGAAATATTCGGATGTTTCATCGTGGAAAAGAAGTGGCAATTTATATAGAAGGTGAGCAGGACGGAAGACTCAATGAGGGAGACTATATTGATTTTTATGGGATTAGAAATGATGCTAAGCTAGACTCCATCCTTTATAGAGACGTCAAGCCTATCCCTAATCCGTATTTTAATACCCATACCGATACTACCGCTTACTTTTTGACTGTTGCTAATTCACCAGGTAAGCGAATGGCTGTAAGGGGAACTCCAGCAGCAACTGCCCCACAGATTCAGTCTTATCAATCTGAAAGACTTCAGGTATTTAGCGATCAGTATTCTCTTGGAATCAGTTATACCTTGGGCTTTCGCCTTTCTAGCTATGATCAGGGTCAAGGCTGGATGAGTTCAGTGATTTCAAAAGGAGCTACCCGCCAGGTTCCTTTTGGGGAATTAGGCGTCCCAGCATCATCAGGAGATCCTTATTTGGAAATTGGTTTGACAGGAAGATCGGCAAATGCTCATCGGGCCAGAATAACGGCTGGAGTTAGCGGGACCAGTCAGAGGCAGGTTGGGGTTCAGGACTTTTCTGGTTTTAATACTGTTTTTGCCAGAATTCCACTCAGAATGACGGATTTCAATGCCAACGGGAGTATCGTAATTTCCGTAACTCCGATTGGTCCTGAAGCTGCGGATAATATATCTATTACTTATGCTAAAATCCGCTATTCCAAAAATAAAGGAACTGGTGATTTTGGATCAGAGTTGCTAATCAATCCTGCAGGGAATCAACAGATTCAATATTCTTCTATTGCCGGGAATTATGCGGCAGTTGAAATATCAGATCCTTCTAATCCGGTACGGGTTTCCTTATCGAAAAATTCAGGAAATCTGAGCTTACAAGCTGCTGTAGAAGGAAAAGAAAGTAAAATCTGGCTTGAAAATGAAGATGTAATCCAGAAAGTAACTGAGGTAAAACCTATCAAATTCAGAGACTACCTAGGCCAAGCCGCTGATTATATTTTGGTAGGAAGTAAAGCTTTACAAAGACCTTCCAAGAATTTTCAAAATCCCTTAAAAGCATATGCGGAACATAGAGCTTCCCCTCAAGGCGGTGCTTATGATACCCTAACCTTAATCATGGAGGATATCTACGATCAATTTGGTTATGGTGAAAGATCTCCGATTGCACTTTATGAATTTTTGAAGGCCTATTATCCTGTACATAAACCTACCCATATCTTGATGGCGGGAAGAGGTTTGGCTATCTACAGTACTGCTCGTGTGGGTGGTATTACCTATTTCTATCGAAATAATCCGGCAGTGTTTACTCAGCAAGATTTAGTGCCGGTAGGTGGTTATCCTTTTTCTGATGTGGTCTTTACACTCAATTTAGATCCAGCTAACCCTGAGCTACCGGCCATGGCAATTGGGAGAATACCTGCGAAGGACTCTCAACAGCTGGAAGATTATTTTTATAAAGCGATTGAAAAGGACTTGCTGGGCTTGGAGGCTCCATGGCAAAAAGAAATCCTTCATTTGGGTGGAGGGGTCTCTGAGTTCGAATTGAACCGATATTTTAATTTTTTGAACGGGTTTAAAGGAATTGCTGAAGGACCATTTCTAGGAGGAAATGTGACCACTTATAGAAAGCGATCCAATAGTGTGGTAGAGGTTATAGATATCACAGGAGATTTGAATGAGGGAAGGTCTTTGGTGACTTTCTTTGGACATGGATCTCCGACTATTTTGGATATTGATATCGGTTTCGCTTCTGACCCAACAATCAATTATCAGAATAAAGGAAAATATCCTGTAATGCTGTTTAATGGCTGTGATTACGGTAGCGCCTTTGGCACCAATTATACTCAGGGTGAAGATTGGGTCATCACTCCTAATAAAGGAGCTTCTAATATCATGGCGAATTCAGCCATTGGGGTAGATGTGTATTTAAGAAGGTATTCTGATGCCTTTTATTTGAATGCCTTTGCCGACAGTACCAAGATCTACCGTTCTGTAGGAGAAATAAAAATGGAGGCGGAAAGGTTTTTTGTGAGCAGGTACGGTACAGCTCCGCTAAACTATTCTCACATGGAACAAATGATTCTAATGGGAGATCCAGCAGTGCGCTTATTTCCGGCGGATAAACCTGATTATTTTGTCACAGAATCTGAAGCTAGGATTGAAAGTTTTGACGATGATCCCATCTCAGCTCTTTCAGATAGTCTGAAATTGAATTTTGTATTAAGAAATATAGGAATCGTTGGTTTCGATTCCATTTCTTATCAAGTTCGAAGAAGACTTCCCTCCGGAGAAGAAATTACCTATCCAATAGTAAAAACTTCAGCTGTCAGTAGGGTGGATAGTCTTTCCTTTTCTATTCCTAACATAGGGGTTGCATCAGCTGGAGAAAACACAATTATCTTAGAAATTAATCCTTCCAGAGAAGTGGAGGAAATGTCTTTTTCCAATAATCAGATTTCCATTTCTCAATTTGTTCCTTTGAGTGGAACCCTCAATCTATACCCTCTGGAATATGGGATTGTCAATCAAAAATCCATTGATTTAATCACACAGTTGCCTGGTAATAATCCTACCGACCGGACCGTAATCATGCAAATGGATACGACTTCCAATTTCAACTCAGCTTACCGCAAAGAGATTAGATTGAGTTCTAAAGGTTTGGCAACTTGGAAAGTTGACCTTTTGCCGGGTACTGATTCAGTCACTTATTTTTGGAGAACAAAATTCCAAGAGCCACGACCGGGAGAAACCGATTCTTGGAGCAGCTCCAGCTTTTCCTTTATTCCAAATGGGCCAGAAGGCTGGACGCAAAGAACCTTCCAGCAAATCGCAGAAAACCAGTTGAGTAATCTAAACATCGATGAAGCTGAAAGAAAATTGGTTTACAAGGATGTAAATCTTGGAGTAGAAGTATTTACAGTTGGTTCTGCAGTTGATACTCTATCTTTTAGAAATACTCAGTTTTATCTGAATAACGTTCCTCAGATTATTGATAACGTCAATAATGCAAATAGTCGACTTTGCCCGAATGGATCCCTCGGCTTAGTGACCTTCCAGCAAAAAACACTTCAACCATACCTGCCTATACCAGTTCCTGGATTTGATATTTTGGACGGTCGCTCTTGTGGAAGACCACCTCAATTGATTCAAAGTATTCAAAATGCCTGGATTACCTCACCTGGGCAAACTATTTTAAGAGAGTTTACCAATAATGTGGAGCAGGGAGATTTCGTCATCATTTTCTCCGTTGGTAATGTAACATTTGATAGTTGGCCGGAGGAGGCTTATCAATTGATCAAGCAATTCGGTGCAAGTGAAGCTACACTTCGTGCCCTCAAGACTGGTGATCCTTATATCCTTTATGGAAGAAAGGGGATGAAACCAGGGGAAGCTTTGGAAATAGTAGGGAATCCAAATATGGAAGTGCCATCCAATAAGCAGACTCTTTCTTTCAAATCTCAGCTGAAAGGCTATCTGACGGAAGGCTATATTTTCACACCTAGAATTGGACCTGCCAGTTCATGGGAAAACTTTTTCCAGGCAGTGAAGGATAGACCTTGGATCAATGAGCAGGAAAAGACCTATTTTGATATTTTGGGAGTTAAAGAAAACGGCGAAGAAGAGGTGTTAATCAGCAATGAGAATTCCTCCCAATTAGATCTTTCATTTATCAATTCCCAGTCTTATCCATATTTGCGCTTGCGGTATGAGATGAATGATCCAAATTCAACTGCTCCAGCCGACCTAAAAAGATGGCAGGTGAATTATCAGGGCGTACCTGAAGGAGCGCTAATCTTAAAAAACAACCAAGATCGAGTAAATCTTAGAGAAGGAGAATCAGGTAGTTTTAACTTCGAGTTTAAAAACGTCTCTATTCACGACTTCCCGGATTCCATTCAAGTTGACTGGAAGCTGACCAATCTAAAATCCAGAAAGGTTGAATCCTTTTCCAAAAAGTTTGCCGCTTTGAAGGCAGGAGAAAGTTTTACTCATACCATAGAATTCAACTCTATAGGAAAAGGTGGGGAGAATACTTTGGAGATTTTTGCCAATCCTAGAATTCTTCGAGAACAAACTTATAGAAACAATCAAATCGAGGTGGGAACATACTTTGTTGTTCAGGAAGATGATTCTCAGTCCTTGTTGGATGTGAATTTTGACGGGATATATATCATGGATGGGGACATAGTATCTCCGACTGTTTTGATCAATGCGATATTGAAAAACGACCAATCGTTTTTGCATAAAACAGACACGGTGGGACTGGATATTTTCCTGAAAAAGAACTGTGATACCTGTGATTTTGCCAGAATAAATTTCTCCAATCCTAACTTGACTTGGACTCCAGCTAGTGATGAAAACGACTTTAGAGTTTCCTTCCAACCAGGTCCTTTAGAAGATGGAGTCTATACCCTCAAAGTTCAGAATCAGGACTCACCTATGCCTTATGAGGTTACTTTTGAAGTGGTCAATGAGTCACAGATTTCAAACTTCTATCCTTATCCAAATCCATTCAGTACCAGTGTCCGGTTTGTGTTTACTGTGACTGGTTCGGAAGTTCCGGATCAAATCAAAATTCAAATCATGACTGTGACCGGAAAGGTAGTCAGGGAGATTTTGCAGGATGAGTTAGGGCCCATCCGAATCGGGAATAATATTACCGAATACGCATGGGATGGGAAAGATGAATTTGGAGATCAATTAGCCAATGGCGTGTACATTTATAGGGTTTTGATCCGAAAAAATGGACAATTCATGGAGCACAGACCTACTGCTGGTGATCGTGGATTTACCAAGGGTTATGGCAAAATGTACTTGCTACGTTAGGCTTTAGATTTTTTCCAATTCACCCAAATTCCCCAAATACTGATTAGGAGAAAAACGAGGACAAAGCCTATTTGAATGGGATCATTCAGCTTTTCTCTCGCTCCTAAGAAGTCATTGGCTAAAATTCCTGCCAAAAAGGCCAAGATGGTCCTTGGAAGCATTCCTGGAATCCCATAAATCAACACTTTGCGAAGGGGAACCTGAAGGGAGGCAAATAGGAAATTAGAAATGGCGAATGGAATCACAGGACTGATTCGAATGAAGAAAATCAATTTGCCCTCATTGCTTTTCCTTTTTTCTAATTCGTATAAGAATTTAGGGTTTTTGGCCTCCAATAGCTCCATGAGACCGGAGTTAAATAGTTTGCCTAGATAATACCCAATGACATTCGCCATGGAATATGCGAGGATAATGGCGGGTAATCCAGTCCAGCCCAATAGGAAACCGCTAATAACAGCACTTAGAGTAGTAGGTAAAAGAGCCAGTCCCATTACCAAACTTGCAATCAAGATAAAGAAGAAATAACCAATCCAGGAAAGGGAATCAAAGGTTAGCAGCAGTTGGTAATTTTTTAGGATCCATGCGCTGCCCAAAGCAGGACAAACTACCACCCATAACCAGCTTAAAGTTGCTAAAGGATAAATTTTTAGGTAATCGGGAAAGAAGTTGAAAATACTGCCCTTTTTTGTCATATTTGGTTACCCTTAATGAGAGTTATCTCACATCAGTACAAGTATACAGGAAGGAATTTATTAAAGCCTAAGCCTGTTCGGATATTGTATCAACGAATAAAAATAATCTAATGAAATCCAGCACGACGAGAATGACACACACAGGGATGACCCCATGTATCGGGGAAACTGTGCGACCTGCCTGCCGCAAGCAGGGATTCCATATGGCCATTAAAGAACAAATTATAATCATATGAAATTCGGTACCAAAGCCATTCATTCCGGTGTGGAGCCTGATCCCTCTACCGGTGCTATAATGACTCCTATTTATCAGACCTCTACCTATGTGCAGCGGTCTCCCGGCGATCATCAGGGATATGAGTATTCTCGTACACATAATCCTACGCGAACAGCCCTTCAAAATAATTTAGCGGCCTTGGAAAATGGAAAACATGGAATTTGTTTTTCTTCCGGCTTAGGGGCAATAGATGCTGTAATCAAGCTGTTTAATCCAGGGGATGAAATTATCAGTACCAGTGATTTGTATGGTGGTACTTACCGCTTGTTTACCAAGGTTTATGAAAAGTATGGGATCAAATTTCACTTTGTACCCATGACAAATGTTGATTTGGTTGCCGAAAAAATCAATGAGAATACCAAAATGATTTGGGCTGAGACTCCTACCAATCCCATGATGAATATTGTGGATTTGAGAGCACTGTCTAAGTTGGCTAAAGGGAATAATTTGTTATTGGGTGTGGATAATACTTTCGCTTCCCCGTTTTTGCAAAACCCACTGGACTTGGGAGCTGATATCGTAATGCATTCCGTTACCAAATACTTGGGAGGTCACTCTGATGTAGTGATGGGAGCCTTAGTGGTGAATGAGGATGAATTAGCTCAGAGATTAATTTTTATCCAAAATGCATGTGGTGCCGTTCCTGGACCTCAAGATTGTTTTCTGGTATTGAGAGGAATCAAAACCTTGCATATCAGAATGGAGCGACATTCTCAAAATGGAAAAACTATCGCAGCTTATTTAAAAAATCATCCGAAAGTAGAAAAAGTATATTGGCCTGGATTTGAAGATCATCCTAATCATGATATCGCAAAAAGTCAAATGAGAGATTTTGGAGGTATGATTTCATTTTCACTTAAGGGCAATAAACTGGAAGACGCCAGAAAAGTGATGGAAAGCTTCAAGCTTTTTTCTCTAGCAGAATCACTGGGAGGAGTAGAGTCTTTATGTGGTCATCCTGCAACCATGACCCATGCCAGCATTCCTAAAGAGGAAAGAGAAAAAGTAGGATTGGTGGATTCTTTAATTCGTTTAAGTGTGGGAATTGAAGATGCTGAAGATCTGAAAAATGATTTGGCTTTTGCCTTGTCAAGAATCTGATTAAGCTAAAATTTTCTGAAACAAGCTTTGAGCCTGCTTTTCAACTTTGGAAGTCAGGCTCTTTTTTTCTGCGTGGAGGTCTTTCACC
The DNA here is from genome assembly GCF_002376385.1 of Algoriphagus sp. UBA3586. Classification (NCBI taxonomy): domain Bacteria; kingdom Pseudomonadati; phylum Bacteroidota; class Cytophagia; order Cytophagales; family Cyclobacteriaceae; genus Algoriphagus; species Algoriphagus sp. UBA3586. The sequence goes on along the minus strand of NZ_DFMT01000050.1, from coordinate 117,006 downwards.
CATGCGATGTATTTTTTAGACACATCTTCTTTATCTGAAAGAAAATGAGTCAGGGATTGTAACTCCAAGTGGTTGGCATACCAGGGTTTGAGATTTTCTTTCAATCCTTCCATCTCTGCATGAATACTGTCTATAAAAATGGAATTGAAGCCCAAATACAGTAATAGATTCTCCAGCATGATAATTTTTCTCAAGCCTTCAAAAAGATCTTTCAAGGCCTTGCTGTCCAGTCTTTGTCTTTGATTGATGTGGAAAAACTCCAACTCTTCCTCAATTAACTGATTGATAGCAGTATTGATGGTCAAAGGCTTGATTTGTTTACTGGCTTCTTGAGATTTTGCCAAAAACTCATCCCAGACTTTCAGGGAACTGCCAACTACCATATCAAAGGTTTCGGAATAAAGTCCCTTTTTGTGCTTGTCAACAAATGTAGAATAAGAATTATAGGTCAGATCCTGATTCAATTCTCTTTGCCTTAATCCTTTTTCAACCAGCTTTAAATGATTGATTTTTCTCAGGTTCTTTTGAAGCTTGCTGAAGGGTGCGAAAAAATCGAACTGCAGGCTTTCCTTTTCAAAATGGATTTTAGCCAAAAGATCCCCATACACTTCCAGAAAACTTAATTTCCCGTAAAGTTCTATGGCTTTCTTGGACTTAATTTGTTTTCCAAGCGTCAGAAATAGCTCCTTAGCCTCGGCATGTTGCTGCTCAAAAGCCTGGAAAATAGGAGAGATTTTCACCTGCATGAATTAGGAAATTCGTACTAAAGTTGCTCCGTAACCCCACTGATCTTTCTGTGTGTCTTGAAAGTACTTAATATTTCCCAATTGACTCAATCGCTTATGAATTTCTTTTCTCAAGACCCCATTTCCTATTCCATGAATAAAGGTGATTTCATCCATTCCGGATTGAATAGCTTGATCCAATTTCCTTTCGAATGTTTCTAGCTGAATCCGTAATTTCTCAGAATTACTCATGGAATGATGATCTTCCACCAGCTCTTCAATATGAAGGTCAATGCTTCTTGCAGGCTTCGTTACTGGTTTTTCCTCCGGCTTGGGATTAAGCTGCTCCAACTCGTAGTTCAAGGAACGAATATCCAGTTCTTTGGTAGTCTGTTCCAAGTGGAATAAATAAGCGGATTTATTCAAAAAAGGAGCTGTACTTAAATGCTTGAAAAATTGGGTTGGCTTGATTTTTAACTGCCTTTCAAAAGGAGGAATTCCTTTTTCCAGTTTTTGTTGAATAGGAATAAAACGCAGCAAAAATGCCGGCCATTCGTCCATTTCTTTCAACAGTCTATCGTCAAATTTTTTGGCAATCCCAGGTTTAACTTGTTCTGCCAAAAGAGTTCTCTGATTATTACCGAATACCTCAGACACATGAACCAAATAATCTTGCTTCGAATCATTGATCAGATATAAGCTGAGGTTTTGATCATTGACAGGAACAAATGCTAAATAAATTCCCTGATCTTTGGGAGCGGAAATAGCCTGAGGTATTTCCGAAAAATCTTCCTGAACTTTACTCTCACCAAAATAGGATTTTTCTACTTCAGAAATGACGACCGCTTCAGATTTCATGGCGGGAATTACAAAACCATCCTCAATTTCAACCTCTATTCTCCCACTTGAGGATATTTTTCTGATTATCCCTTCTTCTTTGCCATGTAGTAATCTTACTCGGTCTCCGATATTCATTGATCCAATGCTTTTTTATAAGTGTCCAGTGCTCTTTGCCTGGCAAATTTATGGTCTACAATCGGTTTTGGATACTTATCAGTTCCAAATTCCGGTACCCATTCTTTAATATACTTCAAATCTTTATCAAACTTTTCAGTTTGCGACTCTGGGTTGAATACCCTGAAATAAGGCTGTGCATCTGTTCCGGTTCCTGCAGCCCATTGCCAGCCCCCATTATTAGAGGCCAATTCATAATCCAATAATTTGGCAGCAAAGTAAGCCTCACCCCATCTCCAGTCAATCAACAAATGTTTGGTCAGGAAAGATGCCACAATCATTCGTACCCTATTGTGCATGTAGCCTGTTTGATTCAATTCCCTCATTCCGGCATCGACAATAGGATATCCAGTTTTCCCCTCACACCAGGCCTTAAATTCTTCCTCGTTATTTCTCCACGGAATTTGATCATAAGCGGGTTTGAATGCTTTATCAACTACCTGAGGATTATAGGCCAAAATAGTCATATAAAACTCTCTCCAAATCAATTCATTGAGATAGGTGTCATTTAGCTTTGCAGCATCCAAAGCCAGCTTTCGAATGGAAATAGTCCCAAAACGAAGATGAATTCCCAATCTACTAGTACCATCTTTTGCAGGATAGTTTCGGGTTTTGTCGTATTCAGAAATCAAATCCTTATCAACTGTATTGGAAGGAATTGGGATATCAGTTTTTTCAAATCCAATATCTTCCAAACTCGGAAGTGAAAACGGTTTTGTTTCATAGAGATTTTTCCAGTGAAAATAGGAGAGAGGCTCTATTTTCTGTTTTTTGAATTCCTCCAGCCAAACTTTGCTGTAAGGAGTAAAGACTTTATAAAACTCTCCCGATCCATTTAACACCTCCCCGGGTTCAAAGATCATTTGATCCTTGAATGTGTAAAATTCAATGTCTTTTTCCTTCAAAAATTTCTCCACCTCCTGATCGCGTTCCTTAGCATAAGGTTCATAATCTCGATTGGTATACACAGAGGAAATCGAATATTCTTTGCAAAGCTCTTGATAGACCTCTAATGGCTTCCCATGTTTTACCAAAATGGAGCTTCCTTTGTCCTTTAATTCATCTTGAATTAAGGTGATTTGCTCATGGATAAACTGAACCCGGGCATCTTGTTTATCTTCCAGCTTGTCTAAAATATTGCTGTCAAAAATGAAAAGGGGCAATACATTTTCTTCCTGCTGCAAAGCATAATACAAGCCCGTATTGTCTTCGAGTCTCAGGTCTCTACGAAACCAGAAAATTGTGATTTTTTGCATGGATGTACTTTTTTAGAAAAGTAAGTCTGAGGGGAAATTGTTTATTGATCCTCCTCTTCTTTTCTGAAATATTGCCTGGTTCTGTCTTCTTTCAAAGAATCAAGTCGCTCTTCAATATTGTCTAAATTGATGGGTTTCCAGTTTTCCTCCGAATCTTGATTATATCTCAAATAATTGTCAGAATCTTCATATAAGGGATCTGCTTTCTGCTTTTTTCGGGTGATTTTTTGAAATAATTCAGAGAAGGAGTTGAAGGAGACGTTTTGGGAAATTGAAACACCATAAGTATTCACATTCTTGGAAAGGGACAGTGAGGTAAAGGTGTTGAAATTATTCCGGTTGAAAATTCTGATTCTATAGACCCCATCATCTGTCAATAAGTACTCAGCTTGCCAATCTCCAATAATGGAAGCAGCATCTGCGTTTCCTGTATTGTCCGTAAATCCGCCGTCTCGAGATACCCGAAGTCTTCCATCGAGGAAAGTATAGGCAACGCTCAATTGGAAAGTTTCCAGCGCATTTTGATCTAAGGATGCCAAATCAAAATTGACTTCCAAATTTTTGTCTACCTGACCCAAGAATGAGTTGAGTTGGGAGGAAAGTAATTGTCCCAAGCTATTGGAGAATGAATTAACCCCTGCAAACTGGCCTTCAGGAGAGAAAGAACGGGTCATAATCACAGAGAAAACCTGACGGTTCATCTCCTGCTCATCGTTGTTGATCCTAGACTGAAAAGATGAAATTGCTGTTTGTACGTCTCCCGTGTTAGGGAACTGGGAGAAGTCAAACCCAAAATTGATATCCGGTGAAAGGAGCTCTCCATTTAGATTCATGATTACTTCTACCGGAAATCTTCTATTGCTCGTGCTTTGCTGATCCTGCAGGGAGTTTCTAGCCAGTAGAGGAGCTATAGACACAGTCTCGGTATATTTTGCTTTAAGGTTCATGACGCCTTCATATGGATCTCCATACCAAGTGATTCTTCCGCCAGGTTCTACGGTAAACTCTTTTTTCAAAACATTGTAAAGGGAGAAATTATAGGTCGCTTCGGTGATTTCATAACTTCCACTCAAAGAGAAATTTCCCTGTGTATCAATATTCATGGTTAGAAGTCCTCTTCCTCTACCGGAGATTTTTTCTTCCGTTCTTGGGTCAATGATGATTTCGGTGTAAGCATCAGGAGTTACATCCAGCACAAAATTCATTCGGACATTTTCTATATTCAGTCTATTAATGTCATCGGATAAACCCTGCATTCTTACAGTATCCCGAATATTGATAATGTGGATATACTCTTCACTCACTTGCTCATTGCTACTGGTCAAAGGAATGAAAATTCGTGTATTGGGTTGACTAGTCGCTCTCGCATTGATATCCAGATTGGAAGTTGAACCCAGAATATCTATGGTACCGCTCACATAGGCTGTTCCATAAAACACCTCATTATCTCGTGAAGTAGTATTCAATACTTGGAAATTATTGAGTCTGGCATTGATGTCCAGCGTGATATTATTGAGGCTTTGGTATTTAAGACCTCCGTTTAGATTGGCAGTGTTGCCATTCACATCCCTTGCCACCAAACGATCAAAGCTCACTTCTCCCGGTTCGAAAATGATGCTTCCATCCAGTTGATAAAGAGCGTTTAGATAATTTACACGTAGTTTGCCCTGATTAATTCTTCCCTGCCCCAAAAGCCTAGGTTTGGTGACGTTTCCGGTTAATTGGATATCTCCCGAAACTGTCCCACCCATATTGGATAAATAATTGGATAAGAAGGGTTCGAAAATCGCTAATTCAGCATTTCGTAATTCCCCCGCCAAATCAAACTCTTGAGAGTCCAGATCAACAGTACCACTCATTTGAATTGATTTTTTCTTACTTAAGTAATTTTCCAAAGTAAGATTGAGAATATTCTGCTGCAGATCTGCACTGGCTACAAAATCACCTACAATAATTTCATTGATGCTTAAAGAATCAATTTCAATTTGGGCTTTCAAAGTCCTATCAAATTCCTCACTCGCAGAGATAGTAACCGATCCATTGATGGCTCCTTCGTAAGCTTGGGGAGTTAAGGTGTTGAGGATATTGGCATTTACATTTGAGATAGTTAGATAAAATTCATCTTCAGGATTTGAGCTGAATATACCTTCCAAATCTATTTCTTGATTTCCAGACTGTATCCTTACATTATCAAAAGCGATTTTTTCTGATTCAATCCTGATCTCATTATTGGGGTCAAATTTCCATTCACTATCCAGCACTATTAGCTGAGATGGTTCAAAATTGATACTTGTCTGGGTAGGAGTAAATTGAGCCAAGGCTTTGATTCTAGCCTTGCTCCGGGTTGAGTCCTGATCTAAGGCAAAGTCCAAATTCAAAGCTTCATTACTCCAAATTGCCTCGAATCCAAAATTGCTGAAATCTAGAGACTGCCCAATTTTCTGGGATTTAGAAAAAACGTAGAAGGAAGCCAATACATCCTCGCTATTGATAAGTTTGGATGTATTGAAGTCAATATTGACATTTCTGGCTATGTTGTTTTTGTATTGAATCGTGTCAATACTGGTAAAAAAGTTGAAAATCGTATTCTCCTGTGTTTGATAAAACGCTCCTTCAATCAGCGTATTTTTGGAGATTCTGTAGTCCGGCTGAAAGAGTTTTAAAAGGGGATTAATATCGATTAAACGAATATTCAAATCCAGTTTATACTCCTTGTTGAAGTATTCTTCAATATCTGCAACGGGAGGCTTTTGCTTGAAAAGTATAGCTAAATATTGGTTAAAAAGGACCGGTAAATCTTTTGCCATTTGCTCCAATTCAAATCTTCCAGAAGCACCAGCCACAATGTAATCTGAGTTGAGGGACATGGTTCGCGTACCTCCCGCAAATAAGGATTGAAAGAAAAAGTCGCCTAATTCCAGAGATCTGCCATCATACCCTATAGCAATATCTTTAAAGCGCATGATTCCCGTCAAAACATCAATATTGATTCCTCTGGTATCAATTTCAAAATCTCCGGATAAGGAAGTTGCTACATCTGCAAAACGCATCTGGTCCAAATTGGCGGTGTCTAGTTGCATTCGGATATTGATAGCCTCAGAGGTATCTCTCAGGTTGATGGTTCCTGAAGCTTTCAGTTTCAAATTTGGATCGGATATGGATAAGTTTCCCTCAAAAAGGTCCAATCCATAATTCGCATCTGTTCGAATATTGGAATAGGTGTATCCATTAATTCCCAATTTTGAAATCACGGCATCCAAGCCGATCAAGATATCCTCTTTGCTTTTACCCTTTAGGTTCACATTTCCTTCTAAGCTGATTTTTTGCAGCAATTCTGGATTTTCAGCCAAGACACCCAGATCCAGATTTTTGATGGAAACTTTTGAGACTATCGAGTTTACACCGTCTTTTTGATCATAATTGACACGCCCGTTTAATTCGCCTATGCCAGTACGAAATAGTCCATCTGTAGTGAATCTGCTTGGCAAACCTGCAAAATCAGCACTGAGTCTTATCGTTTTAAATTTGCGAATCTCTTTCTCAATTTCAGCACTTAAATAGGGGCCTAAATCATTAGCTTCTATGGTGGAGTTTTGAAGAGAAAGATTGATATAGGTTTCCTCAAAATTGGGGAGGCCGTCCAATTGGAATGAACCAAATATTTCCGTTTTCTTTCCTAATCTTAGGAGGAATTCCTCGGATCTTATATCTGAAACAGGTCCTTGTACCTCTCCTGTCAGGATGATGGCATCCTCAATATCTGGAAGTGTGGGAGCAAAGAAACGCAAATCTTCCAGACTGAGTACTGTTTCTTTCATTCGGGTAATGACCACCACCTTATTGATGAAATCTGAGAAAGAACTTGGACTAGCATATTCGAATCTTAAAAAATCCTTGATATGACTTTGGTTGGTAATCAGATTTAATTTATCAAACTCAAGAAATTCGGAAGAATATGTGAGTTGAGTTTGCAATTCTTTGATCGTCAATCCTGAGCCCTGCTCTACACCGGTTAGAAGACCTATATTAACTCCAATTTCATCTCCATCCACATAAAATTTAGAGGCACTGATGGCAATATCAGCGAAGCGCATGTGGTTATAGTCCAGTCCTTTTTCTATGACTGGTAAGTTGTAATTGACCAATGAAAACCTGGAGTTCCTTAGGTCAATTTGACCAATTCCGAACTTGGTAGATCCTCCGCTTTTACCTGATCCGAAGAGTTCATTTAATTCTCTGAGCCATAAATTAATATTCATGGATGAGTCTCCCTCATGGGTAAAGAATTGTACTGTAGCTCTTTCCAATCTCACCTCATCCAAAGAGGGATTGTTTGGAGGAAGTAGAGATTTTAGTTGAAAATCAATAAATGAACGATCAGCAGACAGCATGATGCTGTCTCGATGGTCTTTTACTTCCAAACCAGTAATTTCCAAGGCATCCCACCAATTGAGATCGATCCTTCCAATATTGGTGGTGAATTGGGAATTTTTATTGAGATATCCTGTTACTTTATCGACAGCCCAATTTTGAACCCCGGGAGTCTGGAGAAGCAAAGCCAGTGCTAGGACACTGATCACCAGCATTAAGATTACCCAAAGGAGTATTCGAAAGGCTTTGTATAAAAAATCCGTAACTTTCGCGTTCTTTTCCAATGGATACCAACGATATTTCTATTCTAGCAATTGAGTCCTCGTGTGACGAGACTTCTGCCTCTATAATCTTAAATGGCAAAGTACTTAATAATATTGTGGCCACACAATCAGTCCACGAAAAATATGGGGGTGTTGTTCCCGAATTAGCCTCTAGAGCGCATCAGGAGAATATTATTCCTGTGGTGCACGAGGCCTTGGAGTCTTCCGGGATCGGTAAAAAAGATCTCAGTGCAATTGCCTTTACCCGTGGTCCAGGTCTCATGGGAGCTTTGCTCGTGGGAGTAAGTTTCGCCAAATCCATGGCGTATGCTTTGAAGATCCCTCTGATTGAGATCAACCATATGCAGGCTCACGTATTGGCGCATTTCATAGAGGACCCTAAGCCTAATTTCCCTTTTATTTGTCTGACAGTCAGTGGAGGGCATACGCAATTGGTCTTAGTCAAAGATTATTTGGATATGCAGGTCATTGGAGAGACAAGGGATGATGCGGTAGGGGAGGCATTTGACAAAACAGCCAAATTGCTAGGTTTACCTTATCCGGGTGGGCCCTTGATCGATAAATATGCCCAGTCAGGAAATCCAAAAGCTTTTGAGTTTCCCATCACTCGCATGCCTGAATTGGATTATTCTTTTAGCGGAATAAAAACTGCGGTTTTATATTTCTTGAGAGATCAACTGCAGCAGAATCCTACCTTCATTGAGGAAAACCTGAATGATCTATGCGCCAGTATACAGCATAGTCTAATTGAAATGTTGCTGATTAAATTGAAGGCAGCGGTCAAACAATATGGCGTGAAGGATGTAGCTATAGCAGGGGGCGTATCAGCAAATTCAGGTTTGAGAAATGCTTTGACAGATTTGGCCACAAAAAGAGGCTGGAATATTTTTATCCCGAAATTTGAATATTGTACAGATAATGCAGCCATGATTGCCATGGCAGCCCATTACAAATACTTAAAAGGAGATTTTTCATCTATGGATGTGACTCCTTTAGCAAAAATGAAAATCTAATATGGCTACCAAAGTCAATAAATTTGAGAAGCATATCAATATCAAAAACAGAAAGGCTAGCTTTCAATTTGAGTTTATAGATACCTACGTGGCTGGAATGGTGCTGAAAGGCACTGAGATCAAGTCCATCCGAGAGAGTAAGGTGTCTTTGACTGAGGCCTTTTGTATTTTTTTGGATGGGGAGCTGTACGTGAGACAAATGCATATTGCCCCATATTCTATGGCTTCAAGCTATAATCATGAGGCTGTGAGAGATAGAAAGTTGCTTTTAAGTAAAAAAGAACTGGAAAAACTCGAAACTAAGTCGCAGGAAAAAGGTCTTACTATCATTCCGGTTCGTATATTTATCAACGACCGTGGAAAAGCAAAAATGGAAATTGCTTTGGGTCGAGGTAAAAAATTACACGACAAGAGACAGGATCTGAAGGAAAAAGATGCCAAAAGAGAACTCCAGCGAATGGCCCTTAAATGATATATTCGGAATTTGCCGGCAAACCATCTTGCCGGTTTATCGAAAACCTACAGTAGACTCAGCACTCCAAACCCAATTGCTTTTTGGTGAGTGTTATCAGGTGTTGGCAGTGAATTCTGGCCGAACTTGGTATCGTATTTTTCATGAAGATTCCCGAATGGGTGGCTGGATTAGCGCCAAATCATTAAAAGAAATTTCAGGAGGTGATTATCAGAATTTCCTCAATCAGGATTATCAAATTGTAACTAGCCCCATCGCTGCCATTGAGTATCTGGGCACAAACCTATACCTACTTCCCGGAAGCAGGCTCCATTTTTCTGATTTGGAATTATTCAATTGGCAGGATCATATTGGCTTTACCGGAACCACCAGGAGTCATGCTTTGAAAGCAGATCGGGAACAGTTGATAGATATTGCCTTGAAGTATGTCAATGCTCCTTGGCAAGCAGGAGGGAGAAGTATTTTTGGGCTCGATGAGATGCTGGGCTTTGCCTTGATTTATTCCATTGGTGGGTATAACTGGTATTCAGACCATTTACCGGGAAGAATCATCCCATTTAATCATGCGATGCCGGGAGATTTATTTATTTTTCATGATGAAAAAACTGCCAAAGACTCATTTGCAATCTACTTGGGAATGGAAGAGGTCCTTTGGATGGATAATCGGATTAAAGTTTCTGATTTGGACGAGTGGCAGGCTTTTTTAAAAAACAATCAATCTCATCAAGTGGTTTTGGAGGCAAGAACGGTAGTTGTATAGGTATGGAAAAGAGAGTTTTGGTGTTGAATTTGGATCATTCTCCCGTTGCGGTGGTAACTGTGCAAAAAGCATTGGTCTTAACCCTTTTGGAAAAGGCAAATGTGCTTTCTACCTATGAACTCCTGGAAATCCGGACAGTAAGTCGATCTTTTGCCTATCCTGCTGTCATTCGGCTAAATCAATATAAAAATATTCCCTACCGCGGGGTTTTATTAAACAGAGCCAATCTATTTAGAAGGGATAGAGGGGAGTGTCAATATTGTGGAAGTCAGCGCCACCTTACAATTGACCATGTAATTCCAAAATCCAAAGGAGGAAAAACCAATTGGACCAATCTGGTAACGGCCTGTAATCGCTGTAATGTCAACAAAGGAGACAAGACTCCGGATCAGGCAGGTTTGACCTTGAAAACTGCTCCATTTAAGCCTACACTAGCTTATTTTCTGGCAGATTACGCAGAGCGACAAGCTTCCGAATGGATTCCATTTTTAAATGTTAATGTGCCTCAATAGGAGGAAATTTAATTTTGGCAACAAAATTGTACGGATGAAGACATGAATAGTCTTACCCTGATCCCTGCATTGATTCTTTCTTTTTTTCTGAATATCAATCAAATCCAAATACAGGAGCTCTTTGGAAAGTGGCAATTGGTCTATTTTGATGGAATAGAAAGAATTAGAAAATCCCCACAATTTTTAAATGCAGACTCGGCAACTCAAGCCAATATGCAATACAGAATTCAGTATAGACTTGAAAGCACTGTTTACCAGTTTTCCGCAGGCGATTCATTGAAATTTACAGATTTTGAAAATCAGCAATTGGTACTTAAAAAGGCCAAAGTCAAATTGGATGATCAAAATATCCTGACAATCTATGAGGGTAATGAAGTTAGGCAGGCAAAAATTGTAGAGTTTGACGCCAATAAGCTGGTGCTTCAGCCTATCAGTCAAAATCCAGGAGCAGGTAAATTAGTCTTTGAACGAATTATAGAGAAAAAAGAAAAGTAAAATCACCCTTAAAATAAATAAAGCCAGCAGTTTATGATTGCTGGCTTTTTCTTTTCATTGGAGTCCCAAATCCAATTGTCGGGGTAGTAGTTGGAAACTTTTCCTATGCCAAGGACTTATTCCATGCTTTTGGATTCCTTCTCTGTGTGTCTTGGTCGGGTATCCTACGTTGCTTTCCCACCCATAATGAGGAAATGAGGTAGCTAAGTCTTCCATCATTTGGTCTCTATGAACTTTTGCCAAAATAGATGCAGCGGCAATACTGGCGAATTTGCCATCCCCCTTAATGATGCATGAGTAAGAGTATTCCAATTTAGATTTCCATCTGTTGCCGTCAATAAGTAAATGTTCAGGCTTTACCTTCAGCATTTCTATTGCACGGCTCATCGCAAGAAAAGAGGCATTCAAAATATTGATCTGATCTATTTCGGCGACGGTTGCTTCTGCAATAGCCCAGTCTAAGGACTTTAATTTGATTTCCTCGATCAATTCCTCCCTTTGGGATTTCCCCAGTTTTTTGGAATCATTGATCCAAGGATTTTCATAATCAGCAGGTAAAATTACTGCTGCAGCTACAACCGGACCAGCCAAGCACCCTCTTCCCACTTCATCGCAACCCGCTTCTATTCTATTAGCTTCTAAATAGGGTAGCAGCGCCATATTTTATTGGTGTTTTCTCTTTATAAAATTTATGGATCATCTCCGCAACTAATCCTGTCCAGCCTGTTTGATGGGATGCTCCCAATCCTTTTCCATTGTCTCCATGGAAGTACTCATAAAACAGGATATAATCTTTGAAATGAGGATCGTTTTGGAATTTCTGCTGATTCCCATAGACTGGTCGGTGCCCATTTTCATCTTTGGTAAAGATCTTGATACAGCGCATGGAAAGTTCCTTGGCTATCAAATCCATGGTCATGAAATTCCCTGAACCGGTTGGATATTCAATGGAAAAATCTCCTCCATAATAGAAGTCAAACTTTTTCAAGGATTCTATGATTAGGTAGTTGATCGGAAACCAGATCGGACCTCTCCAATTGGAATTACCTCCAAACATTCGGGTATCTGATTCTCCCGGAGTGTATTTGATTGAGAAAGTATCCCCATTGATTTTCATGGTATATGGATGCCTTTGATGGAATTTAGATAGAGATCTAATTCCAAATTCACTCAAAAACTCCTCTGAGTCCAGCATCTTATGAAGAACGCTCTTCATTCTGTGTCCTCTCAATAGGGAGAAAAGCCTTCGCTTATCGTATCCAGGTTGGATCCAGCTAGAAACCAAGGCTGCTAGCTTGGGTTTTTCCCTTAGAAAGAAGTCCAGTCTTTTCTTAAACTCCGGTAATTGATCGAAGAGATCTTCGCGGATAGGTTCAACTGCAAATAATGGAATTAAGCCTACAATAGAGCGAACCTTCATTTTTTTGGATTCTTTGCCAGGCACGTGGAAAATATCATAAAAGAAGCTGTCATCATCATCCCATAAGGATATATGTTCAGCGGAGATATTATTCATGGCCCCTGCTATATACAAAAAGTGCTCTAGGAATTTGGTGGCCGTGAACTGGTACACCTTGTTGAATTCACACAGGTCCAAAGAAATACGGAGCATATTTAGCGAAAACATAGCCATCCAAGAAGTGGCATCAGCCTGCTCTAATTTTCCCTGATAGTGTTGGGCATGGCTTCTGTCAAAAAGGGAGATATTATCCAATCCCAGGAAGCCACCTTCAAAGATATTTTTCCCATCGGAGTCCTTTTGATTAACCCACCAGGTAAAATTCAGCATCAGCTTGTGGAGGGCTCGCTCCAAGAATTCCTGATCACCCTTGCCTCCATTGGCTTTTTTGTCAATTTGGTATACCCGCTGTACCGCATAAGCATGCACAGGAGGGTTTACGTCTGAGAAATTCCATTCATAAGCAGGAATTTGACCATTGGGATGCATGTACCATTCATTCAGCAGCAGGAGTAGCTGATCTTTGGCAAACTCCGGGTCAATTCTGGCAATGGGAATACAGTGAAAAGCCAAGTCCCATGCTGCGTACCAGGGATACTCCCATTTATCAGGCATGGAGATGATATCATAGTTTTGAAGATGCCTCCAATGATGATTTCTCCCTTTTTTTCGTTCTTTTGGCGGAACATACCTTCCGGGATCGCCTTCCAGCCAGCGTTCTACATCATAGTAGTAAAACTGTTTGGACCACATCATCCCGGCAAAAGCCTGACGTTGAATTCTTTTAAGATCCGGATCAGTTACACGATGCTGAAGTTTTGAATAGAATTCATCCGCTTCCTTTTTTCTTTGTTCCAAGCAGGGATCACAGGCTTCTAATGGATTATCATCCAGTTGATGCTGCATGCGTAGATTCACCACGGCACTTTCTCCTGCAGGTATCTCCAGTTTGTAAATGGCTGCTGCCTTGGTGCCATGGAAAGCTGGATTCAGTTTGCTTTCATCTCCATTGACTACAAAGTCATTGATAGCGTCTTTGGTGAAATTCCTTTCATTCGGGATGCCATATAAGCGCTCCCGGTTGGTTTCATTATCGCAAAAACGGATATCTGGATTTCCCTCAAAGGAAACAGAGTAGTTTCCTGATTTTGGGCTAAAAGCCTTAATTCTGTTAGATTTGGTCAAGCTGATTTTAGGCATGAAGGGTTCATGCCCGGTAAACCAGGTTTTTCTAAACCAGAAGGTAGGCATCACCCAAATGGTGGCTTTTTCAGGACCTCTGTTGTAAATGGTAGCTTTGGCGATGATATCCTCAAAATCATGTTTGGCATATTCGATAAATATATCGAAGTACCTGTCATCGTCGAATACTCCAGTATCTATAAGTTCAAATTCAGGGTCAGTTTTGCCCCTTCTTTTACTTTCTTCAATGAGTTTTTGATAGGGAAATTCTGCTTGAGGATACTTATAAAGCATCTTCATGTACGAATGAGTGGGAGTTGAGTCAAGGTAATAGTAGATTTCCTTGACATCTTCTCCGTGATTTCCCTGATTTCCGGTAAGTCCAAAAAGGCGTTCTTTAATAAAAGGATCTTTGCCATTCCAAAAAGCCCAGGCAAGACAAAGCTTCTGCTTGTAATCGGAGATTCCGGCTATCCCTTCTTCTCCCCAGCGATAGGCTTTACTTCTGGCATCATCGTGGGTCACGTTTTCCCAGGCAGATCCATCGGGACTGTAATCTTCCCGAACGGTTCCCCACTGCCTCTCAGTGAGATAGGGTCCCCACTTTTTCCAATGCTTTATAAAATCCCTATCCTCTTTTAATCGTTTATGTTCGGCTGACATGTAAGTTCTCTAGGTTGAGCAAGTTTCGAAATTAGAATAATTCAGAGACTTAATTTCAAATTTAGCTTTTCTGTTTTGTATCTGGTAGTTGAATTGATTTTTCTGAGAAAGTCCAAGCACTACTTCCTTTCAAATTCAATTCAATTAGCTTCTGTAAGCCAAATGTTTTTAAACCTGAATTTTATTTGTTTGAAGTTTAGATCATTATAAATAATTGTTAAAATTCAATTCTACACTTGTAGAAGTTAGTTTTAATTCTACATTTGTAGAATAATCTGAATAATTCTGATATGAAACTATCTAAGAGTGAAGAAGAACTGATGAGTTATCTATGGCAGTTGGGTAAGGCATTCATGAAAGATTTGCTTGAAGCTTATCCAGAACCGAAACCTGCTGCAACAACTGTTTCCACGCTTTTAAAAAGAATGCAGGACAAAAAGTATGTGGCTTATAAAGCTGTGGGTAATAATCGGCAATACTTTCCTCTGGTTTCTAAAGAGATTTATTTTTCCAAACAGCTCAAGGGTTTGATCAAAAATTTTTTCAATGATTCTCCTGGGCAGTTTGCCTCATTTTTTACTCAAGAAACAGATTTGTCTAAAAAAGAGCTCCAAGAGCTAAAATCCCTGATAGAAGATCAATTAAACCAAAAGGACTGATGGAATACTTGCTCAAATCGATACTTTGCTTGCTGCTCTTGCTTTTGTTTTATAGGCTAATTCTACAGCGGGAGGTGCTCTATCAATTCAATCGTTTCTTTTTACTAGCTGCGATCGTTGCCTCTTTTTTGATCCCTCTATTGACCATTGAAGTGAAACAGGAAGTTCCTGTAGAACCTTTTGTTATTTCCGAATACGAGATGGAAAATCCTTATCTAGAATCCATTATTCAAGAAGATGAAGGCATTCAGCTAAACTCAACCATTCCAGATCAGACAAAAAAGGTCGAAATCTCTTGGATTACCATATTGTGGGGAGTTTATTTCTTGGGAATGATAATTTTTCTGTTGAGGTTCATCCAGAATATTTACCGAATTCAAAATCAGATTCGCACCAGCCCCAAGATAGTGTACAGGCAGGAAAATTTAGTATTGTTGAAACAGTCAATATCTCCTTTCTCCTTTTTGAAATACATTTTTTATCCCAAAGAGCCTTTTGAAAAGGAAGGAATGCCAGAGGCAATTTTTCTGCATGAGCAATGTCATGTTCGTCAAAAACACAGTTGGGATACACTCTTCGTAGAAGCTTTGCTGGTTTTGCTTTGGTTCCACCCAGGGCTTTATTTAGCCAGAATGGCTATTCGACTTAACCATGAATTTATAGCTGATCAACAGGTGGTTAAGAAAATGCCTGTTTCAGATTATCAAAACTTGCTCTTAGCTATCCTTTCGGGTCGACAAAGCTTTGCTCTCGGAAGTAATTTGAATTTTTCCCTCACCAAAAAACGATTCGACATGATGAAAAAGTCTTCAAATCCCGGAATAAAAATCCTGAAATTGACCTCCTTGGTTGTCTTTTTAGGTGCCATGATTTGGCTATTTGCAGAAAAAACTGTGGTTAGCTCTTTAGCTCAAGAAAGTGTAGAGGATAGTAATAATTCCTTAAATCAATCTGTTACGACAGTTTCGCTTCAGCTGAATGAGGAGGGTGAAATTTATTGGGAAGGAAATAAAATTAGTAAAGAGCAGCTTACTCAAGAGTTGGTAAAATATGATGCTGAAAGGCTAATTGTTGAATTAAAATCTGCTCCAAAAGTTAAAATGGGGGAGGTTGCTGATATTCAGAATTTGCTGGCAACAAATAATATTAGAAAAATAAAGTTTCAGGGAGGCACAAGTTCTAATCAACCTGAACCTATGGAGATTGAAAAAGAGCGATACTTCAGAGATGCTGTCTTTCTAATTGAAAGTGAGCAAATGGATTATACTCAAAAAAGATATTTTGAGCTCTCTGAAAATGAAAAAGATCGATTACAGTTTTCGAGTAAGCCCCAACAAAAGAAAAGTCCAGATAGCGAAGCATTTGAATCGTTTAAAAACAAAGATGAATATGCAGTTTGGATTGATGGTCAAGTGATTTCCAACCAAGAGCTCGAAAATTACATACCAGAAGATTTTGTGCTGGTATTTCAATCCAGAGTTTTCCCCAATGCAAGATCTGAGCGCTTCCCTCAGCCTTATCAGGTGCATCTATATCGAGAAAATTATTTCCAAGAGCAATTTGGTCCAGATTCTGAAATGTTCCGCCCGCGTTCAAATCAAGATACTATCACACTTACCCAGCGGAGAGTCACTTGGATGAAGGATATTTCCCGGTATCCTGATCCCACCACTGCCTTTCTTCAAAAGAATGCCCGCTATGAAAAACTTAAATTATCTGATAAAAAGGATGAACCTGAAGTAAAGAAAGAAATAGAAAGGCTGTATTTGGAATTGGAGAAAGAGTATAATCAGGCTAAAGAAAACAGGAAAAAACAATTGCCCAAGCCACTTCCTACTGATACTATTTCTCCTGTTTTTAAAAATAAAAGCGAAAGTAATTCTAGGCAGATTAGCTTTTCATCAAGCAGCAATTCGACAAAAATTAATGTAGTCCATGCTGTTCAAAGCAATGAAGTTAGAAGCTATTTGAGACTTTATAGCGAGTATCAAGCTATGGCTAATGAGAATCGGATTTTTGCAAATTGGACTTACTCGAATATTCAGCAGATGGAATCCAAGTTTAAAGAACTAGAAACTCGATACATGGGTCTTTCCATCATTGAAAGAAGAGGCATTGATCGTGCTAAATTTCCTTTCATAAGGCTTCAGAAGGACGGAATTACTATTTATAAAAGGCCCGAAGATTTAAGTGCTGAAGAAAGAAAAAATTTAGCTTGTTAGGAAATTATCCAAATGCATGATTTGAGTTAGGGAAGGAGCCTTCAGGCCAGATAACCTGAGAGCTCCTTTTTTCTAATGTCAAATTCTCAATAATCTCAGACCAGCTTTCCACCCAGCTTTGATATTTTTTCACAGCTTCCTTATCCTTAATACCTGTTTTTTCTAAAAGCTTGAAATTAAACTCTGATGCTGCTATCCCTATCTTTCTTTCCTGAATTTCAATGGCATTGCAAGCTTGTTCGTATTGACCTTCTACTGGGATGACCATGATTTTCTTCCCCAGGTACATTGCTTCGCAAATTGACTCGAATCCTGCTGTGCACACCAAACCTTTGCAAGCTGCCATATCCTCCAAAAACTTCTGATCATTTACTTGTTGAAGGCTGAGATTAGGGCGGGGATGGAAAATTTCATTTTCTCCTTTCTTATCCCAATAGGCCTTAATTTTAATCTGAGGATTGCTCTTTGCAAATGCGATCAAGTCTTCAGCATAGCCGGGGTTTACCATGTAAGCGAGGTAAAAGTCACCTGGATGAGGGTTCAAATACTTTAACTCTCTTCGTAGAAGCGGGGGAACAACTGTAATTTTACCTTTTGCCTCCAGTGGTTCAAAAGACAAGGCTAGAATTTTATTGGCTGTCCAAGCACTTAATCTGGTGTTGAATTGGTACAGCAGCCGATCTAATTTTCTTTTTTTGGGGAAGAGATAATTACTGTGATTAATCAAATATTGATGGCCAATTACCCAAAACTCAGCTTTTGGTCTAAAAAATCCGGCATACAGTCCCCCCAATAAGTCATAAAAATTTAGAATCACATCCGGCTGATGCCTTTGATTGATCAAATGGATCTCGCGAAGGCTATTTATGAAAATCGGTGCTTTCAAAAAGTTTTTTCGAAGGGTTTTAGACAGGCTGATTTTTTTATTTTTCCCATCTGTTTCAAAGTTTGGACTGGGAATCCAGTGGATAGGGGCATTAATTTCTCTTTTAAAAAAATCAGGTATGGCTCTCCGCTTGCTTTTTCCTAGGATCACAGCGCATACTTCATGGCCTTGGGATCTGATAAGCTGAGAAAATGAGATAGCCTGAGTCATATGGCCGCGACCTTCTCCCTGAACGATGAATAGAAATTTCATGATCGAAATGCTGGTGGATTTAGGTCGTCTTTTTTATTCTCAAAGGAAACTTGCCTAAGCGGAATAATACCTTCTTGACTTTCACCTTCGAAAAAGCTGGTAATTTGATGATCTCTGATTTCTTTGAAATCTATTTCGTTATAGTAGATCAACTGCCAATTCCCCTCATGATCCTCAGCCAGAGCTGACATTGTCTCAACCCAATCACCGGAATTCAGGTAATGAACTCCATCAATTTCCCGATTCTCAGCCTTATGAATATGACCGCAAATAATGCCATCGCAGCCTTTAGCCCTGGCCATTTTGGCAAGCTCTTTTTCATATTCATCGATGTAAGAAACTGCAGACTTTACCTTGGATTTGACATATTGAGAAAGTGAAAAGTAGGGTAGACCTCTTTTGAATCTATAATGATTGACAATTCGGTTAAGCCATAGCAAAAAGGTATATCCCACATCACCCAAATAGGCAATCCATCTGAGATTGGTCGTTATGCTGTCAAAAATATCTCCATGTGTGATAAAATATTTTTTCCCCTGGCTTTCATAAATCATATCCGTTTGGATCGATAAATTTCCAATCTGCAAGGGGAGAATTTGATCCAAAAAATCATCGTGATTACCCCGTAGGTAGTACACCTTGGTTTGATGATTTTCTATCATTTTAAGGATTCTATTAAAAAATCGCGTGTGTTTTCTTTTCCATGTTCCTGATTTTTTAAGCTGCCAACCATCTATGATATCTCCATTAAGTATAAGATTCTCACAACGGTATTGCTTAAGAAATCTCGCTATTTCTTTGGCTTTGGATCCTCTGGTACCCAAATGCACATCGGATACAACAATGGTTTTGAAATGGGTCTTCACGCTTTTGTTTTGATCGAAAGGTAGTCTCCCAATTTGAATCCAGCATGTTTAGGTTGTTAAGTATTTACTATGAATCCAGAAGATTATTTGGTGAATATGAAGTGCCCGTTAAGTGAATATGAATTATCTGTATGACTGAAGCTCAGAGAGATCAAAAGGCTTTTCTTTCCCCTTTTTACGCAAGCGGTAAAGTAGCTTAAAGTCCTGTTTTTTAGTTTCGTCAGAAAATAAACTATAGAGATTATGCGTAGAATTTTACTCGCTTTTGGGTTCTTTTTGGCTTTTGCTACAAGTCATGCCCAAGAGCCTGTTTACTCTGGTAATTATGAACTGGCATCTCGTTTTTCACCTGAGAAGCTAAAGAAGATGATCTTTTCCACCAGTGTTAACCCACATTGGATGAAAAAATCAGATCGTTTTTGGTACGAATACGAAACCAGCGAAGGGAAACGCTGGTATGTGGTGGATCCGGTTAGAAGAAGCAAGTCCGAAATGTTTGACAGGGATAAGCTTGCAGCTGAGATCACCCGTGCGGTTAAGGATCCTTTCGATGGGCAGCATCTGAAATTGGATGATTTGAAACTGATGGATGATGAAAATACCATCCGATTCAAAGTGAAAAGTACAGCGGATGTCCTCAAATCAGACTGGGCTGAAATCAAGGAAAAGAACAAAAATTCCAAGGACTCCTTGGAGAAAAAAGTACACACTTTTCTATACAACATTTCAACTCAGCAGTTGACGGAAATTGAAACGGAAAAAGATCCGAAAAGGCTTTCATGGGCCAATATCTCTCCTGATTCCTCCAAAGTGGTGTATATGAAAAATTACAACCTCTACTGGATGGATAAGGAAAATTTCCTCAAAGCGGTGAAAGATGAAAAAGATTCAACAATAGTTGAAAATCAACTCACAGAAGATGGAGAAAAGGATTATGAATACGGCTGGGGTGGTCGTGGTGATGACAATGTAGAAGAGGAAAAATCCAAAGATGACCGCAAAAGGGCAGGTGTACTTTGGAGCTCTGACAGCAAGCAGTTTGTAATGACTCGAACAGACCAAAGAGATGTGAAAGACCTTTGGGTGATTCATAACACCCGAAATCCTCGTCCAACTTTGGAGACCTATAAGTATGCTATGCCGGGTGAAAAGGAACAGCCTCAAACTGAACTTTTACACTTCTCCTTTGATCAGATGGAAATGAAGAAACTTCCAATTTCCACCTTCAAGGATCAGACTGTTTCACTATGGTCTACTACTCCTCCGGCAAATACTAGAGATGATGATTTCAGACCAGCGACATGGTTGGGTAATCTCAACGAGTTTTACTTTGCTATCACTTCCCGGGATTTGAAAAAAGTGGATGTGGTAAGATGGAACTTAGCTTCCAATCAAAAAGAAGTAGTGATTGAGGAAAGAAGCAATACTTATATTGATTTTGAAAAGCTGGAATTGGTAGGAAATGAATTGATTTGGTGGTCTGAACGTGATGGTTGGGGACACTTTTACCTGTATGGAAAAGACGGAACTTTGAAGAGACAATTGACTTCCGGTCCTTACCATACCGCTGGTGCAGCACGAGTTGATGCCAAAAACAGAAAACTCTACTTTGTAGCCAATGGACGCGAGAAAGGGGAGGATCCTTACTACGAGCATCTTTATTCCGTGAGCTTGGATGGTGGTGCAGTGAGCCTTTTAAATGCCGGTGATTTCAATCATGATATCGACATCAATGACAATGCAAGCTTCTTTGTAAATACTTATTCCCGTGTGAATACTACGCCGGTTTCTGTGTTGAAAGATAGAAATGGGAACAAGGTGATGGATCTTGAAACAGCAGATTTGAGTCAATTATTCGCAGCGGGCTATCAGTTTCCTGAGCCTTTCAAATTCAAGGCAGATGATGGAATTACTGATTTGTATGGTGTCATGTTTAAGCCTTTCGATTTTGACTCAACCCGAAAGTATCCGATTATCGAATATGTGTATCCTGGACCTCAAACGGAAGCAGTGAATAAGTCTTTCGGCAGAAGTATGGATAGAACTGATAGGTTGGCCCAGTTTGGTTTTGTGGTGGTTACCTTGGGTAATAGAGGGGGACATCCAGCACGCTCTAAGTGGTACCATAATTATGGCTATGGAAACCTGAGAGATTATGGTTTGGCTGATAAAAAAGCGGCCTTAGAGCAATTGGCAGACCGTCATGACTTTATTGATAGAAGCAAAGTAGGTATCCATGGGCATTCAGGAGGAGGCTTTATGTCTACAGCCGCCATGCTGGTTTACCCAGATGTATTCAAAGTGGCTGTTTCTTCGGCTGGAAATCATGAGAATAATATCTATAACCGTTGGTGGTCAGAGAAGCATCATGGAGTGAAAGAACAAATTTCACCTAAAGGTGATACAACCTTTGTTTATCAGATTGAAAAGAACCCTGACTTGGCTAAAAACTTGAAGGGGCATCTGATGCTCTCAACCGGTGATGTGGATAATAATGTGCATCCTGCGGGCACTATCCGCATGGCTAATGCTTTGATCAAAGCCGGAAAGCGTTTTGAATTTGTGATTCTACCTGGTCAGAGACATGGCTATGGAGACATGACCGAGTATTTCTTCTGGAAAATGGGAGACTACTTCGTTCGCCATCTATTGGGTGATAATACTCCGCCACCGGTGGACATGATAGAAATGCAAAGGGATAAACCTAAGGATAAGTGAGAAAGCTGAAATAAGAAAGCTAAAAATGGCTTAGAAATTAGTGGTGTTTGTTGATTGCAGCAAGCACCACTTTTTTTTATGTTGATATTTTCAAGAAAATACAAAAGTTTGCCCCATTTAGTTTTATGAAGTTATGGAAGGGCGTTTTACTTTTCGACGGATTGCAAACGTGGTTATTGAGAGATTCAATCCTTTCAGGATTTTTTCATTAGGATGGAATTGGTCAAATGATCAAATAACCACGAAGTGGTTTAACTCTTCAATAGCCCCCAGTGAAACTGGGGGGCTTTAGTGCGCCACAACTCTGAAGGAGTTGAACTCAAAGATTAAGCTATTATTAGACAGTTTATTCAATCGGTTTAACCCCCGGATCAAATACTCCACGAACCCAAGGTTTTGATTGACTTCTGCCATTTGGATTGACATTTGTTGGTAAAAAATACCCTAAATCTATTGTGGATCTCATTTTATTGACTTGATCTAAGGTGAAACTATTACTGACACTGGGGAAGTAGTCCATCACGTTAGTTGGGTAAAAATATTCTCCATTACAGTTAGTCTTGAATTGGCCCTTGATTTTCTTTGTATCTTCGTTATAAGAATCTGTATCCATAAACCCATCTCTATTCAAACAGTGTTTTCCAACAGAAAAGGTATGAGGCAAACCCAAAAAGTGTCCTATCTCATGAAGCATTGTAAAAGTATCTAAACGCTTATCGATTGTAAATCCATAAAACCTAGATAGCTTTTCATCTGATAAAGGTGGATAAAATGCAAACCCTCCAGCGCCGTCAATGTTCATTATAAATACATTGGCATAATTATTTGGGTCCCACATGTTATCAAATAAGTATTTATGAGTTGTTACATCTCCACTTCGGAAGGAATTTCTTTCCGAAAAAACCCGATTGATTCCTGGTTCAAGCAAAGGAAAACCATCTGGTCCAATTAAGGCTGGAAAGAACTCTAAATTGGGGTCCACTTGATTATGTCCTTTCCTCGACCCAGAACTTTTTCTGCCTTGTAGCCATTCATTTGTTTCATGCAAAAGCTCGATAATTTTTTCTTGTGAGGGATTTTCTGTAGTTCCTTTTTCTTGTCCTGAATGGATAATATGGAAAATGATTGGTAAAGAATATTTCCTAGAAAGATCAGGCAGTTCTCGGGAGAAAAGTATTTCAACTTCACTTTTTTTATCCTCAATTTCTACCCAAAACGGAATTTCACCTGATCTTAGAACTGGAACTCTATGGAGACTCTCCAAGACCTTACCATCAAAAAAGAATTTATAATCAGGCTTTTCATTTTCAGGAAATTCCTTTCCCCTATAATCATAAATGCTCGCATTGAAATCCACAAAAGATCTACCGGAAATTGCATATGGAGCCTTTGTGGAATCAGCCATTGAAGCCTTAAACTTTGAAACATAAGTCTTTGGGTCAACATCAATTACTCTGATTTTTAAGGTTTTACTTTTTATTCGACCGATTTTCCCATAAAGTTCAAATTCTTTTTCTTGATGAAGTGGTATTCTTGGAGGGTTTGAACTTTTTTTTCCATCAATGAAATATTGAATTGAAGGATTGAATTCCAAAGTTATTTCATCTCCAAATGCTCCAAAAAACTTTGGTGTAAGGTTCAACTCGTGAGTTCCCTGCCAAATCACGAAAACCGAGTCATATGGTATTAATTCAAAGTCGGTAACAAAGTCAAAACCTTCAGGAAGAGGATCCTCTTTTTCTCCACATGAATTCAGAAATAACAGCCCTAAAGAAATAAAAACCCCGAAAATGATTTTTTGAATTTTTCGGAAATAGAAGAAAAAATCTAATTGTTGAATCATAACAACGAATAGTTTTTGTTAAAAAAGTAAACTAAGAAAAAATTTAATTTAATCTTATAATTTTTCTGATTCTTTATAGAGCAAATTCATGAATTTAGATATATGGGGTCTGTAATATCAAAATCTCGACCTTGTCTTCGATTTCAATAAAGAGGCTTTATTAGTAGTGTCGGATTTTCTGAATAATCTAATTTCTGAAGCGGCATCTTGCTATTGGTGTCGGGTAATGGAACCGCAAGCAATGAAAAATTCATTTGGGGCATTGGGTTTTCATTATACCCAATAATTCTTTGAGTGGGGTCTTTAGAATAAAATTTAGGCTTTTTTACTAAATCAAATTCCTCAACTTGGAAATCAAGATAGCTATTGGAAGTTTTTTTATTCAATCCATAGCCATATGTTGAAAATGGCTCAATTGGAACTCCTAAATCAATATTGTCTCGAATCTTGAAAGATTCAAAATCTTGGGCTTGTCCGTTTCGGGCCTGTCCATTTTGGGCCTGTCCGTATTGGGCATGGTTATCTTGTGCCTTTCCAAAATTCAATAAAAATAGAAAGCTTGCAATGAAGGCTAATATTGGTTTCATAGTTTACTTTTTTAGACCTATGAAAAATAATTTAATAAGCAGTTGATTACTAATTTTTTAACATCTTTTCATGGTTGGCTATTTCCTAAAAAAGTATTTGCTCATAAAGGAGTACTTCGAATAAGATAGTGTTCAAAATATTATTGGGAATGCCCATTGTAAGCTTCAGTCTTCTTTCTTCCAGCCTACTAATGAAAAAAGATTTGGTTAGGGTAGAAGAGATTCAGGATTATCAAGGTTCAATTCCCTTCTCTTTCCCACATTTTTTTCTCCTCCTTTATCTCTTCTTCCAAAATTGGGTTGACAGGGATTTTAGCTCCTCGAAGATAGTGTACAGTCGTTCCTTTCTCTCGTGCTAAGGGATGATTAACTGTACCAATCAATCTATGTTCTTCAAAAAAATTGATCTCTTCCTCAGTTAGTTTTTCAAAATCACTTCTCACCAAAATCAAATGATCCACCGGCTCTTCCAAATCAAACCAATACAAATAATCCGCATTCATGGTGAAGGCTTTTAACCCTGGTGTTTGGGTGTAAAAATTAATCGCTCCAGCCTGTCCGTAATTGGTGCAAATCACCATTGTCCGACCTTTTTCAGGCATTTGAGCAAAAGCTTCATCTACCAAGGTGGCCATCTCCTTCCATCCCAGCATATCGGCAAAATCCTGAGGTAAAGGATACTCTTTTCCATCTTCCCATCGGTTGAGACCAAGCTTGGAATAAGCAGGAGGAGAGTTAAGAACTCTTTCAGGAGAGTAAAAAGGATGGATCAGGGGAACAGCTGGAAAAAATAAGCCAATTGGTAAAATAAGTAGGGCTGAACGAAGTAAATTTTGCCTGATTGTTTGTTTGAATAAGGATGAATTTCGGATAAATTCAGATAGCTGAAATGCTCCAAAAGCAACGATTACAGGATAAAGCCCGATGGCATAATAGGCTTTGGCTTTGAAGAAGGTAAATAGGGCTAGGGTCAAGACAAAAGTCCATGGGATAAGTCTGTAATCCCTGAATTTTTTTGAAAATGCCAATGCTCCAAATCCGATGATCCAGATAAAAAGTGATGGATAAAAAAATAGCAATTGCTCCATCAAAAAGCCGATTCTGGAATTATTGGCCAATTGATACCGACTGAGATAGTCCATATGGGTGAGTACAGGCCAGCCATTCTTCCATTGCCAAAGGAGATTTGGAGAAATAAGAAGTATGAAAATTAATATGGCAAATAAGACCTGCCTGCTGCCGAGCAATTTTCTTTGGGGAGTGGCTAGGATTCCTAAGAGAAGCCCCAAACCTAAAAAGGCGATGGAATATTTATTCAGAAAGCCAAAAGCAAAACTGAGTGCAATTCCATACCAGTTTTTAGGATCCTGATCCCGAATTAACCTCACCAAAAAGTAAAATACCAAAGTCCAGCAAAGGATATCTACCGAGTTAGGCTGGTAGAGTATATTGAGTCGGATCAGAGCTGAACATAATAAGGCCACAGCACTAAGACTCTTGGCGAAAAGATCTCCTCCTAATTTCCCGACCAAGTTCCAAATCACCCAAATAGTCAATGCCCCATAAAGTGCGGGGAAAAAGCGAACCCAAAATTCAGTATTTCCCAACCATCGAATTACTACAGAATTCCAAGAAGTGAAAGGCGGAACAGAAAGGTATCCCCAAGCTAAATGATCCGCTTGATCCAAGTGTAAAAACTCATCTCGGTGGAGTTCAAAATCCGGATGAACTACCAGCCATTGGAGGATGAATTTCAAACAAATAAAAAATGATAATATTAGGTAATCCCTTCTCATTCAGATATTTGAAATATTTTTTACTAACTTAATAAATGGTGAGTGATTTTTGGAATAGGTAATTTAAAAAACTCTTTAATCGTGGATCAATCAATCAACCGTTATTCTCATACCCATCTTTGGCTTCTTATTCCATTTTTTATAACCGTTTTAGGGTTTAGCAGGTATTGGCTGGGCTTCTCTGAAGCGCCATTACATTGGCATTTACACGGTTTAAGCGCTATGACTTGGTATGGGGTTTTGATAATTCAGCCTTACCTGATTTCAAGAAAGAAAATCTCTCTCCATCGAAAGCTTGGTATATTCGGTGTTTTTGTAGCTGGAGCGGTATTTATTTCAGCCATTCAGGTCATTTCTGGAAATATGAATATCAATGAAGGACCAAGAGTAGCAATCAAATACAGTACTTCCTTATCCGAATTGATGACCATGATCGGCTTTGCATTTGCCGTTTTAGCTGGTATTTATTCGGTCAGAAAAACTGATTTACATGCAGCCTGGATGATTTCTACGGTATTTTGGGTACTACCGCCTGCAACAGTCCGACTCATGTTTCTTGTCTTGATGATGATCTACAAAAGCCCTGAAAATCTACCTTTACCACCGGTTATTTTGAATGTTCTAAACATCGGACTCCTCCTTTTAATTATTTGCTTTTTGATTTTCAGGCATTACCGAAAGCAAAAAGTTATTTTAATGCCCTATGTGGTAGTTGCATTTTTTTCTGTTCTGAGGTTATTTATAATTTTTGGATTGAAAGATTCTCTTTGGGTAGAGTCCTTTATAAAGAGATTTTTTGAAAGTTAATTATCCAATCTCGGCATCAAACCTACCTGATCCAATACCACTACTCCTGCTTCCGATTGATCGAAAATAAAGTGGATTTCCTGAAGTTTTGAAGGGTCAAAAAAGGGATTTTTTAAAGCATATTTATTCAAGTCAAACTGATAAAACTGAAATATACTTTCTGTCTCATCCTCCTTATCCAAAAACTGAATTTTCAATACTCTAGACTTGATCAATCGCTGTAAAGGAGAATAATCACTCAAAAGAAACCTGATTTTTTCTCCTTCGCTATCAATCAATTCAATACTGAAATCCAATGGTTGAAGCGGTTTCTCATCATCCTTTTCTTCTTCTTCTTCTTCCTCATCTTCTAGATCAGTTTCTTCACTATTTTCTTCAGTATTTTGATTTTCATTGTTAGACTCATTTTTCACCCATTTTCCGGAGCTTTTGGGATTGGAACTCTCATCTGATTCTGCCAATGAGAAAATCAAAACCGAGCTGGAATCCGGCCGGAAGCTGTTTTGATCCAAAATCATAGAATAAACCGAAAGTACAGAGTCAGGAAGTTTAGGCTTTTCCAAGCCTTCCCAGTCCAAAGTATCTCCACCAAATTCTTCATAGTTCCAGCCTAAAAATACCGCTCTCGTGCCCTTCAAACCATATTTAGGAATAACTTCTCCTTCTCTCCACACGCTTAGGTTTTTACCAACAGCTTGCCTTCCTTTTGTAAGGGTCTTCACTTCAAAATCCTCATCATAGCCAGCCCAAAATCGACTTCGTGAATCTTCAAATTGGCTCAAATAAATACTTTCAGGTAACCAATTTCTTCCCTTTCTAGCATCTGCAAAAAGTGGTAAATATTCCATTTTTTGATTCAGGGTAGTTTCTAAAAAAGCAGAAATAAACACCTCAGCTACCCGCTCCTGATCTTCAACATCCATTAATTGCTTCTTATTCAAGATACCTGAAAAAGTAGCTAGAATATCATTGTCTCCCCAGCTGCTGTTGAACTGCCCATGGTTGGCCCCAGAGATATAGATGCCTGCTTTAAATCGATAAGCCGAATCAGTAAATGCAATGCGCTCATATTGTTTGGCCCCATCGAATGATTCTACATCTGCATCCTGTGCACCGTGAATTCCCAAGTAGCTCACATTTTCAAACTTGGTCAAACTGCTACCAGGCTTGTATTGCCCATCTACCGGAGCTATTGCAACGATAGACTGGATATTGAAATGATAGTCAAATTTGATGCTGGCATCATCAGGATAGTAGTCTAGCTGATTTAACATAGCAGCATGGCCCACTGCCTCTCCACCTCGGGAATGCCCGATCAATGCCAACTTATCTAAATCTACTTTTTGATATAACTCATGCTGAGGATTTGTGGACCAATCCTTCCATTGTCTTAGATGCTCAAGTAAGATCCATCCTCTTGCATCATTTTCTTTATCCAATCCTTTAGGAAAGTCGGACCAGGATCCATTTAGGAAATTTTCGTCAACAGATACCAGAATAAAACCTCGGGAAGCCAATAATTCACCTAAATAATCATAGCCCGGATCAGAAAAATCTTGCATGGGATGATTACCATGCACTACCAAAACCAAAGGAAATGGTCCATCTCCTTCAGGCATCCAAACTCTTCCATTGAGCGGTAATTCCTTAAAATCAAAGCCCCAATAATGAGTTCTGTACTTGCCCGAAATTCCCTCCCAATTGTCCAGAAAGGCCGTCCCATCCACGGACTCAGTTTGATAGCTCACCCCTTCTGCAAATTCTTCTCTCCTGATATCCTTTCCCGAACCATAGGTAAAATAGTTAATTCCATATTTACCTTTTTCAGCTGGTGAAGGTGCTTCGATTACCGGAATATTATCTTCAGCTAGCTTTCCAGCATTGATAATAGGTTTCATCTCCAAACCACGGATACTCAGGAAATAAATAAATGCAATTGCTCCCGCTAAACCCACAATAGTGCCCAAAAAAACAACCACTTTCTTGGGAGTACTAAGTTTGGGAAAGTAACCCTTTTTCAAACTCGCCAATCCTGCACCCAAAAGAGCGAATACCAGTATCAAGAAAAGGAGTACCCTTTCATCCCCTAATCTTGTGACCAGTAAAAGAGGGGCAGCAATGAAAAGTCCAATTTTGAAAAGGCGGGGAAGTTCATTCCATTTATTAAGCAACCAGTTCGAAAGGAATGCAGCTAAAGTTGCAGCTAAAATGATCACTAAACCCAGTAATAAGATCCAAGGATCCCTGAAATTTAAAACCATCCCGACTGTTTCTATCAGGAAAAAAATCATTGAACCAAAGATCAATCTAATCCCAGCTCCTTTGAAGGCATGATCGCCAGGGCTTATTTTTTTGAGTTGTTTAAGAATCCAGTCTTTAATAATGAGAAAAGTGCTTTTGATTTTGGCAAGCATGGGAGGTTAGGGTTAGGTTAAAAATCATTTTATTAAGGCAATTCTCCAAGTTACATCAATGGATGAAAGATGATTTTGAATCAACTTTTTTAAACTAGATGATATTTCAAAACAAATCAGATTCTTACCCATTGAATATCAGTTTGAAGACTGTTCCTTCTCCGATCGTAGAGCGCACTTGAATATTGCCCTTATGTCTTCTCATAATCTGCTTGGAGAGGGAGAGACCAATGCCCGAGCCTTTCTTTTTGGTAGTGAAAAACGGAATGAAAATTTTACCTAGTGCTTCTTCCTCTATTCCTTTTCCGGTGTCACAAACCTCAATAATTATTTTTCCTGCCTCATCTATAAATGCCCTGAGACGGATAATTTTCTCATCAGAATCCTCAACTGCCTGTATAGCATTTTGAGTCAGATTGATCATCACCTGCTCGATTTGGGTTTGATCTCCAAATAGAATTAATTCTTCAGGATCAATTTCTTTGATAAGATGGATTTCGCCTGCCTGTATTTGATGGTGAAGCAGGGTTTCCAATTGCTCAAAAAGGTTAGAAATTCTGATACTGGAAAATTTTGGAGCTGGGATATGAGCCAAGCTTCTAAAGTCCGAAACAAAGCTGATTAATCCCTCTGAGCGCTTCTCGATGGTAGTGATTCCCATCAAATAATCTTCCAGATCCGAAGGATTCAATCCCTCATTTTTTTCTAATTGATTTTCCAATTCGCCCTTGAGTGTGCCGGCTAAGGAAGAAATAGGAGCAATGGAATTCATGATTTCATGAGTTAGAATCTTGACCAAGTTCTGCCATGCTTCCATTTCCTTTTCCTCCAATTCAGATTGAATGTTTTGAAGGGAAACCAACTTGAATTTTTCTCCCCGCATCAAAAGTTCAATGACGTAAACAGACAGCTGCATGATCCCATCGGGATGAGCGATTTTGATCAATTCACTTCCTCCAGTACGCAAACTTTTAATCGCCAGAAAAAGCTCTTTATTGAGGTTTTCTATTTGATTAACATTTTTGAGCTCATCCACATTCAAAATTCTCTTGGCGGAGGTATTCATGATTTGGATTTCTCCATTTTCACCAAAAGTGATCAGGCCTATGCTCAAGTGCTTAAAGACTGAGCGGAAGTATTGGTAATTTGCCTCTTTTTCTGCCTGATCTTCCTTGAGTTTGGCCAAAATCGCATTGAATTCAATATGAAGGTCATCAGTTTCAGTTCCGTCAAATTTTACCGGATAAACCTGCGAATACTTATCCTGCTTAATGTTGTCCAAAAAGGTCCTTACTTTTTTGAATGAACTCTCAGAATATCGAAGTAAAAAAATGATTTGAATAATCACCATAATGATGAAAAGGGAAATCATGAAGACTCCCCATTCATCAATAATGGTATAGGCTAAAAAAAAGAGTGATCCGGCTAAAAGGGCGATTCGCCCCAGTAAGCCTACTTTATAATCCATATTTTTCTAATCGTCTGTACAAAGATGCACGGGTCAAGCCCAGCTCTTTTGCTGCTTTGGAAATATTACCTCCGTTTTTATCAATTGCACGCTGAATCGTACTTCTTTCCATATCATCCAGATTCAGGGTGTTGGAAACTGGAGCTTTTTCTGAGGCAGGTTTGGCAGAAAGGAAGAAGAAATCTCTTGAGTCTAATTGATTTCCTTCTGCCATAATGATAGCCCTTTCTATGGCATGCTGAAGTTCCCGAATATTACCAGGCCAAGGATAGCGCTGAAGTAACTCCATAGCAGAGGAAGTAAAGCTGCTAAACTCCTTTCTATACTTTTGACTGTATTGCTTTAGGAAGTGATTGGCTAATTGTGGTATATCATCCTGTCTTTCTCTCAAAGGCGGAAGGAAAATTTCAACTGTATTGATCCGATATAGCAAATCCTGTCTGAATGTATTCTCCATGACCATTTCATGCACATGCATATTGGTAGCACAAATGAGACGGATATCAACCGGAATGGCCTTGTTGGTTCCAATTCTAGTCACCTCTCTTTTTTGCAAAACAGTCAATAATTTAGATTGAAGAGGCATGGATAAATTCCCGATTTCATCCAGGAATAGGGTTCCTTTATCCGCAATCTCGAATCTACCTGCTCTATCATCTTTTGCATCCGTAAATGCGCCCCTTTTGTGACCGAAAAGCTCGGATTCAAACAAGGTTTCTGTGATGGCTCCCATGTCTACTCCAACGAAGATTTCGTCCTTTCTCAGAGATCTTTCGTGAATGGCTCTGGCAATCAATTCTTTACCAGTACCGTTTTCGCCTAAGATCAAGACATTGGCATCAGTTTGTGCTACCTTATCTATGATGGAAAAGATGTTTTTCATCGAAGCACTGCTCCCGATGATATCTGTGTAAGGTTTTTTGAGATCGGACTGAAGCTGCTTTTGCTTTTTCTGAAGCTTGTCTACTTCATTGTAAGATTCTTTTAATCTAACCGCTGCAGAAAGTGTGGCCAAGAGTTTTTCATTTTGCCATGGCTTCAAGATAAAATCTGTAGCACCTTCTTTGAGTGCCTGAACAGCCATTTCCACATCTCCAAATGCCGTGATTAAAATTACGACAGCTTTGGGGTCTATTTCTTTGATTTGACTTAGCCAGAAAAATCCCTCTTTTCCAGAAGTGGTGTCCTCCCGGAAATTCATGTCCAAAAGAATTACATCGTAGTTGTTATTATTGATCAAAAATGGAATTCTTCTCGGATCCTTTTCAATAGTCACTTCCTTCGCATGCTTTTTTAAAAGCATTTTGGCAGCAAATAATAAGTCCTCGTTATCGTCAATAATTAATATTTTGCCAAGATCTTGATTCTCCATGATTGTCTGTTTTGCCATGTAATAGGGGAAAATGATGCCAATACGCTTCTAAGCCTAATTTCAGCATTTTTCATTAAAAAGTGTTCGCAAGTGTACATATTTATAATGATTTCGGACACTATGCTTCGGAACTGTTCGGCTTTCCTTCCCCAACTATAATTTGTACCTTTGTCTTTTAACAAAAACAATAAATTATCATGCAAGCAAAAAAAGGTGACAATGTGCAAGTGCACTACACCGGAAAACTAGAAGACGGGAGTGTGTTTGATTCTTCAGTTCAGAGAGAGCCACTTGGCTTTACTGTAGGTGGAGGACAAATGATTCAAGGATTCGATGCGGCTGTTCACGGGATGGCTGTGGGTGATAAAAAAACTGTAACTATTCCTGCCGCTGAAGCTTATGGCGAGCGTAGAGATGATATGATGATTGATGTGCCAAAAACTCAGGTGCCTGCTGATATCAAACCGGAAATTGGAATGCAGTTAAGCCTACAGGGGCCTAACGGTCAACCAATGCCAGTGATTGTAACTCACGTAGATGAGGAGAAAATCACATTGGACGCGAACCATCAATTAGCTGGAAAAGATTTAATCTTTGATATTGAATTGGTGAAAATCGGATAATTATATCCCACCAAATCCAAAAAAATCCCCTTAGAGCTATTCTTTGGGGATTTTTTATTGCTTTTGCTTAAGTTCTTGTGGTACTCGGAAGACCTGAATCCTGTTTTTATGAGTCAAAGTCATAAATTCTTGTCCAATCTGTATACCTTCAAATTCAGCATTTGGTATTTGAATTGCCGGTCTTTTCTCTAAAGTCTGTAGGTTTAAAGTCCAAATAATGCCATCTTCCAACCAAAGCAACTGTTCCTGAAAGTAGCAGAGTCTTTCCTGATTTTTTAAATCAAATTTCTTGATAAAATTCCCTTGATTATCAAAAACGTATACGCCCGAACTGGAAATATTCATGAAAAGGCGATTCTTAAATTCTCTGATTTCGGTGACAGATAAGCTTTCCGAATTGAGAATTAGGTTCAAAGGCTGGGAATCTAGTATGGTATTTCTCAGGTAGTCTAATCTCTTTAAGCTAAAATCAGATTCATCCCAAATCCATATCACATTGTTATTCCCTAAAGTTGCTGCTTTGGCTAAGGTGACGTTGACTTGCAAAAAACCATTTTCGGCCAGGGGATTTAAAAACCTATCTAGGATTCTATACTGCTGCAAGTCTGAAGAAAAGGTGAAAATATTCACAGTCCAAGCAGCTTCGAGTTGATGCAGTTGTCCCTGACGAGGAGGAGAAAAGTAATTTTTTTGTGTTCCTTTCGAATCAAAAAGGAAAATATCTCCCTGAATATTGCTTGCAAAAATCTGATCCTTGGTATCAAAGGAAACCAAACTCAATTGATTGACTTCCCAATCGGCTATCGGGCTGGATAATACTGCCTCCTGAGCAAACAGTCTCAGAGGTAATAGAAAAAAAACTATCCAGCAATATTTCATGGCTTACCCTATTTCAATGCAATTTCAGGAATTTAGCATGCTTTACTCAAAAACTAATATTCTGCAGGTGCTTTGAATTTTTTTAGCTCAGCCTTTCTACCGTCAAACTCAAGATAGGTGAACTGGCTGACCCATTCTCCTAAGTTGAAATATGTCGCATGATCGCCGACTTGAAGTTCCAAAGGAAGATGCCTATGCCCAAAGATGTATAGATCATGATGTCTTTTGGATTCTAAGTCTTTGCAATATTGCCAAAGCCACTCTTCTTCTCCCAAAAACCGATCTTCTCCTTTTTCAGAATTGGTTATCCTGCTTTTTCCAGACCAGGCTTTTGCAAGCTTAATTCCCAAATCAGGATGAATCCATCTAAAGAGCCACTGTGCAACAGGATTGACAAATATCTTTTTTAAGAATTTATAAGAATGATCTCCCGGTCCCAAACCATCACCATGACCTACCAATAGGGTCTTATCATTGACCATCAACTCAATGGGATGATGATAAACGGGGATTCCAAGTTCCTCCGTGAAATAGTCCTTCATCCATAAGTCATGATTCCCCGTGAAAAACAGGATAGGTATTCCAGCTTCTCTCAGTTGTTGGATTTTTGAAATAAAGGGGATAAAGCCTTTGGGAACGACTTCTTTGTACTCGAACCAAAAATCAAAAATATCACCTACCAGAAAAATAGCAGCAGCATCTGATTGAATAGAATCAAGCCATTGAATAATCTTTTTTTCACGGCTTTTGCTTGCTTCAGAAGACGGTGCTCCCAAATGAAAATCAGAGGCGAAATAGATTTTTTTCTCTTTGAGGGAAAAATTCTGCAGATGGGAAAACATTCGGAAAGATAGATTTCAGAAACAAAAATAAAAAGCCCCGTCTAAAACGGGGCTTTTGTTGGAAATCATTTTTCAGTTTTTGTATCCGTTTCGGAAACTGTGACTGAATCTGTTTCATTTGATTCTTTTTCCTTTGATTCCTTTTCCTCCGATTCAGAAGCTTTGACTTCAGGTTCGGAATCTTTGCTTTCAGGAGCTACCAAATCTTTTTTATTGGTGTATGCCTGATAGGTAGTTTCTTTGGCAAATGGTCTCTTTCCGATTAGTTTTTCAAGATCAGACTGGAATAAGATTTCTTTTTCCAAAAGCTCTTTAGCCAAAGTCTCCAATTCATTTCTCTTGTCTCTCAATAATTCCAAAGTACGCTGATAAGCAAATTCAATCAGTTTGTGCACTTCCTGATCAATCATCTCAGCGGTAGCCTCAGAGTAGGGCTTTGTCATTTTGTAGCCATCACTCTTGCTATCATAGAAAGAAACATTTCCTAATTTCTCATTCATTCCATAAACAGAAACAATAGAGTAGGCCATTTTGGTGATTCTTTCCAAATCGCTCAAGGCTCCGGTGGAGATCTTTCCGAATATGATTTCTTCGGCAGCTCTACCTCCCAAAGTCATACACATCTCATCAATGAGTTGCTCGGTTTGATATAGGAACTGCTCCTTAGGAAGATATTGTGCATAGCCTAAAGCAGCTACACCTCTTGGAACGATACTTACCTTCACCAATGGGTCTGCATGCTCTAAGAACCAGCCTGCAACAGCGTGACCAGCCTCGTGATATGCTACAATTTTCTTCTCTTCCGGAGAGATAATTTTATTTTTCTTCTCCAAACCTCCGATTACACGATCCACAGCATCCTGGAAATCCTGCATGTCTACTGCAGCTTTATTCCTTCTTGCGGCGATCAAGGCAGCTTCATTACAAACGTTGGCGATTTCTGCTCCTGCAAAGCCCGGAGTCTGAGCAGCCAGTTTTTTAGGATCCACATCATCGGATGTTTTGATAGGCTTCAAGTGAACTTTGAAAATCGCTTCTCTACCTACAATATCCGGCTTGTCAATGGAGATTTGTCTGTCAAATCGTCCTGGTCTCAATAAGGCGCTATCCAATACATCCGGTCTGTTGGTTGCTGCCACAACGATTACTCCTGTGTCAGTTCCAAAACCATCCATCTCCACCAATAGGGAGTTCAAGGTATTTTCACGCTCGTCATTCGAACCTGGCATTTGACCTTTTCCTCTGGATCTACCGATTGCGTCAATTTCATCTATGAAAATGATACAAGGGGCCTTTTCTTTGGCTTGCTTAAATAAGTCTCTAACTCTAGCTGCACCCACACCAACGAACATTTCAACAAAGTCAGAACCTGACAATGTAAAGAAAGGTACACCAGCCTCACCAGCTACGGCTTTTGCTAATAATGTCTTACCGGTTCCCGGAGGTCCTACCAATAAAGCACCTTTAGGGATCTTACCTCCAAGTTTGGTGAATTTGGAAGGGTTTTTTAGGAATTCTACAATCTCCTGAACCTCTTCTTTAGCCTCATCCAGTCCTGCCACATTATCAAATGTGATTTTGACTTTATTCTCTGCATCAAAAAGCTGTGCTTTGGATTTTCCAACATTGAAAATCTGTCCACCCGGGCCTGATGGTCCAGCCATTCTTCGCATCATAAACCAGAAGAAAACGAATAAAAGAATGAGAAAGCCGAAGCTTCCAAACCAACTGCTCCAGTTCTCTTCAGTAGTGACTGAGTATCCAATTCGCTCTTCGTCCGGTCTCTGCTCTTCCATGGCACCAAAGTCAGTAGCAAACTTATCCCAAGAAACAACCTGTAGGGAATAATGAGGCCCATTTGGATTGAAAAAAGTAGAATTCGATTCTAGTTCGGTTTTATATTTTTCTTTAGATAAAGCGGCTGGCTTCAGGGTAATATCTACTCTGTCCATATTTTTGACAATCATGACCTTGGCTACGTCACCAGCCGTATACATGTCTTCAAAACGCTTTTGAGTGATGTCCACCATAGCACCTCTCTGATTGATCCAAGTAAGTCCAATCAGTACCATGACTGCTACCACAATTAACCAAAGCTGGAAGTTTGGCTTCTGAGGCGGTTTGGGGACAAATTTTTTGCTTTTATTATTTTCGCTCATTGATTGATAAGTAATTCTCTAAACTTAAGGTAAAACGGTTTGATCTGGTTAAAGTTTGAGGGATTTTAACCAACTCGGGTAACTTTCGCATCTCCCCATAATTCCTCCAGACCATAATACTCTCTTTTGTCCTTCAGAAATATGTGAGCTACTACGTCCACATAGTCCATCAAAATCCATTGTTTACCACTTTTGCCTTCCACTCTGAAAGGGCTGGATTCTCCCGCTTTGAAAGCCATTTCTTCGATAGAATCGGAAATTGCCTCGATTTGAGTGTCTGAGTTGCCGGAGCAAATCACAAAAAAATCGCTTACGGTATTCTTAATTTTTCTTAGATCCATCACCACGATATTGGAGGCTTTTTTTTCCTCCATACCTTTGACGATGATTTTGCTCAGCTGTTCTGCTGTCATATTTATATTTTAATTTTGCAATGCCTGTAAATCTAATCGGTATCAGGCAAACCAAAAACATATGTATAAAATTCTTGCCAATACCATTTTTTTGGGAAAAGATGTTCATTTCCTGTCAGACTGTCACTCAACCAATGACATTGCATTCCAATTAGTCAGGGAAGGCAAAGCCAAAGAAGGGAGTATAGTCATCTGTGAAAACCAAACACAAGGGAAAGGACAAAGGGGAAATATCTGGAAGGTGGAGCCAGGTAAAAACCTGACTTTTTCTCTCGTTTTATGCCCAAATTTTATGGATGTTTCAGAACAATTTTTTCTAAATATGGCTGTTTCAAATGGGATTAGGCAAGTTTTAAGTGAGTATTTGCCTTTTATTCAGATCAAATGGCCCAACGACTTCATTGTGCCCGGAGAAGGTAAAATAGGAGGGATGTTGATTGAAAACTCCTACAGTGGCAAAGGATGGGAGTTTGCAGTAGTTGGAGTAGGGTTGAATATCAATCAATTGAACTTTGATATATCAGGTCCTAGCTCTTTGAGAAAAATTACGGGGTCAGAATTTAATCTGGAGGAGATTTTTAGGCTATTGATCACTCAAATAGAGCAGTCTTACATAGCCTTAAAAAAGAGAAAGTGGGCTGAATTGAAAACAGAATATTTAAACCATCTGTTTCTATTTCAAGAGAAAGCAGTTTTCAACCATAAAAATGACTCTTTCTCAGGAAAAATTGTCAATGTGCGGCCAAACGGGCAGTTGGAAATGGAGTTGGAAAATGGTGAAAATCAATATTTTGATTTCAAAGAAATTCAATTTCCGGTTTATCATACCTAATTTTAATTTCCGGGTTTTAAGCGGTACCTTTGCAAAAGTTTTTGAAAACGTCTTGTATTAAATAACTATATCACTATGTCAGAAATTAAGTCTGAAAAATTTATTCAGTATAAAGTAAAAGACATTTCTCTTGCCGATTGGGGGAGAAAAGAGATCAAATTAGCGGAAGCTGAAATGCCTGGTTTGATGGCATTGAGAGAAGAATTCGGTGCTTCCCAGCCTTTGAAAGGAGCTAGAATTGCAGGTTGTCTTCACATGACAATCCAAACTGCGGTCTTGATCGAGACTTTGGTTGCTCTAGGAGCTGAAGTTACTTGGTCTTCTTGCAACATTTTTTCTACTCAGGACCATGCTGCAGCGGCAATCGCAGCAGCTGGAATCCAAGTTTATGCTTGGAAAGGAATGACTGCTGAGGAATTCGATTGGTGTATTGAGCAGACTCTTTTCTTTGGAGAAGATCGACAGCCATTGAATATGATCTTAGATGATGGAGGCGATTTGACCAACATGGTGTTGGATCAGTATCCTGAGCTTGTAGCTGGTATCAGAGGTCTATCTGAAGAAACCACTACAGGTGTTCACAGATTGTATGAAAGAATGAAGAATGGTACTCTTCCAATGCCTGCGATCAACGTTAATGACTCTGTTACTAAGTCTAAATTTGACAACAAATACGGCTGTAAGGAATCATTGGTAGATGCTATCAGAAGAGCAACTGATGTGATGATGGCTGGAAAAGTTGCTGTTGTTGCTGGATACGGTGACGTAGGTAAAGGTTCTGCTGCTTCTTTGAGAGGTGCTGGAGCAAGAGTTATTGTTACTGAAATCGACCCGATCTGTGCGCTTCAGGCTGCTATGGATGGTTATGCTGTGAAGAAAATGGTTGACGCTGTGAAAGAAGCTGATATCGTTGTAACAGCTACCGGTAATAAGGATATTATCACTGGCGAGCACTTCAAAGCAATGAAGGATAAGGCTATCGTTTGTAACATTGGCCACTTCGATAATGAGATCGACATGGCTTGGATGAATAAAAACTATGGTCACACAAAAAATGTGATCAAGCCTCAGGTGGATCTTTATGATTTGGATGGAAAAGAATTGATCATTTTGGCTGAAGGCCGATTGGTTAATTTGGGATGTGCTACTGGACACCCTTCTTTTGTGATGTCCAACTCTTTCACAAACCAAACCTTAGCTCAGTTGGAGCTTTGGGAAAAGCATGAAGAATATAAGCCTGGTGTTTATGTGCTTCCTAAGCATTTGGATGAGAAAGTAGCTGCATTGCACCTTTCCAAATTGGGTGTTGAACTAGATACTCTTTCTGAAGATCAAGCCAAATATATTGGTGTTGAAGTAGAAGGACCATTCAAGCCTGAATACTATAGATATTAATTCGT
The DNA here is from genome assembly GCF_002376385.1 of Algoriphagus sp. UBA3586. Lineage (NCBI taxonomy): Bacteria > Pseudomonadati > Bacteroidota > Cytophagia > Cytophagales > Cyclobacteriaceae > Algoriphagus > Algoriphagus sp. UBA3586. Next base: position 77,762 of record NZ_DFMT01000050.1, on the reverse strand, counting down.
TAGAATTAAAGTATCAAAGCCCCGAAGTGATTCGGGGCTTTTTTTATGGATTGAGAAGTAATTTTCTTCCGTCGGAGAGCTGAGCAAAGGCATCTACTTTACAACTGTCTTTTGCCACATATTCCAAAGAGTGAAGAACTGATTTGCCGGGTTCTCTACTGATTCTCCAAGATTCTTTTCCCGCTCGGGGATAAACTTTTCCTGACCTGATGCAGGTCGCTTCCAATTTTCTAGGAGAATCCAAAATCAGTTGGATGGATCGACCTACGGGGTTTATTCCTGTAACTTCCCCTGTACTATTGATGGTGTTGATTCCAAAAAGTGTTCTTGAAATTTGATGAGTTAAGTTTCCATTGATGGTTGTTCCTGCTTCATTTTTTGAAATAATTCTGAGGTCTTCAAAGGATTCTTGAATTTCAATCAAACTTTTGGGAGTAAAGGTTCTGACTCCCTGTAATTTAAACTCCCCAAACTGATAATCCTGATAAGTTAGTGTCCACCTTGAGGTAGGTGAATTGAGTCCGTATTGAAGAATGATTTGCCCTTTTCGTTCAACTTGATTTTTGATTTCACAAGCGATTTTTGTGTCAAAGTTGAGGGTGACAGTTCTGGTGGATTCAGTGAAAGTAACTGTTGGACACCCTGGAATAATCGTATTGGGAGACTGGTAATCTCCATATCGCAGGATAGCAAAAAAAAGAGACTCGCTGATATTGAGAGAATTATCCAAAAGTTGCCTCGCCTCCACCGGAAGATTAGTTTGGATAGTTCTATCCACATCATCCTGACAGGAGCTTAATCCAATACTTGCAAATAACGCCCAGAAAAGAATTCGTTTCATCAGTTTATTATTTGTTTTTAAGCTTAAGCCTATTTTCATAGCGTGAGATACTTTCTGATTTATAAACTAGAAAATGATAAAAGGCCCAGTCAAACTTTTTAAATCATCTTAAAATTTAATTCGTATCGGCCTTAATGTTCTTTCAATTACCAGGCCGAGTCTTTATCTTGGAGAAAGATAAATCCAAAATTTCTATGATTTTAAACGAAGGCATGCTCAAGGAAGGGGCATTAAAAGGGAAAAATATTTTGATCACTGGAGGAGGTACTGGATTGGGACGCTCTATGGGTGAGTATTTTTTGGAACTAGGAGCAAATCTTATTATCACCTCAAGAAAACTAGATGTTTTAAATGCAACAGCTGAGGAGATGATGAAGGAGAAAGGAGGGAAGGTTCTTCCACTAGCCTGTGACGTCAGGGAAATTGATCAGGTGGAGAAAATGTGGGAAGATGCTACCAAAGAGTTTGGGCAAATCCATGTAGTATTAAATAATGCCGCGGGTAATTTTATCAGTCCAACGGAGCGGCTTTCCACCAATGCTTTCAATACGGTTTTGGATATAGTTCTTAAAGGTACATCACAAGTGACCCTTACAGCAGGAAAGGACTGGATCGCCAAAAAGCAGAATGGAACATTTTTGAATATTGTAACCACCTATGCATGGACTGGATCAGGTTATGTGGTGCCTTCAGCAGCTGCCAAAGCCGGAGTATTGGCTATGACAAGGTCTTTGGCCGTGGAGTGGGCCAAGTATGGAATCAGATCCAATGCTATTGCCCCGGGACCATTTCCTACAGAGGGTGCATGGAGTAGACTTCTTCCAGGGGATTTGGTGAAAAAGTTTGATCCTGCCAAGAAAGTGCCGGTTGGGAGAGTTGGAGAACATCAGGAGTTGGCAAATCTGGCCGCTTACCTCGTTTCAGATTTTAGCTCATTTGTCAATGGAGAAGTAATGACCATAGATGGTGGAGAATGGTTGAAAGGAGCTGGAGAGTTTAATAATCTGGATCAGATTCCTCAGGAAATGTGGGATATGCTTGAAGCGAGCAGAGGAAAAAAAGCATGAGCCCCAAAGTAATTTGGGGCTACCTCAAAGCAAAATGGAAAATAAGGAATCTCTAATCCAAGTCTAAAGAGGAAGAGATTCCCTCTTTTTCAAATGTTTTATTTTGATTGACGGACTCTTTGATACTTTTCTTTAATGCCTGATCGAGCTGCTGAGTCTCTTTCTTGATGATTTCTACAATTCTTTTAGACTCTATGGATTGTTGCTCTATGTCCAACACGTCTAATAGCCCCATGATGTTGGCCACTTTAGCTCTTAAGGTATGAGATTGCTGAAATGCCAAGTCCTTGAGGAAATAATGGTGCTCTTTTAACCAAAGCTCTTGCTTTTTCTTTTCTGTAATATCCAAAATCACTCCCTGAACTTTCTTAGGAAGATGCTCTTTGGTCCACTGAATAGTCCGACCAAAAGCCATGATCCAGATAGTTTGATTTCTTTTGGAAATCAACCTGAATTCCCGTTTGAAAGGGATGTTACCAAAACTTTTGAAATGCTTGGTTAAATCAATGGTTAACTGTTTGAAATCTTCCGGGTGAATGTGTTTTTCCCAAGAGATTTTTTCAGATGACAAAATTTCTTCTTCTGAATATCCCAGCGTTTGAGCTAGTCCTGAAGAAATGGTATTTGATTTTTCAAAAGGGTTGAACTCCCAAAATCCCAATAGTCTATCTTCAAGGATAGTGTCCATGATTTCATTGGCGGAGTCCTCACTGTCCATGAAATCACCCAAACCGATGTTATAAGGTTTTTGGCTTTCAATAGGGTGCCCTATTCCCAAACAAGTTCCTATTTCTGAGCTTAAAAAGAAAAACTCCCACTTGGTCTTAATTAAATTCCCTGATGGGTAAGAGATTTTATGAAGATTCACCACAAAAGATTGATGGTGATTCTGCCATGCTTTTAAGCGGTTATTTTCATATTTTACCCAATCAGAAGAAAGAAAGCAATCTGCAAATTGAATAGGCCTGTCTTTTTTCTCGAAAAGCGATGGGGTAGGTCCCAATCCTGAATCTGAATTCAATACAATCCCATTTTTATCCAAGGTTACTTGCATCAAGTAATCTGACCTTATGGCAAATTGAGCCAAGTAGTGGATGGATTTGGGGTGATTCATTTTCAAAAATACATAAAAAACAAATCAAATTACATAAAATATATTATAAAATACATTAAAAAGTATATGAAATGAATAATTCTGCAATGAATTTAAATAGAACTGAGTTTGGAGATCCTCAAAACAGCGGAAATGTGATTTCCGAAAATGAGGCATTTGAACTTTTGCATGCATGGGTAGAAAATGAAAAACTAATTGCTCATATGAGGCAGGTAGGACATTTGATGCGCTCTTATGCAAAAGAAAAAGCCTATTCAGAGGATGTTCAGCATAAATGGTTTTTGGCTGGATTACTCCATGACGCGGACTGGGAAAAGTGGCCCGAAACGCATTGTAATAAAATTGTGGAGGAATTAGAGGCTAGAAATATTGATCCTGAAATCATCAGAGCTATTGCTTCCCATGGTCCTAAATACTTTGGTGTAGATCCAAAAACAGAAATGGATAAAATGCTCTATGCCTTTGATGAATTGAGCGGTTTGATTCATGCTTATTCCCTAATGAGGCCCAATGGCTATGAAGGAATGGAAGTCAAAGGAGTGAAAAAGCGACTCAAGGATAAAACTTTTGCTGCACAGGTAAGTAGAGAAGATATAGCCGATGCTTGTGAGCGAGCGGAGTTTTCATTGGATGATTTGATCCAATTTATTGTAAGGCATCAAATTGACGCTCTTGTTTAAATAAAAAATAAATCCCCCAGAGGCAGGCTTTGGGGGATTTGAAAGAGAGGTTTTAATCTTCTTCCTCTGCTTCTTGTTCCAGAGGTTTGAAATTTCCCGGAGGCAAAGCCAGTTCCTCATCTTTTTCATAAGGGAAGACTTCTACAATTGGGCTTTCAGTGATGTCAGGTACTCGGAAACTTACCAGCATATTGCTGAGACTTTCCTGAATTCTATCGAATGCTTGTTTGACATCTTCAGCAGTAACTATCATATATTGGGTTACCTTTTTTTCTTTACCACTTTCTCCGTCTGCTACCAAGTAAGTGATTTTGCACTTGTGCCAAAGATCAGCATCCTCATAAAAGAACACATCCACTATATTACTTTTGCTAATTCCGGTCACCTGAAAGTCGCCACGAATCTGAGAGCCAAGTCTATCGTATAAAATTGCCTCAGCTTCAGTAAAAGACACAGCATCTACCAGGTACTGCTCAGATATATTTTTGAGTAGGCCCTGCTCATTTTCTTTAGCATATTTTACTTTGCACAAAAACCAAGTTCTCATATCATTCTAATTTGAGCCTGAAGGTAAAAGTTATAGATCGAAAGGCCATATTTGGAAAGCAGAAAATAAAGGGCATTGAGAAAGGAAAATTTTAAAGAATTGATAATCAATAGGCTGATTTTTAATTTTTTTCCCTTTTAAGAAAAAACGTATCTTTTATCAGTCATATGAGAGATAAATTCTGGAATAGTCTTCCCATCCAACTTTTCTTGTTGCACCTCAAGAAAAATCTGGCCTTAATCCTGGTTTGGGTCCTGCTATTGGCAATTACCTTTGAAGGTTTTGGAGTGGTTTTGGGTATCCCGTTTTTATTCTTGGATCCAGAATACTTGCATGAGGTTTCTTGGTTGAGCTTTATGTTGATGGGGATTGGATTCGCAGTCTTTACCATGGCCTATCACATGACAACTTATATTATTGATAGCCGGGAGTTTCCTTTTTTGGCAGTTATCAATAAGCCTTTTATTCATTTCTGCGTCAATAATTCCATTGTTCCCACTATTTTCTATGCCTGCTATTGCTTTAGGTTTGTGGAGTTCCAACTTCAGAATAATCTTCAAACGGAGTGGCAGGTTGCCGGGTATTTTGGTGGGTTTACCTTAGGAAGTATCCTGTCCTATAGTTTGATTTTCGGATACATAGCCTTTACCAATAAAGATTTTTTTATTCTGTTTGCTGGTTCAGTAGATAAACGCCTACGAAAAGTAAGACTCACCCGTGCAAATGTCCTGAGTAGATATAAAGACCTTAAATCCAAAAAAGGTCAAGTACACTATTATCTCAATCTCAAATTAAGACTGGTTCCTGTGCGACCGGATATTGCAAGGTTTGAAAGCGGGAAATTACTAAGGGTATTTGATCAGAATCATCTCAATCTATTTCTGATTCAGATTTTTCTAATAATCTTCGTTTTATTCTTAGGCTTTTTCAAAGAAGAACCCATACTGCAATTACCTGCAGCCACGTCAGCAACTTTACTACTTGCAATTTTGGTGATGTTGGTAGGAGCAGTCAGTTTTTGGCTGAGGAGTTGGGCTACAGTAATTGTTTTTTCAGTTATTCTATTAGCCAATTATTTCTCCAACTTTCCTTTTCTAAATCGACCTCATGAAGCTTTTGGGATGAATTATCAGACAGAAAAAGCTTCCTACACGCTGGATAAACTCAATGAAATCCTGCATCCAGACACGGTGCAAAAAGATAGGCTCAACACAGAAAAAATCCTTGATAATTGGAAAGGAAAACTAGTAGAAGAAAAACCAAAAATGGTTTTGATTGCAGCTAGCGGTGGAGGTCAGCGAGCTGCACTTTGGACATTATCAGTCTTGCAAAATTTATATGCTATCAATGATGGTGAAGTAATTAAACATACAGAGCTATTCACAGGTGCTTCTGGCGGTGTTCTAGGGGAGGCTTTTTTCAGAGAAATCTACCTCAGGTCCTTGGACGATCCTTCCGTCAACCCTACAGATTCTTTGTATTTGGATCAAATGTCGGCTGATAATCTCAACCCAATTATTTTTTCCTTATTAGTCAATGATCTTTTGATCAGAAATCAATATTTCAAATATAATGATAGGCGTTATCTGAAGGATAGAGGCTATGCTTTTGAAAATCAGTTGAATATCAATACTGATGGCATCATGGATAAACCGCTGCATGCCTATAAGGAACCCGAAGAAAGTGGGAAAATCCCTCTCTTACCAGTTACTTCTTTGATAACCAATGATGGAAGAAAGCTGGTTATCTCTCCTCATTCCATGTCTTATTTGGGTACTTCTATGATGGGGAAGTTGGGTTTGGATGAGAAAAAACAAAGCATAGATTTCTTGCGGTTTTTCAGAGAACAGGATGCAGAAGACATACGCTTTCTTTCTGCATTGAGAATGAGCGCTACCTTTCCATTTATCACTCCCAATGTGCAATTGCCTTCTGAGCCTGTTATGGAGACAATGGATACAGGATTATCAGATAATTTTGGAATTCAGGATGCCTTGAGATTTACTTATGTTTTTCAAAAATGGATAGCTGAAAATACCTCTGGAGTAGTATTGATTACAATCAGGGATTCAGAAAAATCAACCGAGATTCCAGAAAGTCCTGTCCCTCGAATTTTTGAGAAGGTATTTAACCCATTGAAAAATATTTACTCCAACTGGGATAATGTTCAAACCATTCAAAATGAGGTTCTATTCAATTATATGGCAGAGTCTATGACTTTTCCATTGGAAAAAATTGAGTTTGAATATGCCCCGGAATTGGTTCAGGCCGAAGAACTCACAGGCAGTCAACAAACCATGCAAAGGGCTTCCCTGAACTGGAGACTAACCGCGAGAGAGAAGCAATCCATTTTGTTAAGTATTTACTCTCCAAAAAATCAGAATTCACTTCAGCGTGTCAGTGAGATTTTCTCTAAAAAATAAAAAGGAGTTTTTAGCTCCTTTTTTGCTTTCAAATCAATAGGCTAAGCCTAATTTTTTATAAATAAAATGCATCAACCAAGCGGGGCCTATCATTAGAAATTGAACATCTTTCAGAAAAGATGGCTTTTTTCCTTCTACTTTATGTCCATAAAACTGAAAAATCCAGGCGATAACGAAAATACCCAAACTGATCATCCAGAGCTTGCCGGGGAATAAGATGTCCAGAAAGTTGGCCAAAGCCAGGCAGAGAGCAGAGAAAAATAACATTCCTAATGATAGTGGTGCTGATAATGTTACATAATAAACCAAAACTAAGAAAAGGATAATGGTTGCCCAATTAGCAAAATTTCCCAATAATGGAAGGTACTCGGGAAGGGGACCCTCAGGTATGCTGAAAATCAACCCAACTATGCTGAAAAATATAGCCGGAACACAAATCCAGTGAATTAATTTATTGGTCGGATTCTGATGGCTAAGGCCATATTCATGCAGGAGTTCATCAATTTTTCTCATAGCTATTTGGGTTTTTCCTCATCTTTGATTTTAAATTACAAATTCTCTATTTCAAAATTTATAAACTGAACCAAAATGTTTAGCTATTGGGAGTCAAAAAACTTTTTTAATCATGATCTGATTGTGGTGGGGGCAGGATTTGTGGGCCTTTCTACTGCTATTCATTTCAAGCGTAAAAATCCGAAAGCCAGTGTTTTGATTTTGGAAAGAGGAATTTTTCCGGTTGGAGCCAGTACCAAAAATGCTGGTTTTGCATGTTTTGGATCCTTAACAGAAATATTGGATGATTTTTGGAGTATGACCCAAGATGAGGTGGTGGAGTTGGTGAATAGAAGATATAAAGGACTCCAAAAGATCAGGAAAGAATTTGGGGATAAGGCCTTGGCGTATAAGCATAATGGAGGTTTTGAACTAATAGAAGAGGATCAGCTTGGGGCAGTTGAACAGATTCCTGAAATCAATCAACTTCTAGAAAAAAGCTTTGGAGGAAAAGTTTTCTCCAAGGTCAAGAAGTTTGAGAAAATGGGTTTCTCAGATAAAATCAAGATGGTGGTGAAAAATAGATACGAAGGTGAGTTGGATCCCGCCAAATACCTAAGTTGCCTTTGGAACTTAGCTGGTGAATTGGGAGTCAAAATCGTAACTGGAGTAGAGGTACTGGAAATTGAAAAAGACACTGGAAGAATATTGGCTACTGATAAGTCTGAAAATCCGTTTTTTGAATTTTTCGGAGGTCAGGTTGCCATTTGCTCCAATGCATTTACCAAAAAAATCTGGAAAGAGTCTGAAATGGAACCAGGAAGAGGTTTGGTGATGGTTTCTAATCCTTTAGAGTTTGAAATTCCTTGGAAGGGATGTTTTCATTTGGACAAGGGCTACGTGTATTTTAGGGCAGTAGATGGAAGACTCTTATTGGGAGGTGCCAGAAATGTAGATTTTGAAGGGGAAAAAACAACCGAAAATAAGGTGAATCCCAAAATCAAAAAGCATTTGATACAATTGGCAGAAGAGGTGATTTTTCCTGGAAAAACTATTGAATGGGATAGGGAATGGACCGGAATCATGGCTTTTGGAGCTAAAAAATCTCCATTGATACAGCAAGTAGGACTCAAAACAGCTGCCGGGGTAAGGCTCGGAGGGATGGGAGTGGCTTTAGGATGGCAGGCAGGAAAAGAACTTAGCGACCTTTTGAGAAAAGGGAATTGATTTTTTTTGGTTAGATTCAAGACTTCAATCACCAATTACTGATTAATGCAAGAGAATATTCGAGCTCCCAAAGTGCTGGATGCACTGATTCCACTCATTTTTTTGATAGTTCTGCTGGTTCTCAATATCCGTGTTTTTGGTACGGATGGACTGTCAGGATCCAATCAAATTGTCTTGATTTTATCTGCTGGAGTTGCTGCCTTAGTTGCTATTTACAGACTTGGATTCCATTGGGAAACCTTGCAAGATGGCATGGTAAAAAGCATTAGCTCGGCCATGTCCAGTATTCTCATTTTGTTTCTTATTGGTGCATTAGCCGGTACTTGGCTAATTTCAGGAATAGTTCCTGCGATGATTTATTATGGTCTTCAGGTATTAAGCCCAACCATATTTCTATTCGCAGCTTGTATTGTCAGTGCTGTTGTTTCAGTTTCTACCGGGAGTTCCTGGACTACTGTTGCTACAGTAGGTGTAGCTCTTTTAGGAATTGGCAAGGCCTTGGGTTTTGAGGAAGGAATTATTGCGGGCGCAATTATATCTGGTGCTTATTTTGGTGATAAAATGTCGCCACTTTCCGATACAACCAATCTAGCTCCAGCAATGGCGGGTACAGATTTATTTACCCATATTAAGCATATGGCCAAAACTACTGTCCCATCCATTATAATTACATTTATCATTTTCATCATTATCGGCTTCAATTATGAGACAAATGGCTCTGTAGATGATGTGAAGGCAATTTCTCAGGTGATTCAGGAAAACTTTAATATCAACGGCTGGTTATTCATAGTGCCCTTGGTGGTTTTGGTTTTAATCGTGAAAAAAGTACCTGCAATTCCTGCTTTATTGGTTGGAGCTCTACTCGGTGGAGTATTTGCAATTATATTTCAACCTGAAATAATAGCCTTGATTGCTGATGAAGGTGGCTCGTACGCTTATTTGAGTTTTAAGGCAGTGATGATGTCGCTTTACGGAGAGATATCTGTTGTGACCAGTAATGATGTAGTGAATGAATTATTGGTGACCAGAGGAATGGGAGGGATGCTTAATACCATTTGGTTGATTATTTGTGCGATGATCTTTGGAGGTATTATGGAAGTAAGTGGCATGCTAAGAGTATTGGCTGAGGCTGTAATTCAGAAAGTTCATCGTGTAGGGTCTTTGATTGCTTCTACCGCAGCTACCTGTGTGTTCTTTAACATTACCACTTCAGATCAATATTTGGCGATCTTGGTCCCAGGTAGAATGTATGCGGATGTCTACAAAAAGAGGAAATTGAAGCCTGAGAATTTGAGTAGAACGTTGGAGGATTCAGCGACTGTTACTTCTGTATTGGTTCCATGGAATACTTGTGGAGCAACGCAGGCTTCGGTATTGGGAGTGGCTACATTAGTGTATGCACCTTATTGTTTTTTTAATATTATTAGCCCATTTATGACCATTCTTTATGGGTATTTGAACATTGGTATTAATTATTACGAGGAGGAAGAAGTTTAGTGGCATGATTCCATTTCGGATTAGCAAAGATGAAGTAAACGCTCTTCCTTTAGGGCAGTTTGAAGGCGAAATTTACCTGATTGACCAGGCAGATGATGTGCAGGAGGTTGTCGATTTTCTCGAGGATCAACCTATGTTGGGTTTTGATACCGAGACCAAACCATCCTTCAAAAAAGGGATCATCAATCAAGTTTCTTTATTGCAGCTTTCTACCCCAGAGCAGGCATTTCTATTTCGTTTGAATGAAGTGGGTTTTCCGGACTCGGTCAGAAATCTTTTGGAAAAGGAAAATATCGTCAAAATTGGTGCTGCTGTGCATGATGACATCAAAGCATTGGGCAAGTTGACTGATTCTTTTTATCCCAATTCATTTTTCGATTTGAATGATGAACTCAAGAAAGTGGGCTTTCACAATGTGGGGGTAAGAAATCTTTGCGCTATGGTCTTGGGAATGAGAATATCTAAATCAGAGCAGGTTTCGAATTGGGAAGCAGAGGAACTCACCGAGAAGCAGCAGAGATATGCAGCCACAGATGCCTGGGCATGTTTGGAGATATTCAAAAAACTAAGAAAGGATGGGTATTTGGACTCTTTATTCAAGTCCTAATATTTCAATATCCTGACTTTCCTCTAAAAATTCTAAGACAGAGGGCCTGAGCTTCTCCCTGAACTCTAAGGTCATCTCGCAGTCTAATTCCATTTTTTGGTGTAAAATCTCCAAGTCCAATCTCTTGACCAGCTTCATAACCTCGTTCATAGCTGGATAGGGAAATTTGATTTGAACTTGCTCTTTTACCAGTTCTTCTATGATTTCATTTTCTTCTATAGCCAGACTGGCAGAGGTCTTATAAGCTTGGATCAGCCCGCTTACTCCTAGTTTGGTTCCTCCAAAATACCGAACCACTACGATCAAAATATTGGTTAGATTATTGGATCTTATTTGCCCAAGGATAGGATCTCCAGCGCTATGATTGGGTTCTCCATCATCCGAGGCCCTGAAAATATCTCCATCACGTCCCAGTACATAGGCAAAGCAATGGTGTCTGGCATCGTAGTACTTTTTTCTCAACTCGGCCTGTTGCTCTTTGATTTCCTCCTCGGTTTTAACAGGAAAAGCATAGTAATGGAATTTGCTGTTTTTATCCTTATATAGCCCGGAGGAAATCTTGGCAATGGTCAAAAAACTGTCTTTTTCTATATTCTCTTCCAAGGTTTTAAATTATTCGAGACTTCGAAATTAGAAAATTAACGCATTGTAATCCCTTTTCCCTTTGAATTGTCTTAATTTTAGATCTCTTGAACAGAGCAATGCAATTACATATCAATAAGGAAAAAGTACAAATTCTCGATTTAGGAGGAAAAGTGAACCTAGGGGGGCAATTGCATTTTTGGGAAAAAAACGACCTATTCCCAAAAGGAATTCAGCGATGCTTTTGGATTACTGCTGTTCCGAAAAATGAAACTCGGGGGAATCATGCGCATTGGAAAGAGTCTCAGGTATTGGTAGCAATGCATGGAGTTATTCAAGTAGAAGTTCATCAACCCGGGCAACAAGCTCAATCTTTTACATTGGATCAACCTGGAAAAGGGCTTTTCGTGCCACCTATGCATTGGGTAAAAACTTCATTTAGCACTGATGCAGTTTTACTCGGCATGTCTGATAGAGAGTTTTCTGAGTCTGATTACATTCGTGACCTAGCATATTTTGAAAGTCTTGGATCAGGATAGAACGAAGCATGTGACATTTCAGCGTGAGGCTGTACAAATTGAATCCAAAGATTATTTTTTGGCAGGAGAGGTATTAGCCGATTTTCTGGAAGCTTTCGATTTTACTATTCATAAAAAAGACAAGCTAAAGGGTTGGATTTCATTTCGGATTACTTCTGATTACCATGCTATTTCCTTACCTAAAGCTCCTATGGGTGGCTTTTGGCTTGAAAGAGGATTAGACTCTCAAGTGATTGAAGAGTTTATTTCCTACGTTTTGGAAGAGCTGAAAAGCCTTGGTGTGAAGCAGGTCAAAATTATTCAAGCCCCCAAACCTTACTCAGAAGATGCAGATCTGATCAATTATCTTCTATATCATTCAGGATTTTTCCAGGAAAAGCTTCAGGCTCATCATTTTTTCTGTGGAACCAAAAGAATGAAAAAATTCATTCAGTCTGAGTCAAGCTCATTTTCAAAGAAGTTGAAGAATCAGAAATTAGAGCTTTGCATGAGTTCTATTCAAAACTTTAATTTCTTACAAGAGATTGTTTCTTGGAATAAAAGAAAAGGCTATCAAGTAAATTTGGATGAGTCCCGACTGATTCAGAAAGTCTCAAGTTTCCCTGAAAGATATTTCTTGATTTCTATAAAAAATGAAGGGATCGCCCAAGCTCATTCTTTGGCTGTCAAACTGAGTAGCAATAGTATGTATTATTATCTCTCGGCTGTAGATTCCAATACTAAATTCAAGCATTTAGGCGACTTGCTTCTTTGGGGGCTATTTCAATTGGCTGTTGATGAAAAGGTAGAATTTATTGATCTTGGTTCCTCGGAAACAGATTCAGGACCCAATCATAGCCTGATGTTCTTTAAAGCAAAATTTTCAAATGATGTATTCAATAAAATAATCTGGATTAAGGACATATGAAGATGAGTAAATCTGGAAAAGTTGTCATCATTTGTATTGCTTACAACCATGAAGACTGGATCAAGGAGAGCTTAGAAAGCGTCGCCATGCAGGACTATTATAACAAAGAACTGCTGATCATAGATAATGGAAGTAAGGATCAGACTAAGAAGAAAATTCAGGAATGGGTAGCCCAATACACTGGTTTATTCCCTGTAAACACCTTATATCTTGATGAAAGTAAGCCTTATTGTGCCTTATTTAACAAGGTCCTTTTCCAAACAGATGCGGAATATGTGGTAGACCTGGCGGGAGATGATGTTTTTTATCCTGACCATATTTCCAACTCTATCCGGGAATTAGAAAAAGATCCCCATGCAGCCTTTGTATTTTCAGATGCCTATATTTTGGAGCCAGGAGGAGCCATCCATACATTCTATAAAAGGAATAATTTCGGAGAACTCTCAGAAGTAATAGAATTAGGGATTATTTATGAGACGCTTTTACAAAGAAGTTTTATCTGTGCCCCTACTGTCGTTTTCAACGCAGCCATATTGAAAAAGGAGGGAGGCTATGATCCTGATCTATATTATGAAGATTTTGACATCCAATTGAGATTAGCCAGAAAATATAATCTGGTGTTTTCTGATCATATAGGTGTATTGAAAAGAAAGTTATACAATTCCATGTCTGGAAATCAATACCAGCGCTATGGTTCTAAGATGTTGCCCAGCACTTTGAAAGTTTGTGAAAAAGCTTTGGAAATGAATAGGACTCCTTCTGAAAATAAAGCTTTGGGAAAAAGATTGCAGTATGAATTGAAACACGCCCTCTGGTCAGGAAACTTCCAAGTAGCAGAAGGTCTTGTTCAATTGGGTAATAAAACAGGATTGAAGACCCCTATTTTCAGCATCTACAAGCTTTGGACAAAAGTAAAATTGGATCTTTCTTGGCTGTATGCGAGGGCAACCTAGCCTACAATTACTTGGATGAGCTGTTGATCCTTGAAATACTTTTGACCGATTTTAAGGATGTCCTCTGGCGTAAACTTCTTCAAGAAGCTTAATTTTTGTTGGTAAAAATCTAAGTCTAGGCCGGAGTGGTGAACTGCTCTAAACCTATCCATCAAATCAAAAGCAGAACTGAATCTGGAAAGCATTTGTCCGATTTGGTAGTTTCGTACAATCTCCAATTCATCCTGATTCAAGGGCTCCCGACACAATAATTGCACTTCGTGTTCGATTTCCCGGATCACCTCATCTGTGAATGCTTTTTGCACATCCGCTGCAATTACAAAATAATTGGTGTCTCCAATTTCAGCCAAACTGGAATAAATCCCATAAGTATGACCCTTGTCTTCTCTGATATTTTTAATCAGTCTTGATCCGAAATATCCCCCTAAAATGGTATTGAAAACTGACAAAGGAATAAAATCGGGATGAGTTTTTGGGATCGAAAATTTTCCAACCCTGATACTGCTCTGCACTGCACTTTCCCTAATTTCATGAAAGCTGTCAATCGATTCAGGTTGAGGTAGTAAAATGGGTTCCAATCCTTTTCTATTCGGAATTTGCTCCAAGAATTCTATTAACTTTTCCCATTCTGAACTCGAGAAGTTTCCAGTAACAAATATTTCCAGGTTCTGCCAAAGAAGCTGTGAGGAGTAGAAATGAAGTTGCTCTTGCTTGATTTCATCTACATGTTCGAAATCAATCTCCACTCCATAAGGGTGGTTTTTTCCGAAAAGCGATTGCCTAAACAATTGACTAGCTCGGGATGCAGTTTTTTCTTTCTCCAGTTGAATACTCAATCTTCTCTGAGATTTTCTTTTTGCCAGCATTTCCAAAGGGAAGGTTGGAGTCTCTATAATTTCCAGGAAAAGAGGAAGTATTTCGAAAATATGGAGTTTAGTGCTCAGGATGCTCATGCCTTCATGCCCGAAAGTAAGAATAGGAGAGATCTCACTGGCATGAAAATCCAAAAAGTTAGCGATTTGTTCGGCATCTCTTTTTTGAGTGCCTTCAGCCAACATTTGAAGTGTAAAGGAAGGCAACAATGTTTGAGAAAGCGGAAGATTTGCTCTTTGTCCTTTACCAATTACTTCGATTTTCACTGCATCCAAATTGGGCGTAGGCATATGAAAAACACTGGCTCCTGATTGGAGAATGTGTTTTTCAGGCTCTATCAAATCAAAATCATCCGGAATTCTAAACTCCGGAGCAAGACTTCTGTCTAGCATCACAAATTAATTGTTGGGGATAGTGTAAAGTAGAGAGAATCTTAACGTCTCTGCCAATGGATGGTTTTGAGTCTGTGGGACTAAATAAGAAAAATCAAAGCCGAGTTTATTCAAGTCAAATCCAACTCCCATAGTAAAATACCTTCTTCCTCCTTTAGTTGGATTTTCATAAAAATATCCTGTGCGAAGAGAAAACTTATCATTATAAGTGTATTCAGCACCGAAAGAAACGGTTACTTCCTGCATTTCTTCGGAAAAACCATCTGGAGCATCTGCAAAGGATCCAAACATTCCAGAGATCAAAGCTCTATTTGGGTCTTTACCTCTGGCAATGATCAAGTTTCCATTTTCATCAGTGGCTAGAGAACCGTCTGGATTGGTTTGATATACTGGTGGAGTAGGAACTAAAAGCTTGTTGAAATCCAATGCGAATGTGATAGCATTCATTTCGTTAATATCTATGCTGTATGCCGTACCAATTCTCAAGTTGGTAGGTATATAATCTAGATCATCTGCACTGTTATAGGTGATTTTAGGACCAATATTGGAAATGTTGACTCCCCATGACCACGTACCTTCTTTAGAGCCTGCAAGAATAGGCTTGCTGTAGTATAATCCTACATCAGTTCCAACACTTACTCCAGGTCTACTTTCACTGCCTCCAACTGAAGATATACTGCCAGATAGATTGGAATGAATAAATCTAGCTGAAATACCCAAACCCAAATTGGCAGAAAGTTTTCTCGAATAAGTTGCCCCTAAAGCAATATCTCTCGGGTTAAATTCACCCAGTTCATTTCCTCTTCCATCAGTCAACTGGATATCACCCATATTGAAATAGCGAAGATCAAATCCAAAAGCGGAGTTTTGATCAATTTTGAAAAAACCTGTCAGATAGCTCAAGGACATATCATTCACCAATTTTCCCAGCCAAGGTGAATAAGAGAGTGAAAAACCCATTTGGTCTTCTACGAAGGCAAGTTTACCACTATTCCAGTGAGCTGAATTAGCATCAGGACGCGTAGCTACACCTACATCTCCCATGGCAGAATGTCGGGAATCCGGAGCAAAATTTAAAAATGGAACGGCTGTCGTAATTACTCTCCGATCTGGGTCTTGGCCGGAAATGACAACAGAATTCTGTGCTTGAGCTGAATATCCCATTAACACGAACGCTCCCGCGAGTAATCCAATCTGCTTCCTAATGGCTTCTAATTTCATTCAATAACAATTTTACCGCTTGTAAAGTCCATAGAACCGTCAAGCTCTGACTGAAGCGTTACTCTGTAAATATAAGTTCCTTTTGCTGGATATTTGGTTTGATTTTGTAAAAAAATCCAAGTCAAATCCCCAATAATCTGTTTGGCTTCCACTAAACGCTGATTTTCTGCGAATAGTATCCTTCCTTCTAAATTTATTATTTCCAGCCTAATAAGTAGGTTTTCGCCTGCCCGATTATGCTTTATTTCAAAGTTAGTTAAAGTTTTAGCCGGATTCGGAAAAACTTTTTGATCCAAGATTTGAAGTTTGTTGCTCCCTTCAACCAGCACCTCTATCATCTCGGTGCTTCCGTTCCCTACCAAGTCAAAGGCTTTGATTTCCAGACTGTTTTTCCCTTCTTTCAATCCAGAAATTTCCATCACGACCTCTCCCTTTGTATAGCTACCAGATAGGCTATGAAAGAGTTTGTTTAGGGAAATCTCCTGCTCATCATTAATAACTAGGAGTAATTGCTTTCCTTCCCTTAATCCTGTAATGTCAATTCCCGAACTATCTGTAAAACTGATTATTGCGGATAAAGTTGTAGATGCAAAACGAAATGGAGCTTGGGACTGATTTTCTAGCTGTATTTCTATTTGGGGTCCCTCTTCATCTTGAAGTTCCTTCGCTTGTCCTCCGCTCTCTAATTTTTCAATTCCCCAGGCATCTGTCCCACGTTCTTCATCTTTGGCGTAAATACGGAGATTACTGCTTTCAAAGTTTTCGGCCAAAAGGGAAGGTAGCAGTAATTTTCCCTGAATTTTCCCATTTCTAACTTGTCCTTTCCCTTTGAAATAAATCAGACTTTCTTCCGGGAATTCAAGAGGAGCACTCTCATCTCCCAGCGTTTTGATTGCCTGCTGAGGTCCTCTGTAGTCAATTTCAAATTCACCACTAAAGCTCGAAACTAGCTGCTGAGAAGCATTAATGATCTCTGCCTCATAGCTGACTTCCTGAAGGGGTGCTATTTGTTCTATGTCATTTCCTACCTCATCCTTTAATGAAACAAGCCGGATAGAATGATTGGGTCTCGCCAATCTCATACTGGGATCTCCTAGTAGTGAGAAATTTCTATTGAGAGCTCCATTCAAACTCTGATTTTTGGTGTTTTTGAAAATGGTGCCCAAGTCTTGAAATTCCTCACCCTCTTTTCTAAAAACTTCTTGAAAAAAGGCTTGATTGAGAGAAAAATTAACACTGCTAAAAACCGGTCGACCTGTAGTCAATAATCCGATTGCCCCTTTGCCTCTGGCAATTAAGAGTTCCTCAGCCGATGAACGCAGAAATGGACTATCATGCCTTCCAAATTCACAAGTAGCAGTTATCCAAAGTGGCAAATGCTTCATCTGAGGCCAGTTTGCGATATCTTCTACCCGAAAGACTTCTTCAGCAGTTAAGGTTGTTTCATTCCCATGCCCTATATAATTCAGAAATAAGGTTCCTTCTTCCAATGTTTTTTTCAGGGCTTCTTTGGCTTTGGGAGATCTTTGGGTAGTTCCATTTCTTACCTGCTCAAACCTGTCTAAGTAGATCTTATTTTGAAAATAAGCCGGATGATTCTGCTTGAGAAAACTAGCATGGGATTCCGCATCTCTCAAATGGATGTTGTTATCTGCATCATCCGCCATAAAAGAGATGTTTCTATGCCAGTCTCCTAACAGAGGCTGAGATTCATATTGGATTATTTTATTGATTAGCACAGAGGCCTCCTGGAGGTTGATCACAGGTAACCTCCCAATTCCTATCTGCATAGGTTCATCTCCTTCACGGTTCTCTTCCCAGACTCCTTGCCCCATTTGCACTAAGCCGAAAAAATCATCAGAGCTATAGGTGGTCAATGGATTGAGGCTATTCCTACTACTGTAAGTGGGGACAATATTCGGTCTTCCACCCAATTTGGATTTGTAGTCAAATGTACCCTTACCCAGGAAAAGCACATTTTTTAAGTTGCCTCCTTTATGATAATGATAAGCTATAAAATCTCTAATGGCCACCACATCCCTATTTCCATATCCGAAGGAATCATAAATATCTTTGGTAATCACCACCTCTGCTAAAACACCCATACTCAATTTATGAGTTCTGAGTCTTTCAGCTTCCGAGTAAAAGGCTTCGGATGTGATGATCAGTAATTCGGGCCAAAATGTATCAGCTCGAAGTTCGGATGAAATAGGACTAACCTTTTCAATCGAAGGAATTTCAGTTGAACTTGCTACAGCAATTTTTTTGGAGGTAATTGTTCGGGTTGAGTTGGGGGCAAAAGATTTGGGTTGGAAAAAATCACTGACATCCCAGACTATTAAATTGGCATCAGAAATAGTGTAAGAAGATCCTTCTAATGAAAAATAAACTCCTGATTTCAAATTGGAAGTGGAAAAAGGTACTCCGATTTGAATATGCTCGAAGTAGGCTCTTGCATTTGGATCTGAACTGGTTAATCCAAGTTCAATGGTTCTCAGCTCATTTCCTGCGGGCCTTAGCTCGGATTTAAAAGCCTTTTCTCTGCCTTTGATTCCATAAGTTGTATTGGGAATGGGATCTATTTGTGTAGAAAAAAAGCTTTGTCCACTTTCAGATAACCTAAGCTCGGAGCTGGATAATGATTGGGCCATGATAACCCCATTTACTTTCCAAGCAGCGTTCGTATTGCCTGATTTTCTGATCGGAATAGATCGAATATTCCCCGTAGAAACTGGGGCTGAATACCAAGTTCTTCCAGAATTGAGAAGATTATTTTCTTCTCCTTTTATAGCAGACCATTGATAAAGAGTAGAAGCTGAAACTTCTGAACTGCTGGCGGAAATAGACTCTACTCGTTTAGGGCTTGTCTTTTTTCCTATCAAATAAGAAAGTGTGTCACGGTAAATATGATGCTGATAAGAAAGATTATTTTCCGGATTAATAAAAAAACCATGTGGGCCTTGCAGATAGACTAGCAGTTCATTTCCAGCAAGTAAAGTTGGGATTTCCCTTAGTGAAAGCGATTCATTGTTTAATTGCTGAGGTATGGAGCCAGGATATCCATAGATCGCCACTTCTGATAAATTTGCTGCTCCAATCTGAGTTAGGAGAGAAGGGTTAATTTTATAAATCCCTTCTTTTGTGACTTCAAATTTGAATAAAGGGCTTTGGGCAAAAAGTATTTGCGGTAAACTGCATACTAGCAGCAGGAAGAAAAAAAATATTCTGGAATTTAAATTCATTAAGTCTTCAACGCATTTTCCGCCAAGGAGAGTCCTAAGTATGCAAGAATAATGATCGGAATTCCTCCCAATCCAAGCCAAGCGATACAAATAATTCCCAATCCAATCAACACAAACCTAAATACATTATCCGAGAGCGAAAAGTTCTTGAATTTCAGGGCAATCAGTGGAATTTCACTCACTAATAAAATCGAAAACACCCATGCAATAATGATCAAAGTCCAGGGATTGGAAAGTGAGTTTTCTATCAAAAACCATTTCTTAGCTAGGTAGGGCAGAGTACTGATAAACAAAGCATTTGCTGGAGTAGGAAGTCCTATGAAGCGATCACTTTGTCTAGTGTCTATATTAAATTTTGCTAAGCGCATGGCTGACATCAAGGGAACGATCAAGGTTAGATATGGCAAGTAAGTGTTGTTGGTAGCCTCAGAAGTAAGTTGAAACAAAATGAAACCTGGCAATACTCCAAATGATACACAGTCCGCTAGGGAGTCTAATTGTTTTCCCAGTTCGCCTGAAACTTTTAATAGGCGAGCAGCAAACCCATCGAAAAAGTCGAAAACAGCGGATAAGACTATGAAATATGCGCCTGAAAGAACATTTCCGTTCAAGACGAAGCTAATCCCAATCACTCCCGAAAGGAGATTCATAAGGGTTAAGCCATTAGGAATATGTTTCAAAAATTTCAATAGCTCGCGTTTTTACCTACAAAAGGGTTGTAAATCTTTTCAAATTCTATGGAGGTTTCAGGTCCGTGACCTGGATATACGATGGTATCTTCCGGCAGGCTGAAAAGCTCACTTTTAATTTTCTCCAAAAGTAAATCATGATCTCCTCCCGGAAGGTCTGTTCTTCCAATGCTTCCTCTAAAAAGTGTATCGCCTGCAATACAGATTTTGCTGGTAGGATGATAAAACACTACGTGACCGGGAGCATGTCCAGGAACGAATAATACTTGTAATTCTTCCTGTCCAACCGAAATTTCCTTTCCCGGACTCACATATCCATCCGGTTCAATTCCCCTGTAGGCAGGAAATCCGTAATTGCGTGCAAGAACCTTGGCCGAATTTAAAACAGGAATCTCATTTTCATGAATCAAAAAAGGAATGCTGTACGTTTGCTCAACCCACTCATTGCCCAAGACATGGTCTACATGGCAATGGGTATTTAGTAACAGTTCAGGTTTTAAATTCTCCTGAATGATAAAGTCATATAATTCTTTTTTCTCTTCAGGTTCATAGCAACCAGGATCTATAATGGCAGCGGAGCCTTTTTCATCATAGATGATATAGGTGTTTTCCTGAAAAGGATTGAATGTGAAGCGCTTAATTTTCAACATGGTTTTTGTATTTCCATTTGAAACAAATTAAGGAATAAAACCTTTATTTTGGGTTATGGAAATAGATTTTTTGCTCATAGGTCAAGGTTTGGCAGGTTCTGCATTAGGATATAGACTAAAGAAAGCCGGATTTAAAATCAAGCTTTTGGATCAGCCTGATTTAAATCAATCTACCAAAATTGCTGCCGGCCTATACAATCCCGTTACAGGGAGAAAAATGGTTAAAACATGGAATGCTGACCAGTTATTTCCAGAGATTGAACCTTTTTATCAGGAGTTGGAGCAGGTTACTAAAAAAAGCTTTCTTCGCCCGATCAATATCTACCGGCCTTTCCTTTCCATAGAAGAACAGAATGAATGGATGGGAAATAGTGCAGATCCAGGTTTTTCCAAATACATCCAAAAAATATATCAAGAATCCCAGTCTGAATTTTTAAAGGATCCATACGGTGGGGTTTTGCTGAAAAATTCAGGTTGGCTGGATAGTAAAGCCTTCATGGAGGGCATGAGTGAATATTTCGGGGAGGACCTCATTTTGGATTATTTACAGGAGGATCAACTCCAATTTCAAGAAGGATTTTGGAATTATGGAGACCTAAAGGCCAGATCTGTGATTTATTGCAATGGGGTGGCGGCCAATCAGTCTAAATTTTTCGGTTTTTTACCATTTGCTCCGGTGAAAGGAGAAATTTTAGAGGTGAAGCAAGATTTTTGCCCGGATTACATCGTAAATAGAGGTGTGTTTAGGGTTCACTTAGGCGATGGAATTCACAGAGTGGGTTCTACCTACACTTGGCATGACTTGGATCAAGGGCCAACTGAACGGGCAAAAAATGAATTGACTGAGCGCCTAGCTGGATTAGTTCAGCTGCCAGTTGAAGAATATGTCAGCCACAAGACAGGAATTAGGCCGGCGACGAAGGACAGAAAACCTTTTTTAGGAAAACATCCTGACTTGCAGAGCGTTTACATATTTAATGGTTTTGGTGCTAAAGGAGTGTCATTGATCCCTTTTTACAGTCAAGTCATGGTGAATCACCTTACACGATCCACTCCTATTCCAAGTGAGGTAGCGATCACTAGGTATTTTAATTATATTTAGACATTATCTGGGTATAGAATGCAAATAAAGTTGACGCGATTAATTCTTTTTTTAGGCCTCTGGCTAAGCGCCGGAATGGCTTTAGCACAATTTGACCAAGAACGCTTCGGGAAAAACCGAGTGCAGCATAAGGAATTCGAATGGTACTTTTATTCCTCCAATAATTTTGAGGTTTATTATTACGATCGTGGAGGCGCCAATGCCAAAATGGCTATTGAATATTTGGAGTCAGAGTTCCAGCGACTCACTCAAATGATCGGCTATGTAGCCTATACCAAGCCTAAAATTTACATTTACAATACTCCTGAAGAACTGCTGCAAAGCAACCTTAATTTGAATAAGCAGGAGTTTAGCGAAGAAGGACAAACTAACTTCAGTCGATTAATTGCAGAAGTAGCATACAAAGGAGAAGTGGATCTTTTTAAAGAAGACTTGATATACGCTACTTCCAAAGTTATCATCCAAGAAATGTTGTATGGTGCATCTGTAGCTGATGCATTTCAGTCTAATTTGATGAATGCCTTTCCGGAATGGTATGTAGAAGGTATTTCTTTATACCTAGCGAAAGGATGGAGTAGAGAAATGGATGATTATATCAGACATTATCTCAGAGAGGAAGAAAACCCGAAAATTCTCAAATTGACTGACATTGAGGCGGCTTTGGTAGGTCAATCCGTTTGGAACTACATAGCGGAACGCTATGGAAGAAGGTATATTTCAAGCATACTCAATCTTTCCAGAATCAACAGAAATGAGGAAAATAGTATAGCCAATACAGTAGGTTTGAACTACAAAACATTCAAAGAAGATTGGCGAAAGTATTACATCACTATCAATGAGCAGGTAACCCAGACCTTCCAAGATATATCCAGCGAATCAGCGATTGCTGAAACCTCTCCGAGAATAGAAGGTGTCATCAATGATATTAAATTCAGTCCGGATGGATTGAACTTGGCTTATGTGATCAATAATGGCGGAAAGTTTAAAGTTCAGGTAAGAGAAGTTACCTCTGGACTCGAGCGAACTCTTTTTACAGGTGGGGCGGTCTATGAAGATCAGGACCCTAACTTCCGAGCCCCAGTCATAGCTTGGAGAGATTCAGCTAACCTAGCCATTGCATCTTTCAAAAGAGGATTGACCACATTGAGACTGCGCTCCATTGACGGAAGCACCCAAGACAAGATTTTCCTCAGAAATATCAACCAGATTTTGAGCTTGGATTTCAACAGTACGGGGAGAAATATGGTGCTTTCAGCCATTTCTAATGGAAAAACAGATATCTACACTCTTAATACCAGAGGACAGGGAAGAAGGTTGACAAACGATGAGTTTGATGATTTGACCCCTATGTTTTTGAATGATTCGACCATTATTTATTCTTCTAATTTCACCGAAAAGTCTGATTCCATTGCAGAGCAAAGAACTAATCTGAAAGATTTCCCGGATAGTTATAATCTATTTTTATTGGAAGTAAGAGACACGATTCGAATTAGCAGACTGACCAATGCCTTGAGTAAGAATGTGAGACCTAGAAAAGTCAATAGCAACTCAGTGGTATTTTTATCAGACCTGAGTGGCATTAATAACTTGATGAGACTCAATGTGGGAAATCAGGTTGCAAGCCAGATATCAGGTTATGATAAAAGTTTAGAGTCTTTCGATGTCAATTCGAGAATGAATAAAATAGCATTCTCGGTTCGGGATGGAAAAGAGAGCTTCCTAATCTTGCAAAATTACAGTGGAGCTGATCGCTTTACCCCAAGTACTCCGAGAGTACAGTTGGAGCAGGCAAAAAGCTTGAACGAAAGAATAGCTGCGAGACGGCTATTAGAGACTCCTAAGGAAGATACGACCCGAGTTCAGCGAACAGCTCCGCTAACGGTTCCTAAGCCAGCGGAGGAAGTGAAAATGGACACAGTGGCCAGCAACACCACTTCCTCAATTAATCTGGATAGGTTAAGATTCCAGAAAGGGAATGGGGTAAATACAGAAAATTATACATTTGACTCATTACCTAGTCCTCAGCAAGGTTTGGAGCAAGCCAATGCCCAGGAAAACAGAGTCAATCTGCTTGAATCTTTTAGAAAGCAAAGTCTTCAAAAAAGGGTAACTGGACCTAGAAGAATGGAGCCACAATTCTTCACGAATAATATCAATACCCGATTTATTGTCGATCCATTGAGGGGTTTTGGAATAAGCCTTCATGGAAAAATGACTGATTTATTGGATAATCATTCTTTTCAGGGTGGGGTAACTCAAGCTTTGGATTTCAGGTCTGGAGGGGATTTGTACTTCGAATATGAATATTTGAAAAGTAGACTTGATTTCCGAGGAAGGTTTGATAGAAGATCTATCCGTATCACAGAAGGGGATATCACTTTCCAAAAGTATATTCTTTCCAAAGTGGAGACTGGAGTTGCTTATCCTTTAAATGTCAACGCTAGAATATACGTCGCTCCTTTCCTTGCAAAGACTCAGTATTTCAATTTGAATTCTGATTCCCTGATTTTGGGTTCCAATTCACCAGCAAATCGCTTTGATGTAAATTATGCTGGTGCAAAGGCGGAATTCGTTTATGACAAGACCCAGCAAATCGGTTTATATTCTCAAACTGGTCTGAAGGGTAAAGTTGGTTTCATGCACTATCAAGGCTTGAATAATTCCTCCAGAAGCTTCAGTAATTTTTACTTGGATATAAGGAATTACCAAAGAATCCATAAAAATATTGTGCTGGCTTCCAGATTGTATGCTGGATCATTCTTTGGCAATAATCCTCAAACCTATTTGGTCGGAGGAATGGATAACTGGCTCTTCAATGAATTCTACAGACCGCCTTCCAATAGACCAGAGGCATCGCCTGTAAGAAATCCGAACGGGGTAGAAAATTCCAATATTTTATTTGCGGATTTTGTGGATTTGAGAGGATACGATTACGATGAAATCAGGGGAAATAAGGTGATTACTTTTACCACAGAGCTTCGAATCCCTGTTTTCTCTTATCTCACCAGAGGAAATATCACATCCAATTTCATCAGGAACTTCCAGCTTGTTGGATTCTATGATATAGGTTCGGCATGGAACCAGTCTGCTCCATGGGAGCGGGTAAATGATCAGAATACTGAAGTGATCAACACTGAGGGTTCGCCTTTTACTATAGTTTTAAATAATTTTAATAACCCATGGTTGCAAAGTTATGGAGCTGGACTACGCACAGTGCTCCTTAATTACTATGTTAAACTGGATGTAGCGCGACCTATCAGAAATTATGAGGCTGAAGATTTAAAGTTCTATGTAACTTTAGGCTATAATTTCTAAAACCACCACACATGATTAAATCTATGACCGGCTTCGGAAATGCCGGATGGGAGAATGAGGAGTTTATGATTCACGTTGAGGTTAAGTCTCTCAATTCAAAATTTCTAGACTTGTCTATTCGGAGTCCCCGTCAGTTTTCAGATAAAGAATTGGAAATTCGAAATCTGACTCAAGCCGTCCTGGAAAGAGGTAAAGTAGGAATCTCAATTGAGTTTTTAGCTAAAAATACTTCTGATATCCCAGTCAGTATCAACGAGGAGCTTTTTAGGGCTTATTATTCCAAGTTCCAGAATCTTTCTGAGACAGTGGGAGCAAATACTGCGGAGGTATTCAAACTAGCATTACAGGCTCCTTCTGTAATCACAAATACCAATACCGATGAAAGTGACACTGAGGCTGAATGGGCATTGGTGAAAAAAGTGATCGAAGAGGCATTGGCAAAATGTGATGAATTTAGGTCTGATGAAGGCAAGGTGCTGGAGCAAAAATTGTTGAAAAACATAGAAGCTATTGCTGGAGGACTTGAAAAAGTGAAAGCAGAGGAGGGGCAGAGAAAAGAAAAAATCAAACAGCGAATTCGAGGACACTTCCAAGAATGGTTGGATGAAAATGACTTCGATAAAAATCGTTTTGAGCAGGAGTTGATCTACTATTTTGAAAAACTTGATATCAATGAGGAAATAGTAAGATTAGATACCCATCTCAAATATTTCAGAAAAAGCCTAAAAGAAGAATCCAATCAGGGTAAAAAATTAGGGTTCATTAGTCAGGAAATAGGAAGAGAAATCAATACTATTGGTTCCAAAGCGAATGATGCAGGCATACAGCAATACGTCATATTGATGAAGGATGAACTTGAAAAAATTAAGGAACAATCCATGAATGTATTATAATAAAGGGCTGAAAAGCCCTTTTTTTATGAGTTCGATTTGTTTAATTCTCGATATCTTCCCTTATGGAAGTATATAGAAAATACAGTTCAGTATATTCTCAAAGTATAAGATCACTCAACCTTCTGTCTGCCATCTTCTGTCTTCCATCTCAATTATAAATGACGATTTCTATCGGTATCCCAGAAAGCGATATTAATCCATCTTATTCTTTCTTAGAATTTTCCCGGGTCTGATGTCTTGAAACTCACCTTGATCGACTATAAGTTGACCGTTGACCAAAACAAATTGAACTCCAGTAGGATATTGATGCGGGTCAGTAAATGTGGAGCGATCAATAATCTTTTCAGGATCGAAAATGGTTAAATCTGCAAAATTGCCTTTTTTGATAATTCCCCGGTCTTGAATCCCCAGTCTCTGAGCAGAAAGTCCGGTCATTTTATGGATTGCGGTAGGGAGGTCTAAAATGTTTTTTTCCCTTACATAGTATCCCAAAATCCTTGGGAAGGTTCCATAGGCTCTTGGGTGAGGATGTCCGTCTCCAGGTTGTGAAAGCCTCCCATCCGAACCAATCATCGTCATAGGATGCTTCATGATTCGTTCTACGTCGGCTTCGTCCATTGCATGGTAAATGGTACCGGTTCCACCGTTTAGTTGGGCTTGAATGACCAGTTCAGCTCCATTTTCCACAGTGGGCTCCATTCCTTCCAATATTGCCCAATCATGTAGAGTTTTACCCTCCAATTCTTTTCTCCAAGATACTCTTGAAAATTGGATCCTTCTCAAATCATTCCCTCCACGGTCATTCAGGATATTGAATATGATTCCTGATTTGATACTGTCTTTTAAGATGGGGTCTTGCACTCTATTGGAAAATTCGCTTCCCTCCAAGGCCCAGCTAGGAATCAATACACTGATTCCGGTATGGGAAGCTGCATAAGGATATTGGTCCATCATTATATCCAATCCTTCCTTTCTAGCGGAATCCACCAAGCTCAGTGTTTTCACGCTTGCCCCCCACATTTTGACTCCAATGGCTTTATGGTGGGTTAGTACAACAGGGATTTCAGCTTCTTTCGAAATCAAAATCGCTTCTTGAACAGCATCAATAAGTCCTAATCCTTCTTCTCTAAGGTGTGATGTATAAATACCCTGATAAGAAGAAGCCACTTTGGAAAGACTGATGATCTCATCCACTTTAGCAAATGTGCCCGGTAAATATTTTAAACCGGTGGATATTCCGAATGCACCTTCTTTCATCGCCATCTCTACGTAGTTTTTCATAGAGTCCATTTGAGAAAGAGTAGGGGCTTGGTCGACATTTCCCATTACCTCTCTTCGAATGGTATTATGCCCGATTAGATAAGCTAAATTTGGCCCTGTTCCTAGTTGCTCTAATGAATCCAGGTATGAACCGAATGGCCAAGGTCCTCCTCCATCCGGCCCACCCAATGCAAGCGTAACACCTTGCATAATCAAACTTTTGGCATCCGGCATTTCCATGATAGGTTCCAAGTGCGTATGCATATCAATAAAGCCAGGACTTACCACCATCCCTGAGGCATCTATGATAGTTTTTGCTTCTGCATTTTTCAGGTCACCGATTTCTACAATTCGCTCATCTAGTATACCAATATCGGCTTGAAAGGAATCCGAACCCGTTCCATCCAGAATGGTACCATTGATGATGATAAGATCATACTTATCAGATTTACAAGATATTAGAGTTAGAAAAAAGAGAAGGATGAGACAGTTTTTCATGGTCTTAAATTGTATTCATCCTGAAAATAAGTGAAATAAAAAATAAAAGATGCCCTTTCATCATTTTTGAAAAAAGTAAAAGGGCCGAAGCCCCTTTTTTAATTCAGTCTGAATTTGATTGGCATAACCATTCTTGAGCGAACAGGTAAACCTCCCATCTTTCCGGGATTCCAATTCGGTGAACCCTCAATTACTTTGATAGCCTCTTCATCACATCCTCCACCAATTGATCTCATGATTTCTACATCCTGTACAGAACCATCCTTGTTGATTACAAAGCGTACCAAAACAGTTCCTTCAATGCCCATTCTCCTCGCTTGTGGAGGATATTTCAAATTGTCTCGTAGGTATTTGTACCAGGCTTCCATCCCACCTTTGAATGAGGCTTGAACTTCTGTAAAGTCTCGAATTTCATCAGCCTCGTCTATTATTGGCGGTCCCTCAGATAAAATTACATCAGGGATTTTATCAGTTTCCTGAGTATTGATATCTATGGGAATTTGGAGGTCTTCAATTTCGATGTCATTGGGTTGCTCCTTCAAAACAGGCGGCGCCTTAGGCGGGGGAGGAGGAGGTGTTTGTATGGTAAGTGGGATATCTATTAATTCCCAGGCTTGTTGAGTATTGGGGATTTCTTTGATAGGTCCACCTTGGTTGCTTTTCCATTCAAATGCTGCGAGAGCCAGACCTATGCTAGTTGCCAAGCCAAAATTCAGCAAAGTTCCAGACCACCTTTTGACGTCTGCTTTGGGGTTCTTTTTCAGTTCCATGTGTAATATGATTTGTGGTTAAAAATGAATTACCAAAGAATTTACACATTAAAAGCCTGTTATTTAGTGATTTAAGAGAAATTAACTATGTTAAAAGTTATCAAAAATTGGCAATAAAAAAGCCCAGACAATGCTGGGCTTTCTTGATATATTTAATTGATTAGCTCAATTTAAATCTAATAGGTAGTCTCATACGAGTTCTTACCGGACGACCTCTTTGCTTACCTGGAGTCCATTTAGGAGCGTTTTTCACAACCTCAACAGCTTCCTCATCGCAACCGCCACCGATTCCTCTCAAAACTTCAACGTCTTGAATTGAACCGTCAGTATTAATAACGAACACTACGATAACTGTACCTTCGATACCCATTCTTCTTGCTTGAGTAGGGTACTTTAGATTTTTGGATAGATACTGATTCCAGCCTGACATACCACCCGGTGGCTGAGGCTGAGTTTCTACCACGTCAAAGATTTCGTCTGCTTTTTCCTCTACTGGAGCTTCAGCAATGACAACCTCTTTGATTACAGTTTGCTCTTTAACGTCAACGTCAAAGTTTACCTCAATTTTTTCCTCGATTTCAACCTCATCAGGAATTTCTTGGATGATAGGCTGCTCCACTGGTGGTGGAGGTGGTGGAGGTGGTTGTTCGGTAATAGGAATATCGAGCAGCTCTTCAAAGTTGTCATCTGTCATGCCTAGATCTTTCAAGGCACCATCATCAAATGACTTCCATTCGAAAGCAGCAAGTGTTGCTCCTACAGCCAATGCCAAACCCAAATTCAGGAACATTCCTGTCTTTTTGGTTAAATCAGCACTGGGAGTCTTTTTTGCTTCCATGTTGAGTTTGATTATATAGGTTAAATGATTTCTTATTCAGTCTAACAATTGTAAGGATAATGATGCATTAATCCAAGTGATTTTGTACGGAGAGAGTCTTAAAATATGCTAATATTCCCAATAAAACCCCTATTTGATTGACAATCAAGTCAAATACATCAAAGGATCGGTTGGGAACAAACAACTGTCCCAGTTCAAAAGCAAAGGATGGTAATACCACAAAACCCAATACAATAGGGATATTTAGTTTCTGGAACCCTTGTTTTTTCTTTTGAAATCTGATGCCAGCCCAAAGAAAAGCTAAGATCGCAAATGAAAGTACATGGATTAATTTGTCCTGAAAATCGAAAGCATCTATTTCAGGGAATTTATCTCCAGGTGTCAGCATGGCAACTGCCAAAATCAATAACCAGGAAATAGCAAAAACTAAACGCAAAATTGAGAATTAATTTTTCCCAACTAATTCAGAGTATTCCTCGCTGCTCATCAAATCAGAAGGCAGGTCACCACTGATTTTCACCTTGACCATCCAGCCATTTTCATAAGGTGATTCGTTCACCAACTCAGGAGAGCTTTCCAGTTCTTCATTGAACTCAAGGATTTCACCACTCAATGGCATAAATAGATCAGATACAGTTTTTACAGCTTCTACTGTTCCAAAAACCTCTCCTGCTTCTATTGTCTCTCCTACAGTTTCAACTTCTACATAGACAATATCGCCCAACTCGGACTGTGCAAATTCTGTGATTCCGATGATAGCAACATCACCATCTATTTTCACCCACTCGTGATCTTTGGTGTACTTTAATTCTTGAGGAAAATTCATGTTCGGTAAATTTTTTATAAGGGAGTCCAAAAATAAGATGATTCCCTTCTTTAAAAAATCTATTGAGATAAATTAAATCTTAATTGTCCACCAAAGGCTGTAGAAGCTCGCTTAAATGCAGTGGTTACACGTGGATCATTGATAGTTCGGTCAAAATAAATAGTCAGATTCAGGTTTTGGTTGATGACATAGCCAATCGTCGGTCTGATCTGAATGTTCAAGTTTCCATTTGTGACAGTGCTGCTCTCTTCAATTTTTCTTTGCACCTGTCTCGTGTCCACAACTTTCATATCCATTCTTAGCGTCAAATCATTTTTGAGGATAGTTTCTCTTCCCTGTATTTTAAATGGAATCTTCATTCCTGATTTGATATAGCCTATGTTGATACCAAAATCATTGGAACGCTGCTCTGTGACTTGCGCGTTGGAGAAGTTCAAACCTAAATTCCGCTCCTTATTATAGTTGACTGTAATATTCAATCTGTTTTTGGTTAGCAAGTCAACTCCAATCAATGGAGCAAATCTTTCTGAAAGCACTACCTGATTGAGGACATAGATTGGGATAAATAGTCCTTCATCATTGATCTCGTTAGGTAATCTGGTTTGCTGTAAACTGTTAAATAATTCCAGTCCTTGTTGGTATTGCAATGAATTGGAGAAATTGCTGGCATCATAAGTAGAGGCATAGCCGTGGGAAATATTTATGCTGCTGAAAATATCACTCAGGCCTTTCAGTCTTGACAAACCGGTATAATTGACTCTCCAGTTAGGGACAGGGATTTTCGGGAATGGATTCAAATCAAACTCATTTGGATCTTTTCCTTTATAGGCAGCCAAGAAAGATGGTACTAGTACATCCTGACCATTAATTCCATACTCTCCGGCAGCAGGATTGGCAGCATCCAGTCTGGATTTGAAAATAGCTCTATTGGATTCGAACTGACTGAAAATAGCTGAGTTGTTTCGCTCATCATCTCTTGCGAAGCTAGTCCCAAGAAGTATAGTAGTCACAGAATAAGACTGCATGTTTCTGGTAGGACTAATAGATAAATATTCACCCGGATTCTCCATGGAGTTCCTGAATATTTCTTGGTAATCCCCAACTTCCCGTTTATCAGCATTCAGTGTAATCGTGAAATCCCGAACAGGCCTTACCAAAGCCCCAAATCTCATGTTTACGGCTCTATTTTGCCTGAAAGGTTGGGTTAACTCGGCGCTTGGAGCCATGACTCCCCGCATGGCTAATTCTGTTCTGATT
Source organism: Algoriphagus sp. UBA3586 (assembly GCF_002376385.1). Taxonomy (NCBI): domain Bacteria; kingdom Pseudomonadati; phylum Bacteroidota; class Cytophagia; order Cytophagales; family Cyclobacteriaceae; genus Algoriphagus; species Algoriphagus sp. UBA3586. Next base: position 46,460 of record NZ_DFMT01000050.1, on the reverse strand, counting down.
CTAGGATCTTGGCTTCCAAAGAGGAAGGCTAACCCAGGATTGGTAAAGGCCCTGTCCATTCCCAATAATCCTGTATTGGGAAGATAACCTGGGAGGAAGGTTCCTTCAATCACCCCATAATTGAAAGTTACTTCCTTCACCATCATTAGTAACTTCAATATTTTATTGGTAAAAGGGGTTCCAATCGTATCCTCAGCATTGACAGTATTTCTGCCAGGTATGCTCGGTCTCGCAGGAGCGTTCAGCGCTGAAAGCTTTTTGTTTTTGTTGTAAAGTCGTACTAAATCCAATTTCCCGTTGATAGTTTGCTCACGGGTATTTTGAATAGTATTTCCCAAGGTATCTCTTTGGCCTATGGCTCCAGTAAGCCAAGAATAAGTGGTATTGTATCGGTAATCTGAGCGCACCCAATCTAGAGCAGGTATCTTCGAGAATGGAATGGTGTAGTTTAGATTGACCGTATGATTATAATTCGTCCTTCTTCCAAAATTCCAAAAATTGGTTCGGACTGAGTCTATCTTTTCCTGTGTGTCCAAATCTCCCTGGGGTTCATCGATGACAGCCATCACAGTGCCGGTATAATCCACCCTTAGATTTTTGGTCAAATCCCAATTCAACGTGTAGAACCTATTCATGAAAAATGACTTTTGGAATAAAGGATCCACACCACTGGTACTCAATTGATCATTTCTGTATTGTGATCTCAGGAATCTTCTATCTACATCCAGCCTTGCAAGTATCAGACTTGGGGAAAGGTTCAGATTGAAATCTTTGATCAATGATAAGTAAGGTTTGTTGAGAGCTCCTGAGCTTTTGAAAGGCTCGAAATTCAGAGGCTTGGGTGAATAAGAATAGGTAACATTTCCCCTGTTCGTTTTGAAATCGTATTGCTGTATTTGTGCGTTGGTTTGAGATACCATTCCTACAGCGTAGGAAAAGGAGAAATTACTGATATCATAAAAACGTGCCGGAGCCTCAGGATTGGATTTGAGTTTTCGGACATTATTGAAACTTATATTTTTTCGAATTAATTGATCCAAAGCAATTTGCCTGTATTCATCCCGTTCATCATCAGTTTCAAATTTCCTCAGTGCCAATTCAAATGGCACATCAGGATTTAATGGGTCATATTCAGGTCGGGTGGTTGAATTTTCCACACTGAAATACATAGGAATGCTGACTCCCAATTGCTCTGGAAGTAGCTTGTCTACATTGACATTGGTGGAAATATCGTATTGAGTAGTAGCCTGTCTAGCTCTTTGAGAAAGACGGGTTTCCAGCCCTCCAAAGCCAATGCTATTATGTCTTATGGATGCCGAAACCACGGCCAAGTCAGCAATTTTGGCATTGATATAAGCATTGGCAGCCCAGCCATTAGATTTGGTAAATCCTGTTACTCTCAATTCATTTGCCCAAATACAAACACTTCTACTTCCTCCCACTCCGGTACCTGGATTTCTCACCCCAATCATGCTGCCTTGGGTTTGATTCAGTTCAGGTCGACCTACCACAGTCACTTTATATTGCCTTACTGTTTTAGAGTAGGGGAGATTGAGCGGAACTCTCATATTATCCCGCTCAATTTTTACGTCCACGATTTCTTGAATGGCAATGTCAATCTCGTTTTCCAGTGGCCAAATCTGCCTTGGATCTCTCGTTCCCTTTGGAGTAATGATCAAAGGGACTTCTATCTCATAATAGTTATCTGTATAATCTGTTCCAATTCTCAGGAATGCCGTCAATTCACCATCCAAAGCATCTTCACTATCCGCGTGGAAGAACATTTTGATTCGCTCAAACTGAACCAAATCCAAAGTGACATTTTTAAATACTGCACGGGCATCTCGGGCTGCTAAATCTTCCACGCAAACTCTCAAAGACTGCTCATTCAATCTTCTCTCCACAGTGGAAGTATTGTCTCTGTCTCTGACAATTCCTGGAGGAAGTACATAAGGGCTTTGGGTATCACTTCCCTGCGAATTTTCCTCAATCCCTACCACATCCACAGTGACATTGGAATTGTCTGGCTCAGGAATTTCAAAAAATCCTCTCTCAAAAAGAGATTCCTGGAATACCCTCCATTGACTTCCAATCATTCTAAAATTAGCCATACGAAGTACAACTGGCTGACTAAACCCTGTCAAATAGGTACGCATCCATCGAATAGACTTGAATCCTGTGATATCACCCTGTGTGCGGTCAGGCTGGCGAACCGGAATTCTAAAGAGATACCAATTCACAGTTTCTCCAGCCTCAGTATGGGTTACTTTGTCTACGATATAGTTTTGACCTACTTCCAGATTTCCTGGTCTTAAGTCTATTTCGTACTCGTAATAATTTTCAAGTTCGTTGATGGTATTATCGGTATTTAAATCCTCATTGTCAGGATTATTGGATCCTGAAGGGGTGTAAGGTAAATTTTGGTTGGCGGTAACTGGAGAGTTTCCTTCCATACCATTAAATTTCTTGTAACGCTCCAGGATTTTGACATTGTTTTGGTCAAACTGCTCGTCCAAATAGTACTGAAAAAGATCTCCGGAAACGTCCTGTCTGATTTGATTCAAAGCCTGTGGAGTTACGCTCAACCTATCCAAAAACCTGGATTGGAAAAATGCGGCTTCATCTTCATTCTTTAAGCCATCCAATCCTACATCCTGATTTTGTCTGGCTGTTTCAGAGTTATCAAATGCCGGAAGCAAAAACTGTTTTCTTGTAATTCTTCCCCATTCATTAATTCGGGTTTCTGAAGGATCTCCATCTGCAGGCAATCCATTTTCAAAGGCATGGCTTCCATCTTTCATGATGTCCTCAGAAATATCACCCAAATTCAGGAATAGCTTTCCTCCCGTGGTGTTATTGGTATTGAAAATTCCATCCAGAACTCGTCCATTTTCACCTTGAATAAATGGGTCCAAAAGCCAGAATTCCACATATTCTATATTGGTTCTATCAAAATCCACTTCCGTGGTAATGGCTCTCGTTACCCCTCCGTAATTCAGTTCCGGATTAGGTAAAAGTCCATCTGCAGTTAAGTTAGGGTTGTAATTATACATCCCTCTTTCACTTGGAAAATAGGCCATTTCAAAAAGCGGCTCAGGTGTGATGATCACATCTCTATCCTGTTGAGGGAAAATTTCCTGAGGAACTACTCTTCTGACATAGTGGTTTCGGCGATCTTCCCGAGTGATGTTGGAAGGGACTCCCGGTCCATTTTCTCTGTAGAAAATATTGTCAATATTATACCAAGCCACTCTTGCTCTTCTATAAGCAGCTCCGAGATTATCTTCAGTTTGATTGCTTAAATCAAATCTATTGTCCGGAGTGGCAGGAGTGGAGGCTAGCTTCCAGTTTTGGTTCGCTGCGCCACCCAAATTGAATGGAGTGATTGCTGCTTCGAAATCGTCAATATATGATGCTTGTTCTCCATTGACTCTGTTGGAAGTGCCTGGAATTAAATGCGCAAACTCACCACTGATCTGAACCAAGGATGTTTCTTTGGTATCAGTAAATGGCAATGCATCAGCCAGCTTGGTCAAGAATCTTGACTCATCGGAGAAATTTGCATCCAATCCCCAAAGGCTATTCCTCAGAGTCTCATTACCGGTAGCTATTCTGGTGACATTAGGCCTCTCATTCAGATAAAGGAATGTACCGCCAACATTGAACTTGTCATTAAATAGGTAATCCAAACGGGTACCTAACAAACTTCGTGTCTGGAATGAAACCAAATCTGCCTTTTCAAAGCTGATATTTAATTGCTTTCCGGATTCTAAAATCGCATTATTGATAATGACAAGTCGACCTACATTGTAATCAATTGTAAAGTCCACTCCCTCGGTTAGAGGAATATTACCAGCCATGACAATGACTGATCCAGGAGAAATATTCAGTCCTGGTAACTGAATTTCACTGGCCGAACCTGCAGTCAATCTACCTTTGATAAAGTATTTATTCAGTCTAGTAACTAGCTCGGCATCTGCTTGGGTGGTAGCGTAAAGCGTATCGTAAACATACTTTTCTCTCAAAACCGCCTCACTCGGAAGGAATTGGGAGGCAAGATTGGAGCCGAAAGGTTCCAGTTTGGGGAATATCAAAAGTCCCCGACTGGAAATCATCGTTAGTCCTTCTACAAAATCAAAGTTTCCATCTGGAGCCGGGTCATTTTGTGGATTGAGATTATCTAAGCCAGTCAATCGAATCAGCGGGACATCTTTTACATTTTGGCCTTCTAAAAGGGAAGGGTTGTCCAAGCCTGTTCTATCATCTCTATAGATCACCTGAAGTTGGAAGCCATCTCTCAAAATTTGACTGGCATTGAGACTATAGACGTTTTTCATCATCAAATCCCAGGTTGGAACTCGGGTATTGATTCTTGCAGGTCTTAATAATTTGAGGAAAATCAACTCATCTTCCTGCCTGTTCTGATAATCTTCCGTTAGTTCTCCGACTTTGTATACCTGACCATTATAGGTGTATTCGTAAGAAACAGCCAAGACTTCGTCATTTTGAAGTCTTCTAAAAAGTGAGATATAACCTAATTGAGGATTGAAAAAATACTCTGATTGTTCCAGTCTTCTGGCTCCGTTGATTTGCTCGAAGTCAACACCTTTTCTCAGCCCCAATGAACTTTCAATAGCTCGTGAACCTGTATCAAAAGGTCTAAAGGATGGGTTGTTTGCAATATTTTCAAAAAGCTGATTAGCTCTGTTTCCTGCCGGAGCATTAGGGTCTCCCGGGCCTACGTTTGGATTATTTGGGTTCAAAAGCCTGCGTCCTTCGCCTAGATCCATGAAAGCAGCGAAATTCCTCAGGGTTTCAGTATTGGCTGCCCGGTTCATGATATACACCTCAATTCTGGTAATATTCACTCCCGATAAGACCTGAGGCAATCCTCTCAGCCAGCGCTCATAATTATCTCTAAAAAAGTGAGAAAGGAAAAAGTGTCGGTTTTCATCATAGCGGGAAGCCTGAATTTCAAAGGATCTCCCCTGACCATTTGCATCGATCACCAAATTATCCCTCCGTCCTCTTTGAGTGGATGCCACAGCAGTGACGTTTAGCCTACCAAATTGCATTTGGGTTTTAACACCAAATAGATTTTGAGCTCCCTGAATTAGTCTATTTTGAACCGGCATAGAAACGTTACCGATTTCTATGGACTGAATGATATCTTCTTCAAAGCCGTTGAACTCTAATTTCATTTGATTTTGGAAATCAAAGGAATTGTTTGAGTCAAAGTTTGCGGCGATTTTCATTTTTTCACCCAAAGAGCCATTGACAGCCATTTGAATTTGTTGATCAAAATTGAATCCCCCATTACGCTGCTGCCTGATTGGAAGTGTAGGGTTATCTATTCTTCTGAATATGGCTCCAAAATCCAGATTGACGTAACCTGTAGGAGTGATGTTGATTTCACTGCCACCAAAAATTCGGTCAAAGTTAGGACTTACTGTCAGGGGAGGTATCAATCCTCTTCCTTCTACAGCACTTTCTCCATCTCCACCTCTAGCACGGCTTCTCCAATAATCTTGTCTGACTTTATATTCCTGAATTTTTGAGAATTGGTCAAAATCGTACTCTTGTTCATTCCCAACACGGGTACTGTCAAGTTCATCTACAATATTATATCTCAGGGTAGAGTCAATTTTGACCTCTACATTTTGATCAATGATGGGGCTCGGTAAAAAAGGAGAGGAGGGACGTAAATAAGGGTTCCTACTGGGGAATAAAGGATTGGTCCTCATGTTTTGCCAAAGCAAAAACGAGGGAGACATTCGTCTCTTGTTGAGTGAGTCGATTCGAGTCTGTGTCGTGTCGGCCTCTGTTTGTTGGGCCTGAGTGGGTGATAAACTCAGAAACAATCCAAACAGGATGAAGCAAACAGGCCAACTGCCTCGAGACCTTCCCCTGCAAAAAGTCAGTATCCTCCGAAAGTTCAATCCAAGTTTAAATTATGTGGTCTTTAAAGATGCTTTAATTAAATCTTCTAAAGAAATTTCTCCAGTGGTTTTTTTGAGCACCTGAGTGATATTTTTCTCCGCAGCCGCTTTTGGAAAACCTAAAGTAATTAAGGCTTGTAACGCCTCCTCACGTAATTTATTGCTTGATTTTAAAAATCCCAAAGAACTAGTAGAAACATCTGATCCGGATTTGCTGACTTTGTCTTTCAACTCAAGAATAATCCGCTGAGCGGTCTTAGCACCAATTCCTTTGACATGTTGAATGGTAGCAACATCACCAGCTAAAATTGCCTGTTCGATTTCTTCGGAGCTCAAAGATGACAGAATCATTAAGCCGGTATTTGGACCTACTCCATTGATAGAAATCAGCAATAAAAAAAGACGCTTTTCATCCTCTTCTTTAAATCCGTAGAGGGTATGAGCGTCTTCTTTAATATGTAAAAAGGTGAGGAGCCTGATTTGCTCCTCATCCTTGATTTTACTGTATGTCTGAAGGGAAATTTTGACGTGATATCCAATTCCTCCTACGTCAATGATCACATAGGTAGGGTCTTTGAAAACCAGTTTTCCTCTCAAATAATCTATCATGGTCTACCTGCAATTTGTGCATCCACTACTGCTATAGCCACCATGTTGACTATCTCTCGGATGGAACTACCTAACTGTAGAATATGTACAGGCTTGTTCATACCCAACAAAATCGGCCCAATTGCTTCAGCATTTCCTAGTTCAGCCAAAAGCTTGTATGCGATATTTCCAGATCCCAAATCTGGGAAAATCAGGGTATTGGCCTTTTTGTTGATCAATTGGGAGAATGGATAAACATCTCTTTGGATCTCTTCATTCAAAGCCACGTTTGCCTGCATTTCACCTTCTATGATCAAGCCTGGGAATCTTTGTTTTGCCATGGCTGTTGCTTTTGCCATTTTCTCAGCGATTTCTCCTTTAGCTGAACCAAAATTGGAGTATGATAAAACAGCAACTCTAGGCTCAATATTGAAGAATCGAACCGCGTCTGCAGTCAATCCAATGATTTCCACCAATTCTTCCGCTGTTGGATTCAGGTTTACTGTTGCATCCGCAAAGAAGTAAGGGCCTTTATCGGTATTCATGATATACATACCGGCGACTCTCTTGGTTTTGTCCTTAACTCCAATTGTATGAAGTGATGGAAGAATGGTTTTTGGATAATCTCTAGTCAAACCTGAGATGAATGCATCCGCCAAACCAGTTTCCACCATCATGGCACCAAAGTAGTTTCTTTGAGTTACCAGTCTGGAAGCGTCAGCCAAGGTCATACCTTTTCTCTGACGTTTTTTATATAGAATATCAGCAAACTGAGAAAGTTTCTCGCTTTCCTCCAATGGATCAATGATGGTTACATTTTGCAGATCTAATGAGTTTTCCTCGATCAAAGTCAAGATTTTAGCTCTGTTACCAAGCAATATCGGGTTGGCTATTTTCTCATCCCGAATGATCTGGGCAGCCTTCAATATTTTGCGGTTATCGGCTTCTGCGAATACGACTTTCTTAGGATCTTTCTTAGCTCTGGAAATAACCACTGACATCAATCTCTGATCGATACCAATTCTTTCCTGTAGTTCCAGTTCGTAAGCAGCCCAATCTTTAATTGGATTCTTAGCAACTCCTGAGTCCATTGCCGCCTTAGCTACTGCCGGTGCAATAGTGGTGATTAGTCTTGGATCAAGTGGTTTTGGAATCAAATAGAATCGACCAAACCCTAGTTTACTTTCACCATAAGCCTTGTTCACGATATCTGGAACTGGCTCCTTCGCCAACTTGGCGATTGCTTTAGCAGCTGCCAATTTCATTTCTTCATTGATGGCGGTGGACCTTACATCCAAGGCTCCTCTGAAGATATATGGGAATCCCAATACGTTATTTACCTGATTAGGATGGTCAGATCGGCCAGTAGCCATGATCACATCCTCTCTAGCTTCAATTGCCAAATCATAGGCAATTTCCGGATCAGGGTTGGCTAGCGCAAATACAATTGGATTTGCTGCCATCAATTTGATTTGGTCCTGGGATACAATATTACCTGCCGAAAGACCTAAAAATACATCTGCTCCTGCGAGTGCGTCACTCAAAGTGCGCAAGTCTCTATGGGTAGCAAATTCTTTTTTGATATCATCCAATTCTGGTCTATCCTGACGGATTACACCTTCTTTGTCACACATCACCAAGTTTTCACGCTTCACGCCCAATGACATGTAGAATCGGGTACAGGAAACAGCTGATGCTCCAGCACCATTTACCACCAACTTGATTTCGGAAATATCTTTTTCAACTATTTCCAAAGCGTTGAGAAGTGCAGCTCCGGAAATAATTGCTGTTCCATGCTGATCATCGTGCATGACAGGAATGTTCATTTCCCGCTTAAGAGTCTGCTCGATTTCAAAGCATTCAGGAGCCTTGATATCTTCCAGGTTGACTCCCCCGAAAGTAGGCTCTAAGGATCGGATAATTTCGATTAATTTTTTTGGATCCTTTTCATTGATCTCTATGTCAAAAACGTCAATTCCTGCGAATTTTTTAAAAAGAACGCCTTTTCCTTCCATTACCGGTTTGGAAGCCTCTGGCCCAATATCTCCCAATCCCAGCACCGCAGTACCGTTTGAGATGACAGCGACAAGATTTCCTTTAGCCGTGTATTTGTAGACATTTTCTACATCAGCCTCAATTTCCTTACATGGTTCAGCTACTCCTGGAGAATAAGCCAAAGCCAAGTCCATTTGACTGGAAAGGGGTTTGGACGGGATTACTTCAATTTTCCCGGGAGAACCTTGAGTGTGATAATTTAGTGCGTCCTCCTTGCGAATTTTAATTGCCATATAAGCCGAATTATTTGGGTTTTAGGCCCCTTGATCCGGAATCCAGCTTACATCTGTATTGAGCAAAATGGTTTCAATTTCACGAAGGGCGTCCCGATGAACTTCATTGGGATAAAATACAAAGCCTTCAATGTAGTATAATTTACCCTTTTTCTCATCAACCATGAGATAACCCAGGTAAGAACCGCCCATACTGATGTTGTTGGTCTTCCAAGAAGCCCTTATTTCGGTGGTAAAATTATCATTTATCACCATGTTTCGGAAAGCTGGAACGATTTGTTTTTCAGTTACTACATAAGAGGTAGGATCGTCAGGATCGCCAAAAATATGATTTCTTGCTACTGAGTCTCTGATTTTCAGGATGTTTTCCGGAAAAGTCTGCTCTTCTGAGACATAATCTTCTACATGAAAAAACAGGCTGATATCTGCACGATTGGCGGTAGGGGTTGGCTGTCTTACCCATAAAAAGTTAGGAACAGACTTGGCAACTTGGTAAGAAGCGGGAATATTGATCTGTATCCCTAAGTTTTTCTCTGCCTCTGCATTGGCAGCTGTATTTTTTCTGGCTAGGATGATTTTTTCCAATCTGCCTCTTTCTCTTACCTCGAAAAGGTTCTGTAATCTATCTCCGTTCTTTTTTAGATTTTTTACCAGTTGCTCTTCCGTATTTCCAAAAAGGTATAATACCTCCTGACCAACTGCATATTCATCCTCAACTCTTAAGGAATATAATGAAGGGTCATTCAGGGCCTTTTCTTTGGACTCTTTTGAAAACTGAGCATTGATTACCTGAGAAGATGAGCCTCTATCATCAAAAGTGGTTACATAAATGAGGTTAGTGGACATTTTGAGCATTCTGGTCATTGCTCGTGGATCCACGGTGTTTACTTTGAACTTGCTCTCAGATCTTACCATGCCTGGCAAGTCTGCCTCAAAAATGTCTTTTAATGCATCTCCAACAGGTCCTGCATACTTGGCAGAATCTATTACTAAGATGATTTCCCCGATAGAACCCCGGGCTTTAGGTTTGGTACTGTTGGAATTGCTTCCTTCGCTTGAGCAGGAAATCAATAAAGTTCCTAGCAAAAGAATTCCTATAATTTGTGAAAGGGTTTTCATTCAGATTTGGTTTGATTCTTGGGAGATTCAAAATAAATACTTTCCAATCGGAAACCTGAATGCAAGCCCATCTTTTGGCCTTTGTTAAAAAAAATTAACAGTTTCCGGAGCTTTCAAGCCCCTGATATCAAAATTGTATTATCCGATGATAAGTTTTTGACCTGGCTTGATATTGTTTGAATTCAAATTATTCAGGCGTTTGAGCTGCTCCACTGTTAGGTTTGCATGTCTCTTAGAAATAATCCAAAGGGAATCTCCTGGCTGCACTGTGTAAGTTCTTTGTCCATTTGAATTGGTACTTGCCTGTGCTATTCCTCCTGAGTTGGAAACCGAAGAGGTGTAGAGTGTAAGGGTTTGTCCGACGCGGATCAAGTTGCCGGAAATCCCATTCCAAGCTCGGATTTGAGAAACTGTCACACCATGTCTACTGGCAATTGTTCCTAAAACATCTCCAGATCTTACTCGATAGGTAATTCCATTTCTCTGGATTTCCTCTGCTATAGATTCCACAGACTGTACTATAAGTTTATCTCCAGCGGCCAAATCTAGGGGTGCATTACCCAAAGAATCACTGATCCAAGCCAGATTTTCCTTTACAAAAAGGGCTTTCGATTTTGGGATTCGGATCGCCATGCTTCTATTGGCTTCCGGAATTTGTCTGGTTTTGATGGAAGGATTCAACTTCTCCAAATCAGGGATACAGAGGTTGGTCAATTCAGCCAGCTTATCCAGTGTCATTACCCGATCAAACCTGATTTTTTCATATGCAGGGGAGTAGGTAGGCTCTTCAAGATGAAAGTTATGTTCTTCCAAATGATTTAAGATGTACAGCATAGCCTGAAACTGCGGTACGTATCCGCGGGTTTCTCTTGGTAGGTAATTGTAAATTTCCCAGAATGTCTTTTTTCCTCCTGATCGTCTGATGGCTTTTCTTACATTGCCGGGACCACAATTGTAAGCAGCCATGGCTACTTCCCAATCTCCAAACATTCTATACAAGGACTTCAAGTATTTTGCCGCCGCATCAGTGGACATTTCAGGATCCATGCGATCATCCACATAAGGATTGACATCCATTCCATACATTCTTCCAGTGGCTGGCATAAATTGCCACAAGCCCATGGCCCCAACCCTAGATCTAATCTGAGGATCCAAACCCGACTCTATGATGGAGAGGTATTTTATTTCTTCAGGCATATCATGCTTGCGCATGGTTGCATCAAAAAGTGGGAAAAAGAGATCTTTTCTGGCCAAAACCATTTTGGTGTAATCTCTATTTCTAACCGTGAAATATTGGATAAATGAAAAAATTCTATCATTCAGCTCAAAAGGCATATCGGTTTTCATTGCCTTAATTCGCTTATCTATCTGATCGTATGTGAAGTCAGGAATGTATTCATAATGATAATTTGGCTGCACATCATCTTCTGAAAAGGGAGCAGCAGCAATAAGCTCATCGTCCTGTGAATAAGCATTTGTCAGGAAAATCAAACAAGAAAAAACTGAAAGTGTGATTGTTCTGAACAAAGTCTTTTTCATCATGAGAATGGGTTTAGTCGGTTAATTGAGTTAGATAATTACTAAATGCATAAAGCTCCGCTTCTTTAAACGAATTTGCAATGACTTGTAGTCCAATTGGCATGCCATTTTTATCTCTTCCATTTGGAATGGAGATAGCCGGAACACCTGACACGGATGCTTGCACAGTAAATAAGTCTTCTAAATACATGGCAACAGGATCATCACTATGCTCACCAAATTTGAAAGCAGTAGATGGCGTAGTCGGCAACAAAATATAATCAAAATCCTGCAAAAGATTTTCAGTATATTCTTTAATTAATCTTCTGACTTTCTGTGCTTTAGTGAAGTACGCATCATAATAACTGGCGCTGAGGACAAAAGTTCCCAACATGATCCGTCTTTTCACTTCTTCCCCGAATCCCTCCGTTCTGGTCAGTTTATACATGCTTTCCAAATTATGAGCATTGGGACTGCGGTAACCGTATTTTACCCCATCAAAACGGGAAAGATTGGAGCTGGCTTCTGCTGTGGTTAAAATGTAATAAGTAGGAAGAATGTAGTCTAGCAAAGGGAAGCTAACCTCTTCTACCTCATGACCTTCTTCCCTAAGTTGATCCAGTACTTTGAGAGTTTGCTCTTTAATTTCCGGCTGTAGTGCAGGTGACTCAATAGTCTCTTTCAGGTAAGCTACTTTAGCCTTTTTCTCGAAATGTAATAATTGAGAGTAAGGGAAAATTGGTTTTCTCGAGGAGGTATTATCAAACTCATCATGGCCGGCAATGACCTCCATGATCAGGGCATTGTCTTTTACAGACTTTGAAAAAATACCAATTGTATCGAAAGAGGAGGCATAAGCAATCAAACCCCATCTTGAAATTCTGGAATAGGTAGGCTTCATGCCTATAACTCCTGTGAATGCTGCAGGTTGACGAACGGAACCGCCGGTATCTGTTCCCAGTGAAGCTGTGCATAAATTCGCCTGTACAGCTACTGCAGACCCCCCTGAGGATCCTCCCGGTACGCGGGATTCGTCTTGAGCATTAAGAACTTTGCCATGGACAGAGTTTTCATTGGAACTTCCCATTCCAAATTCATCACAATTGAGACGGCCTATGATGATGGCGTCTTCCTGTATGAGTCTCTGAACTGCTGTGGAGGTGAATTGGGCTTCGAAGCCCTTGAGTATTGCTGAGGAAGCGTTGGATTCATGTCCTTCATAGCACAATACATCTTTGATACCAATTACCATCCCAGCAAGTTTCCCCGCTTTTCCTAAGGCAATTTTCTCATCGATTTGCTTGGCTTTTTCTAAAGAGGATTGCTCATAAACTTCGACGAAGGCGTTGAGATGCGCCTTCGTCTGAATGTTTTGTAAATAATGACCGACAATCGTCTGACAATCAGTCTCTTTTTTATCGAGCGATTTTTTGATTTCCTCGAATGAAATGAATCGTTCCAAAGCTTATTGGCTTAAGGGATTACTTTTTCTTGTCTTTCAGTCCCTCTTCGAGATCGTTTTGAATATCCTTGGTAGCATCTTTGAATTCTCTGATTCCGCGGCCTAGGCCTCTTGCTAATTCAGGGATTCTTTTTGCTCCAAATAATAGGAGAATGACCAAGATGATCAAAATGATCGAGCCACCGCCCATGTTTTGAATAAAACCCAATGTTGTCATGATTAATTTGTTTAGGGTAAATGTGGTCACAAAGATATAACTGTCATCGGCTTAGACAAAGAAGCTTTGCGACTCTATGAATCTTTTTCTTGAATATACGAATTTTATAGCTATTTCGATGTGATCCAGGTGGCTGGATCCATTTTTTGAAGACCTTTCCAAGTCTGGAAATGAACTTCAGCTTCGCCGTTTGCATCCGTAGCAACAGTACCAATTACGTCTTTTGCTTTGACAGTTTGACCTGATTTTACAGAAACGGACTTAAGCTTGCTATATAAGGTATAATACTCTCCGTGCTTGATCAATACCGTTTCCCCATAGCCCGGCATGGAGGCTACTTTGGCTACTGTTCCATCGAATACCGTTCTCACATTAGAGTTGGGTTGGGTACGAATGTTCAATCCATCACTCGGCACTGTGATACCTTTCAAAGTCGGGTGTGGATTATCACCAAATGTCTGGGTTACAAACCCTGTTTCTACAGGCCATGGAAGTCTGCCTTTATTTCCTGCAAAAGAACTGGAAAGCGCAGCTACTTCCGGAGTCATCGGCATGCTGCTTCCAGCTGATTTGGTGGCTTTACTGTTTTCTTTTCTGGCAGCAGCTTCTGCAAGACGGATTTCATCCTCAATTGCCTTTCTGATCATGGATTCCAACTGCTGTTGCTGCTTTTTGGTAGCAGTTATCTGCCTCTTAATGGAAGTTTCTTTCCTGGTCAGTGTATTGACCATGGTCTGCTGTTCCTTTCGGAGTTCCTCTAGTTTGGCTCTTTCCAACCTTTCCTCAGCCAATACTTTTTCCTTGTCTGACTTTCTCAGATCTAATTCAACTCTGATTTCCGCCAGTTCTGCTGCTACTTTTTGAATTTGTTCGGCCTGTTGTTTTCTGCTATCAGAATATTGCTTGAGGTATTTCAATCGCATATACAGTTGATTGAAACTTGAGGAACTAAAAACGAAAGCTACAATGGATAAGCTTCTATTCAACTTGGAAGCATTGTAGACCATTCTTCCATATTCGGCTTTAAGGTCTTTGAGTTGCTGTTCTAAGCTGGCAATTCTGCTTTCTGTGGTGGAGATTTCTTGATTCAGGAGTTTTACTTCCCGGTCTAGTGTATTGACCAAGCGGTTTTGGGTCTGAAACTGCTGCGTGATCGCGTTTAGCTCCCCAATCGTATTCTTTTTAGTAGCTGCGGTTTGCTTAAGAATTGCATCAAACTCCCGCAATTTGGCCTGAACTTCGGCTTTTTCCCTTTCCAATTCCTCCCGGGTTTTGCTCGTTTGAGCAAGAGCCTCCATTGAGAAAAAGGCTAAAAGAACAAGAGTAATTACTACAACGAACTGCTGACGCATGCTGATTCTAAAATCTAAATGGGAAACTCAAAGGTTCTGACTGTGGGTTGATGGACACCCATTCCAAATTAATGATGGTGTTCTGACTTCCTTCCGGAAGCTTGTAAGCCAATTTATAAAGCACTTCCGATGGAAAAGCCTGACCATTTACATCCTGAAAAGAAGCATAGCTAGCCAGTAAACTTCCCCTGTCATCCAAGGAATTGCTGACCAATTCAGAAACCTTTGCGACATTCACGTCCACCTTGCTAAAGTAGCGGACCTGTTCTCGTACCTGAGTTAACTCAAAGGACTTTCCAACTCGAACTAATCGATCCTGGTAATCAAAAGGATGAGGGGGATTTGCCCAAAACATGTTTTGAAATAAATCCAGTGATAGACTCAGTCCGTAGAAATTTTCAAATTCCGCGAAAGTCAAATTAATATCTTCCTTTCCGATTCGGTCTTTGATCTGAATTTTATCATTGGTAATCAATCCCCGAACTGCTTCCATGCCCATTCCCGGAGAAATTGTAAACCAAAGCACACTGTCCTTTTTTGCTCTCAAGCTTAAAGTACCCCGGGTGATTTTTCCGGATTCTTCTTCAATGATGACCTTTGCCTTGGCATTGATAAAATCATATTCAGCATAGGATGGAGCGAATTCACTCATTTTTCCATCTGACTCAAAAGGGATGACCTTTTTGGAACAGGCATTCAAAAAAATCACTGCCATTCCCAGAAAAAAGATTTTCAAAAGTCTACTCATGGTATTTTCCTTCTTTTATTTTCAAAGGTAATTTTTCAGAAGCCTCCGGACTGTCGGCTGCTTTTTTCCAAAATGAAATCGCTTCGTTTTTGTCTCCTAAATGGTAGAGAATATCTCCATAATGCTCCAACATAACTCCGCTAGGCTTGCTTTCGAATTCTAAGGCTTGAGCCATGTATTTCTTAGCTCCCTCATAATCCCCTAATTGAAACAATACCCATGCGTACGTATCCAAAAAAGTGCCATTGTCTGGAAATTTCTTAATTACTTTTTCAGACATGGTCTTGGCCTTTTCCAAATCCTTTTTTTCCAAAGAGAGAAAATAGGCGTAATTATTTAGGACTTGTTCATCATTGGGGTTGAGCACTAAGGCTTTTTCAAAAAACTGAAATGCTGAATCCTTTTTCCCAAGGTTATAAAGGGAGCTAGCCAAAGAGCCAAAAGCTACCTGATCCAATTGAGGATTTTTGTTGGCATTAAGTTCAATAGCTTTATTTAGAGATTCAACGGCAGCAGAATCTTTTTTCACAGCAGATTTCACTATCCCATCGTAAAACCAGAATTCAGGATTTTTAGGGAATTCATCCACACCCATAGTAGTGTATTTTTCTGCCTCCCGGAAATCCGGGTTTTCTCCAAAAGAACCTAGGATGATTTGCTCAAGGAGTTTGGCATTCTTTGCGTTGAGATCTAAGGAGCGCTTAAAGTAATTTCTTGCTTCTTCCTGCTTTCCGTTTTTTGCCTCTCTTTCTCCCAAAGCTTCAAATATTGCAGCGTTTGCGGGCTCTGTTTTGATCATAAAACCAGCTAAGCTATCAAGCAAGATTTCTCTTTCAGGAGTTTTGAATTCATTGAGGATAGAAACGAAAGCCCTGGATTTTACTTCAGGATCCAAGTCTGGACTGGCAAATGCGCGAATGAGATATTCATTTGATTTTTGAATCTGACCTTTCTCTTTTAACAAAGAATGGGCAGCCATTTGTAATTCTGGCTGATTGGGATATTTGCTGATTTCCTCATTGACCAGATTTAGCGCATCATCTACCAGATTGTTATTGTAAAGAATTTCTACCAAGCCTAAGACATAATTTGGATTTCCTGGTCTGGCTTCGATTAGACGTTCTCCTTCTTCTATTGCCTTTGCTAAATTGTTGTTTCTGAGGTAGATTCTTTGTTTTTGAACCGTTATTGGCTCCATGATTCCATAATATTCCTCAGCTCTGTCCAATACTACCAATGCTTTGTCGAATTCACCGGCATTCAATAGAATGGAGGCTAAATCCAGGTTGTACTGCTGGTTGCTCTCCCCATCGGCAGTCAGCCTGTCCAAGATATCAGCAGCTTTTAAAGGTTGCTTAAGGTTGGTGTAGATTTCAGCAACCATCAAGGCATAGTACTTATTTTCATCGTCCAGTTCCACAGCCTTGAGAGCAAATGGAAGAGCCTTTTCTGGCTGATTCGCTCTGGTGTAAACCTCTGCAATTTTATAGTTGATTGCAGGTTCATCCGGACTCAATTCCTCGGATTTTTGCAGGTAAAAAAAGGCTTTCTCCAAATCACCCAGATTCATCTGCTTGGTGCCTTCGATAAAATATCTACTGGCCAAAGCTTCGTTTTTTTGCTGCTTGCGCTCTTTTTTGGAGAGCTTTTGCTGGCTAAAGCCATCCCAAGCAAACAGGGATAGGGAAATATATAGAATTAGGAATTTCTTGGAACTCACGGATAATAGGATAATGGGATCAAAACACAAACATAATGCCTTTTACGAAAAGGCTTAAGAGAAAGCGGGTTTTCTCTGGATTTCTCTTGTCAAACAAATTTTTGCAAAAAATGATCCCGAATTTTCTAGCCTCTCCTTTTTACAAGGTTTTTTAACGTTTCTTTTTCCCAAATGAAAATTAAAACTGCAAATGGGATGATGAGTGCATTTTTGATGAAAAAGTCTAAAACCGAATTATCCGTGCTCAGATAGAATCCTCCGTAACTTAAGCCGAAAGCCAATATCAGGTAAAAGAGTCCTTTGCCCGTTTGATAGGGGATGGGGTAATATTTCTGCCCAAAATAAAAGCAAAGAATACACATCAGAAGGTAGCAGAGTAGGGTACTCATTGCTCCGCCCATGTACCCATAAATCGGGACAAAAATCCAAACTACCAAAATGCTGACCAAGGCTCCAGCCAGAGTGATCCAAAAGCTGTACTTGGTTTGATCAGTGACTTTAAACCAAATGGACAAGTTGAAGTAAATGCCCAGCAACAAGTAGCCCATCAATAAAATGGGTACAATAAATAGACCTGCTTCATAACCGGAACTTCGAAGCACCATTGGGCCGAGCCAGAATAAATTCACAGAAATAGCAATCATCAGCAGACTGCAGAAAATTATAAAAGCATGCATCACTTTTGCATAGATGGCCGCAGAGTTTTTGTTTTCTGATTCCCTGAAGAAAAATGGTTCTGCCGCGTATTTAAAAGCCTGAATTACCAGGTTCATTAAGATCGCTAATTTGAAATTCGCTCCAAAAACACCTCCAGCTCCCCGGCTGCTCAATCCAGGGTAGAAATTTTCCGGCAGTATGTATTCAAACAATAATCGGGAAACGAGTTCATTGGTTACTCCAGCCAAACCCATGAAAAGCAAGGGTAGGGCATAATTCCACATGGGTTGAAGTATTGTTTTTTCCAGTCGAAAAGAAAAAAGACCCGCTTTCCACCAAACAAAAGGAATAATCAATCCATTGGCGAAGAGATTGGCAAGCAGAATATATTCCACTCCCCAGTCCAACCTATATCCTAAGAACCCATCGGAAATCAGACCCGATTCGATCCATTGAGGAAATAAGATGATAAGGACAATGTTGAGCGCAACATTGAGAAATATATTGATCAGCTTGGCAGAGGCGAAGGAAATAGCTTTGTTGTCCAACCGAAGTTTGGCAAATGGAATTGCTAAAATTGCATCGAAGGATAAAATCAAGGCAGTCCACCTGAATAAATAGGCTTGCCCGGGATAGTCCATCCAATCAGCTAAGAAAGGAGCCAATAAATAAAGCCCCGAACCCAATAATAAGGTGGATAAAATGAGTAAAGATTGGCTGTTGGAATAAACTCGATGGGAATCAAGATTTTTTCCTGTGGCAAATCGAAAAAAGCTCGTTTCCATTCCGTAAGTGAAAACGATATTCATAAAACCGATTAGCGCATAGATGCTTGTAAATGAACCCAGCGATTCCTTGCTGAGATACTGGGTGTATACGATGATCAGTAAAAAATTAATGGACCGGCCCAAAATGCTGCTCAGTCCATAAATCGCGGTTTGCCCGGCCAGTTTTTTTAAATTACTCATGGGGAGTCAGGGAATTACTCTCCCTTAAACACAGGCTTTCTTTTTTCTAAAAACGCGCTTGTTCCTTCTTTGTAATCGCCTGATTTGACACATCTAGCAAAACTATTTGCCTCAGTTTGGTAGCCATTTTCCTCAGCTAAATAAACTGCATTCACGCAGTCGACGATCATTCCGATTGCCAAAGGAGCTTTAGACATGATTTTACCAATGATTTCTTCGGCTTTGGCCATTGCATCATTTTTGGTTGGGAGCACATGGTTGACAAGTTTGAGGTTCAGGGCCTCGTCTGCACCTATCATATCTCCTGTCATCATCAATTCATTGGCTTTGCCTCTGCCTACCAAAATGGTCATTCTTTGTGTACCTCCGTATCCCGGGATGATTCCCAAGTTCACTTCAGGTTGGCCGAATTTGGCATTGGCAGTAGCAATTCTCATATGACAAGCCATAGCCAATTCACAGCCACCACCCAAGGTATATCCGTTGGTTACGGCGATTACAGGCTTGTGGCAGTTTTCTATCATGGAAAAAATTTCCTGACCGTTTTCCGCAAATTTTCTGGCATTTACCTCATTCAATTCAGCTATTTCGCTGATGTCAGCACCTGCTACGAAGGCCTTTTCTCCAGCGCCCGTCAAGATGACTGCTTTGATGCTTTTATCATCGATGACTTGGTCAAAAATCTCTCTCAACTCTTCCAAGGTGGCAAAGTTGAGGGCATTCATTTTATCCTCTCTATTGATGGTAAGGTAAAGAACTCCTTCTTTTTCCTCGGTCAGAATATTTCGATAATCTCCCATAAATTATTTTTTGAGTAGCAAACAAATATACGAGCAGGGTACTCAATCCCAAATTCCCTTTGGGAAATTTCCTGGCTCAAGATCTGATTCCAAATTGATTTTATGGATATCATCAATCTAATTTAGTCATTTTCAAAGGCCCATCCGCCATTTTTTATTTACTTTTGCACTGGTAAAATAAAAACTAAATCCACAATATATATGTCTTCAAAAAAGAAAATCACCGTAGCCTATGGTGATGGTATTGGGCCAGAAATCATGAAAGCAACACTAAATATCCTGGATGCAGCAGGCGCGCAACTGGAATATGATGTGATTGAAATCGGTGAACAAGTATACTTAAAGGGGATTTCCTCTGGTATGGAACCTAAATCATTTGATTCACTTCGTGAGACCAAGGTATTTTTGAAGTCACCAATCACCACTCCTCAAGGTGGTGGATTTAAGTCCCTGAATGTGACTACCAGAAAGTCATTTGGACTATATGCCAACGTGAGACCTTGTAAGGCATATTCTCCATTTATTAAAACCCACTTCCCAAAAACAGACTTGGTAATCATTCGTGAGAATGAAGAAGATTTGTACGCGGGAATCGAGCATAGACAGACTCAGGAAGTTTACCAAACTTTGAAATTGGTATCTGAGCCGGGTTCAGAGAAAATCATCCGTTACGCTTTTGAATACGCTAAAAAGTATGGCAGAAAGAAAGTGACATGTATGACCAAGGACAATATCATGAAATTGGCCGATGGTCTTTTCCATAAGAAATTTGACGAGGTAGCAAAAGAATACCCTGAGATCCAGACTGAACACAAAATCATCGATATCGGAACAGCTTTGATTGCTGAAAGACCGGAAATTTTTGATGTGATCGTGACTTTGAACTTGTACGGAGATATTATTTCCGACGTAGCAGCTCAGGTTACAGGCTCTGTAGGGCTAGGCGGTTCTGCTAACGTAGGTGAGGAAGTTGCCATGTTCGAAGCGATCCACGGTTCTGCTCCTGATATCGCAGGAATGGGCATCGCAAACCCTTCAGGTTTGTTGAATGGTGCTATCATGATGCTGGTTCACATCGGCCAACCTGAAATTGCTGAAAAGATCTCTAACGCTTGGATGAGAACTCTGGAAGATGGTATCCACACCGGAGATATCTATCAGGAAGGTTTGTCCAGCAAGAAAGCAAGTACTCAGGAGTTTGCTCAGGCGGTAATCGAAAGATTGGGTCAGAAGCCTCAGAAGATGGCTGAAGCTTCTTTCGACAAAGAAGCGACTGAACCAATGAACATCAAGCTAACACCTAAAACCAAGTCAAAGAAAGAATTGATCGGGGTGGACGTATTCATCGATTGGGATGAGGACAACAGAGACCCTAATGTAATTGGAGAAAGATTAAGAAAAGCGAATGCTGACGGTCTTCAGTTGCAATTGATCACCAATAGAGGAGTGAAAGTATTCCCTGAGGGAATGAAGGAAACCTTCTGTACTGATCACTGGAGATGCAGATTTAAAACTGCTGATCAAAGAGTAATTTCTCATGATATAGTGTTGGAATTATTGAAGCAAATCCAAGGATTAGGCTTTGACTTTATCAAAACTGAGCATCTATACACATTTGATGGAGCGAGAGGTTATTCTTTAGCACAAGGAGAATAATCATCATCAAGTACATATTTTAATTTTGAAAGGGGGAGGATTTCTTCCCCTTTCTTTTTGTCCTATAATTTTTCCAAATTCGGATTCCTATGGATCAAAAACTTTCCAAACGAGTTTTAATTATCACCTATTATTGGCCGCCTAGTGCCGGTTCTGGAGTTCAGCGTTGGTTGAAATTTGCCAAGTACCTTCCGGATTCAGGATGGGAACCTGTCATTTTTACTCCCGAAAACCCCGATTTTGATCTGAAAGATGAATTTCTCCTAAAGGAAATCCCAGAATCACTGGAAGTGATGAAGTTTCCGATTTGGGAACCTTATTCCTTACTGGATAAACTCCGGGGAAAGGGGAAAACGCATCCAGCCAGAATCATGGAGCAGAAGAAAAAGGGAATACTGGAAAAGGCCGCAATCTGGTTAAGAGCCAATTTTTTGGTGCCTGATCCTAGAGTTTTTTGGGTAAAGCCATCAGTGAAATTTCTCTCTGAATTAGTCAAGGGAGGGCAGTTTGAGGCAATCATTACGACAGGACCTCCGCATTCCATGCATTTGATTGGGAGAGAATTGAAACGCAAGACCGGAGTTAAATGGGTTGCTGATTTCAGAGACCCATGGTCGGAATGGGAGTTTTTGGATACCATGCCGATGAGCCCAAACATTCGGAAAAAGCACCAAAAGCTGGAAGAGTCTGTTTTGAAAGAAGCAGACGAGGTTTTGACCATTTCGCCTACTTTTCAGAAGGACTTGGAGCGGCTTTCAAAAAGAAAAGTAAGATTACTTACCAATGGATTTGATCCTGCCGATTTACCAAAAGGATTTCAGCCAAAGCAGAAGAAAGAAGGGGAACTTCATTTGGTCTATACTGGAATTATCGACGCGATCAGAAATCCACTTCCTTTATTTAAAGCTTTGAAAGAGGAATTTTCTACCACTGAGGATAAAGTGAAATTTACCTTTGTGGGGAAAGTAAGCGAGCAAGTGAAAAAATTTGTGGAGGCAGACACTTGGCTAAAATCCATTGTGGATTTTGCAGGTTATGTTTCCCATCAAAAGGTATTTGAATTTTATGCTCAAGCAGATGCTTTGGTTTTGATTTTAACCGATACTAAAAATGCCAAAGGGAATATTCCCGGAAAATTATTTGAATATTTAGCGATCGGAGTTCCGGTTTTGGCTTTGGGTGATCCAAAAGGAGATTCGGCAGCAATACTTCAAAATACCGGAATGTCTCAGGTAGTTTCCCATGAGGATCATGTTCAGATACAAATAGCCTTACGGAAATTGATGGATGATAACATGCAGTCTGAATCCGAAGGCATGCCCAATCAATATTCCAGAAAATATCTATCCGCTCAATTAGCAGAGATTTTAGATGAAAATACCCTTTCTTGATTTAAGTAAGATTCCGAATGAAATTCAACTGAAGCTGCAAGAGAAGTTTGCTGAGCTTTTGAAAAGAGGAGTTTATTCTTTCGGTCAAGAGGTGGAGAGTTTTGAATCTAAAGTCAAAGAATTTTTAAATACCTCTCATGCGATAAGCTGTGCCAATGGAACCGACGCTTTGGAATTGGCACTTCGGGCATTGAATATAGGTTCGGGGGATGAGGTGATCCTTCCTGCTATGACTTGGGTAAGTACAGCGGAAGCCGTGATTATGGTAGGGGCTAAACCTGTCTTTTGGGATACGGATGAAAATGGACTCTTGGCTAAGGACTGGACCAAGGCCGTCACCCCAAAAACCAAGGCTGTGATCCCGGTTCATTTATATGGGCAGATGCTGGAGATGAATAATTTGATGGTCAAAGCCAAACACCATCATTTGAAAGTTATTGAAGATGCAGCCCAAGCATTTGGATCTTTCTACGATGGGAGCTTTGCCGGAACTTGGGGGGATGTAGGATGCCTGAGTTTTTATCCTACAAAAAATCTGGGTGCTTTAGGAGAGGCAGGTATGTGTTTATGTCAAGATGCTGGCTTGGCGGAGCGGATAAGGTTGATCAGCAATCACGGGCAACCAGAAAGAGATCAGCATAATTTGGTGGGAAGAAACAGTCGGATGGATACTTTGCAGGCTGCCTTTTTGAGAATTTATCTGGAGGATTTTTTCAAGCATCAGCAATTGAGAAAGGAATTTGCGGGAATTTACTGCGAAGAACTATCAGGTTTACCAGACCTTGAATTGCCTTTTAATTCCCAAGACCCAAGTTCGAATATGCATTTATTTGTGATCAAGTCTCCAAGAAGAGATTCTTTGAAGCAATACTTGGAAGAGCATGGGGTAGGAACAGCTATTCATTATCCTACTATTTTGCCTGATATGGTTCCTTACGAACATCAGGGTAATTATATGAATGCAAGAAAATTAAGTAAAGAATGTCTTTCCTTGCCTTTGAACCCCTGGATGAAAAAAGAGGAGGTTTACAGGGTTTGCAAATTGATTAAAGACTTTTTTTAAAGTAAACCTAAGCAAGATCAACATGCACTGCTCTTTATAATTCCATATTAAAACCTGGTTTTGCCAATTAGTTGAAAATCGGCTTATTATCAGCCTAAAGGATCAGATTCCGGAAGCTTCGGTCTTCGGTCATCTGTCTTCCAGCCAGATCATCAAAGCAAAAATGGCGAATGGAATTATATCGAATAACCAGATAATCTAACCCCGAATCTGCAAAGGGTTCTGAAAATTCCAATTCAATTTCCTATTTTCAAAAATGCCTTTCAATCAAAACCCGCTCTTTGTTGCTGGAGCGCTTTGTGTTGCCGTTTTTTTTGCAATCTGGTTAACCCGATTTTCATGGGGAAAAACCGTAGGAACTCCCATTCTGGTGATCTTAATCTGTGCCATTTTATCCAATGTAGGTATCATTCCCAGTGCCATGGGTGGTCATGTGGTTTATAATGGAGTTTTCAATTATTTGGCACCTTTAGGGATTTTTATTGCCCTTTTGGAAGTCGATTTAAAAAGCATCAAGAAAGCTGGATTGCCTCTTTTATTGATGTTTTGTTTGGGTACACTAGGAACAGTCATTGGAGTATTTGTAGCCTGGTTCGTGGTTCAGCCTCAATCCGAAATAGGAGATATGGCTTCTGCTGTGGCGGGCATGTTTACGGGCACTTATATAGGAGGAAGTATCAATTTCAATGCGGTAGCCCTCAGCTATGGAGTCAATGAAAACGGAACTTTGTATGCTGCAACTACTGTAGTGGATAACTTAATCGGTACACCTTGGATCATTGCCACTTTGATATTGCCGAGGTATCTGCAAAAACTTTTCCCTCGAAAAAAGCTGCAATCTGCCAAGCAGGCTCAGCAGATTCCAAGCGTAGAATTTATTTCACTTTCCTCCTTGGCTTCCATTTTAGCATTAGGCTTTTTGGCTATGGCTATTAGTCGAGTTTTGGAATATTATATTCCCCAAATTCCGGAAATCATCACTTTAACGACCATTGCCTTGATCCTCGCACAGTTTCCCTCAGTGCAGCAGTTGCACGGGAAGCATACTTTGGGATTTTTCTTTATTCTGGTTTTTCTCGCTGTAATAGGAACTCTCTGTGATGTGGGGGCACTTTCGGGAGTAGGATCTTTAGCAGGTACTCTAATCTTGTTTGTGGGCTTACTAGTGCTGATTCATGGTGTCGTGATTTTCGGTTTGGGAGCCTTATTCAAAATGGATTGGGATGTAATAGCTGTGGCCTCTCAAGCAAATGTGGGCGGGAATACTACCGCCATAGCAGCTGCTGAAAGTTTGGACAGGCCTGACCTGCTGATTCCTGGGGTTTTGGTAGGGAGCTTAGGAAATGCCTTGGGAACCTATTTAGGTTTTATGGTAGCGGGAATATTATAAAAGCCCTCAAATCAAAAGAAATGAGGGCTAAGGTAAAGGTGGTGGTGTTTTTTTTAGAAATAAAATGCAGTGCTGACTATCCCATAATAATCTGCTCTGGTTGGTAAATTAAATTTGTCTCTGAATACGGCATCTTTATTTACTCCATATTTTCCTTCAGCTCTGAAAGTAATCCAGTTAGAAGGTAAATATTCGAAAGTTAGAGTAGTAGCCTTAGATTGCCAGCCATTGGGAGTATTGGTTTTGAGTTCGGGTATGATGTTACTTGGATCATAAATGTATTCAAACCTAGAGGCAACGCCAAACTTGTCATTGATTGCATAACGGGCTGAGAATGCCGGAGCTATCACTTTATTCCAGCCTTTTTGGGCTGCTGGTTTGCGCTCAACCATGATGTCTAAGACAGGTAGAATAAGCAACCTTTTTGATAACCAGATTCGATAATAAATATTCTGATAATGCCTGAAGAGAGGTTTGGGTGCCATCAAAGACTGCTCATCAGCAAACATCAGGTTCCAGTTACCAACTATTTTACCGGGTTTATTGAGCGTCCAAGTAAGAGCATAAGCTTTGGTGGTGTTGGTCTCTCTTATCACTTGCCAGCCGTTTAAAACCATCGCGGTAAATGTGTTGAATTGATCAGGTTTGTAGTGTAACCTAATTCCCGCTTCATAATCGGGAGTAAAATCTGCAATATATGCCCGTGTTGCATGTAGATTTTCCTTATTCAGTACTATTTCAGCTCCGAAGTAGGAAGGGAATATACCCGCTTCAATTGCCCATTTAGGATTAAGATGGTAATAAATGGCCATCTCTCGAATTATTTTGGTAGAGGGGGTTTCTTCCACATAAAGGGCATCAACAATATGTCCTGAGTGTAAAGCCAATCGGAATCGAAATTTATTTTCAATTTCATATTGAGCCTGAACAAAGGCATAGGACATAGAAAATTGATTCGCATACAAGGGGTAACTGGTAAAATCTCTCCGTCCGTATTGAGTGACTTCATTTTGGGTAATGGGATCATAAAAGGTGTGAGTCTTTTGAGGCCCAAATACATATCCGAAATCACCGTAAAGATTTAAAGTCAACTTTCCATCATTAATCTGGGTGGACAGAAGATCCTTGATTTTAGAATTTTCCTGAGGAATGCTGTCACATAAAGATGTAAATGCAGCAGATGCTGGTATTGCAGAGTAATAGCAAAACAAGGCCAGCATTATGATTTTTTTCATAATTGAAATATTGAAATAAACAGGGTAGAATGAAGACAGCTAGCGTATTTCAAGCTGTTAGAAGAAGAGAAAAAATAGGCTAAAGCCTGAGAACCCTATTGAAAAGAAAAATGGGTAAGGTGGAATAAATTGATTTCTCCTTCTGATAGAGTAAGCCAATTCTTTGGAAGAAGTGTCTTTGATTTTCAGCAAAAGAAAATGATAAGAAGAAGCCAGTTTTGAATTGGCTTTGAAAATGGAAGGACTGAACCTGACTTTGAATCCCTACCAACTCCTGACCATCCAATGATGGAAATTGAAGCTGATCAATATGGGAAGACGTATGGCTTACAAAACTGGTTTGATGAAAATTGTTTGCCAAGCTCTTCGGAAGAAGAACCAAAACAGACAAGAGTAAAATGATGCTTAAGGAAGCAACAGTGGTCCGTAAATTCATCGGCTGATTATCGCCGCGAAGCTAGCAAAAAAGAATTCTATTTTTCAAAATGTAGGCCGAGTTTATTTTTCATGCCCTTTTTTTAATTATGTATATGTTAATAATTCATCGTTTTCTTGCCAAATCTCAAACGATCAAAAATAATCTTTGAAATATTTGAAAATATTGTTTGGATTCTATTTTACTTTGCATCGTGAAAGAGGAGAGGGCCAGACAATATCTCAATCCGCTTTATTCACGAACCCTTATTTTACTGCATTTAATCCTAGATTGAATTTATGAGATTGATCACGCTGATTTTTCTCTTTTTTGCAGGTCTTCTTTCTGTCATCGAACAGGAGGGGGAAGGGAGGATTATTTCATCAGGCGAACAGCCAGTCTCTTTCGAATTACAGGAAGGATCCTTTGACTATCAAGATTTATTTCTTCCTCATATTTCTCCAGTTCAGGGAAAAGTAAATTCCTCACAGCGCTGGAGAGAATGTAAAGATTTTAACCCAGCAGAAATTTATTTTCCAATTCTCCATCAAATCGGGGAGTTTGCGAAAATTGAATATACCCAAATATACTTCCTGCCTCATTTACTTTTCAGGCATACAATTGAAGTCAACGCTCCCTGATTTTTTGATAAGTACCTACTAATTCCCCAGGCTAAGTGTAGTCCGGTTATTCCATTTATTTTCTAAAAAATATCATGAAAACAGAAAAACAAGTAAGTTTTTCCAAAGGGAAAACTTATGCTAAAATCCTATTATCCATTACCATTCTAAGTGCATTAGTTGTAGGTATTAATTCCTGCACAGAAGTTAAATCCAAAAATACCACTGAAAAAGAGGAGCCGCTTATTCCAATTTTGGAACTGCAGCCTCAAACAGTGGAGGTTCCTCAAACATACATCTGTGATATTCAAGCGATTCAGTTTGTAGAAGTAAGATCCAAAGTAGAGGGTTTTGTAAATCAAATATTCGTGGATGAAGGTCAGCATGTGAAAAAAGGCCAAAAGCTTTTTCAGCTATCATCCGCTGAATACAATGAGTTGGTGAATTCAGCAAGAGCTAATTTGATGAAGGCTAAAGCTGAAGAAAAAGCAGCCAAAGTCGAAAGAGAAAGGCTATTGGTACTGGTGGAGAAAAATATTATCTCCAAATCAGAACTGGAGTTAGCTAATTCCAAACTCTCTGTAGCTGAATCCCAAATTGCAGAGGCTGAAGCTCAGCTAAAAGGTGCCCAAATGGGGCTTTCCTATACGACTGTAAAAGCTCCTTTTGACGGAATCGTGGATCGCATTCCTCACAAAATCGGCAGCTTGGTTAATGAAAACGACTTACTGACATCGATAACAGACATCTCTTCTGTATTTGCTTATTATAAAGTCAATGAGAGTGAATACCTCAGCTTTATGCGAACTCAAATTGAAGGAAACGATTTCTCATCGCTTGACGACAAGCTTTCTTTGATTCTTTCCGATGGAGAAAAATATCCTGAAAAGGGCCGCTTGGAAACCACAGAAGGCGATATTGAAGAGAAAACCGGTTCTATTGGTTTCAGAGTACGTTTTCCAAACCCGGATAAATTGATCAAGCATGGTGCTTCTGGTAAAATCCAGATGATGAGCAATTTGACTGATGTATTCTTGATTCCTCAGAAGGCGACTTTCGAAATACAAGATTTTACCTATGTCTATGTAGTAGATAAGGAAAATGTAGTGAAAGTGAGAAGCTTCAAGCCTCTTCAGAGGATGGGTGTTTATTACATAGCTCAAGGTTTTGAGCCTGGAGACAGGATTGTTTTGGAAGGAATTCAACAGCTACAAGATGGCGCAAAAATCCTTCCTCAGGCAATTGCTGCAGGTGATGTTTACTCAGACATGATTTCCTCTAACTAATCGCAACGGCTAATTTATTGCCACATGTTTGAGCTCTTTATCAGGAGACCCATACTCTCCACTGTGATATCTATATTTATCACGCTCTTGGGTTTGTTGGCCTTTACCTCATTGCCAATCACCCAGTTCCCGGACATTGTTCCGCCTTCAGTGACAGTGACCGCAAAATACACTGGCGCAAATGCCGAGGTATTAGCGAAGGCTGTTGCTACTCCGCTCGAAAGAGCAATTAACGGTGTTCCAGGAATGGAATACATGACTTCCGTCAATACCAATGACGGTATTACCCTGATTAATATTGTCTTTAAAGTTGGCACCGATCCAGACCAAGCTGCTGTAAACGTTCAAAACAGGGTGGCAACGGTCTTGGATGAATTACCTGAGGAGGTTATACGAGCCGGAGTTCAGACAGAGAAGGAAGTCAACAGTATGTTGCTTTACCTCAACCTGACTACCACTGACTCCACTCAGGACGAGAAGTTCGTTTACAACTTTGCAGATATCAATATTCTTCCAGAACTAAAGAGGATCGATGGGGTGGGTTTTGCCCAAATCATGGGGATGAAGGATTATGCCATGAGAATTTGGTTGAAGCCGGATCGATTGGCCGCATACGATATTTCTCCTCAAGATGTAACCGATGCGATTCGTGAGCAAAACGTGGAAGCAGCACCCGGAAAATCAGGGATCAGCTCGGACAGAGATCCTCAAGCATTACAATATGTATTAAAGTATACTGGGAAATTTAATCAAGAAGAAGACTATCGAAATATCACCTTGAAGGCTTTGCCTGATGGTTCATTATTGAAACTGAAAGATGTGGCAGATATTCAATTTGATGCCTTGGAATATAGCATGGTTTCGATGACGGATGGTAAGCCTTCTGCCTCCATCATGATTAAACAAAGACCAGGATCAAATGCAAGAGAGGTAATCAGCAATATCAAAGATAAAATGGTGGAGCTGGAAGGTTCATCCTTTCCTCCGGGGATGAGTTTCAACGTTTCATATGACGTAAGCCGTTTCTTGGATGCTTCTATCTATGAAGTAGTAAAAACCTTATTGGAAGCATTTATTCTAGTTTTCTTGGTGGTTTATCTCTTCTTACAGGACTTTAGGTCCACTTTGATTCCGGCCATAGCTGTTCCGGTCTCGCTGGTGGGGACCCTGTTCTTCATGCAGCTCTTTGGGTTTTCTATCAATTTGCTAACTCTATTTGCATTGGTGCTCGCTATCGGTATAGTGGTGGATAACGCCATTGTAGTGGTGGAGGCTGTTCACGTAAAGATGCATGAACTTAAGCTCAATGCCTTAGATGCTACAATTGCCGCAATGAAAGAAATTGGGGGTGCAATTGTGGCTATTACTCTTGTAATGTCCGCTGTGTTTATTCCTGTGAGTTTTCTTTCCGGTCCAGTCGGAATTTTCTACAGACAATTCTCCTTAACCCTAGCAATAGCTATCGTGATTTCCGGAATTAATGCATTGACCCTTTCTCCGGCTTTGTGCAGCATTTTGTTGAAACCCATGCATCATGGAGAAGAGAAAAAGTCTCTGATAGGACGTTTTTTCCTTGGCTTTAATTCAAAATACGATGCCTTGGCTGGAAAATATGCCAGTGTGCTGAAAGGTATTGTAGGTAGAAAAACAATCACTTACGGTTCTCTGGTCTTGTTCTTTGGCTTGACTTATGGAATGTTATCCATCGTTCCTACAGGTTTTATTCCAAATGAGGACCAAGGGATGATTTACGTCAATGTGACCACACCTCCCGGAGCAACTGTAGATAGAACCTCCACCATTATGGATGAGGTACAGGCAGCATTGCTTCCTATGAAAGATGTGGAGACAGTTTCCACATTGGCCGGATACTCTTTATTGACTGAGACTGCAGGTGCATCTTATGGTATGGGAATGGTCAATTTGAAAACCTGGGATCAAAGAGAACAAAATGTCAATGAGCTAATTGCTGAATACACTGAAAGAACCTCTCATATCAAAGGGGCTGACATTCAGTTTTTCGCTCCTCCTCCGGTTCCTGGTTTTGGTAATGCTTCTGGATTTGAAATGAGACTTCAGGATAGATCTGGCGGTGACTTAGGCAACATGGCAACAGTTACTGAGGAATTTCTGAAAGCCTTGAACGATCGACCTGAATTGGAAGGAGTCTTCACCAACTTTGATCCAAGCTTCCCTCAGTTTTTGTTGAGTGTCGATCATGATAAAGCTGCAAAATTGGGAGTCTCAGTCAATGATGCTATGGAAACGCTTCAGAGTTACATCGGTAGCTACTATGCATCCAATTTTATCCGATACGGGATGATGTACAAGGTGATGATTCAGGCTTCACCTGAATACAGAACCTCACCGGAATCTTTATTGGATATGTATGCTAAAAACAAAGAGGGTGAGATGGTCCCTTATTCCAACTTTGTCAGTTTGGAAAGGGTGTATGGACCAGAGCAGCTGACCAGATACAATATGTTTACTTCCGCCTTGGTTTCTGGTGATGCCGCACCAGGATACTCATCAGGAGATGCGATTAAAGCTGTAGAAGAGGTCGCTTTACAAACTTTACCTAGAGGATTTGATATTGACTGGTCTGGAATTACCAGAGAGCAAATTGCCTCGGGAAATCAAGCTGTCTACATATTCATCATCTGTTTGGTATTCGTTTACCTGCTATTGGCAGCACAATATGAAAGCTATTTCCTTCCTCTTTCTGTAATTCTGTCCTTACCGGCAGGGATATTCGGAGCCTATTTCTTTCTCTATTTGGTAGGCTTACAAAATGATATTTATGCGCAGGTTTCTCTGGTCATGCTTATTGGCTTGCTAGGTAAGAATGCGATTCTAATCATTGAAATAGCCATTCAAAATAGAAATAAGGGCGTCTCTATACTTCAAAGCGCGATCAATGGGGGCATGGAACGTTTGAGGCCTATTCTGATGACCTCTTTTGCCTTTATCTGTGGCCTGATTCCTTTGACCATTGCTTCCGGTGCAGGGGCAATCGGAAATAGAACAATCGGAACGGCGGCAGCCGGAGGAATGCTGATAGGAACGCTCATAGGAGTCTTTCTGATCCCGGGGCTTTATGTGGTTTTCGAAACCATCGATTCAAAATTAAAAGCTAATAAGGCTAAATCATCTCCAAAAATTCTTGTTGAGCAAGAAGTATTCGCATGAAAAATCTAGGTTTTGTTGCCTTAATATTCTTTTTGCTGGTGACAGGTTGTGCCAGTATAAAAGAAAACTCAAAAGAAACGAACCCGACTTTGCCGCTGGCATTCGAAGGTATTGATTCGCTAAGAACAAGCATAGGCTTACTGAAATGGGAAGAATATTTTCAGGATGAAAATCTGAAATCACTCATTAGGCATGGCTTGGTTCATAATCAGGATAACCGAATTGCATTGGAAAGAATCACCGCTTCCCGAGCAGGAATGAAGGCAGCAAAAGCTGCAATTTTTCCCGCCGTCTCAGGAATTGCAGGTGCTTCCCAGCGAAAATTTGGAGATTATACGATGGATGGGGTAGGAAACTGGGATACCAACCGTTCCGAAACCATTCCGGATGATAAAAGGATTCCGAATCCATACAAGGATTTCATCTTAGGAGCCAATTTCAGCTGGGAATTGGATGTATGGGGAAAATTAAAGAGTAAAAGAAAGGCAGCAACTGCACGTTTCCTCGCTTCAGAACAAACTTCCCATGCTGTGAGAACCATGCTGGTAGCAGAGATAGCTAAAAACTATTATGAGTTATTGGCGGTGGATCAGGAGCTTCAGGTATTGAGAGAGTCAATTCAGCTTCAGCAAACCGGTCTTGAACTCATGATTGACTTAAAAATGGCAGGGAAAGCGAATCAACTAGCAATCGATCAGTTTGAGGCCCTTTTGCTCAACTCCAAATCCAAGCTGGAAGCCAATAGAAGAGTGCAGAAATCTCTGGAGTATGAACTCTCAAGATTGGTAGGAGATGGAAATATAAAGCTTACCCGAAGTAATTTGAATGAAGTGATAGAAATGCCTAGGCTACTTGCCGTGGGGATTCCTGCAAATTTACTTCAAAACAGACCGGATTTGCGCGCTGCTGAGTTGGAATTGAAGGCTTCTCAGGCGGATGTTTCAGCAGCTAAATCTGCCTTTTTCCCTTCGATATCCTTGTTTGGGATGGCAGGCTTCAATGCGTTCGAATTTAGCAGACTCTTTTTCCAACCCGCTTCAACAGCTTACCAGTTAGGCGCGGGATTGACAGCTCCTATTTTCAATAGAAGAGAAATCCAAAAAGAGTACATGTATGCCAAAGCAGATCAGAAAATCGCCTTTTTGGAATATGAGAAAAAGACCCTAAATGCCTACTTAGAAGTTCTTGATCTGGTAAATCAAATTAAAACCTACGAAAACCAAATGAAATTGAAAGCAGAGGAAGTAGAGGTTCAAAAAAGATCAGTTGATAATTCCTATACACTATTTACTGTGGGATATGCGAATTATCTGGAAGTTATAAATGCGCAAAGCAGAGCTTTGGAATCGGCCGTAGAACTGGCAGATTTAAAAGCGTCAAAACTTCAGTCCCATGCGCTCTTGTACAGAGCTTTGGGCGGGGGTATGGAATAATGGATTAGGTTTAGAGATGGTTAAAGAGGGAGTCGATAGGCTCCCTTTTTTTCTTTAGGAATCAAAAAAGCTGAATCTGTCCAGGCTTGGAAAATTGCTGAATGCCTTCCAATCTGAGAAGTTTCTTTTTGGCTTCCAATCCTCCTGCATAACCTACCAAACTTCCATCCGAACCTATAATTCTATGACAAGGTACAATGATGGATATTGCATTAGCTCCATTGGCTGAGGCAACAGCCCGAATGGCATCCGGATTTTGGAGTTGTTGGGATAAGGCTAAATAGCTTTTGGTTTCTCCAAAAGGAATTTGAATCAAGGCATTCCAAACCGATTTTTGAAAATCAGACCCGACAAAATGCAAGGGCAATTCGAAAGTTTTTCTCTCGGAGTTGAAGTATTCATTTAACTGGACTACTGCTTTTTCCAAAATAGGATGATTCCCTTCCTGATATGTTACATTTAATCCACTTTGAATTCGCTGATCAATAGCCTGACGCATTTTTCTGTATTTCCAGTCACAAAGGCAAAGTTGATCCTCGAAAACTCCCAAGAGAAGCTCTCCCACAGGAGATTGATAGGTTTGAGTAATTATTGTTTTCATCTTAAGGTCTTCTATATGCTTGGCGAGCCAAAATTTTCCATCCCCCTTCTTCCTTTACCCAAACCAGCATCACTCCTAAATTGAGTTTCCTAAGTTCTCCATCAACCCAGATGGATCCATTGACCAAGTGTCTAACAATACCCAAATCTTCTGAGGCATAGCTGATTTCCTGTTCACTGATGTCCCAAGTTTCATAATCGTTGATTTTCTCTTCGAATATTTTCAGAAATGCCTTTTGACTCTCAATTACCCCACCGCTATGTCCATAGCTCAGTTGTGTGGAGGTGAGAGCTCGGAGCTTTTCCACGTTTTCTGAGAGAAGTGCCTGCGTCAGCTCAGTCATTTTCCCTTCCAATTCGGTTTTGGATTGAGCGAATAATGGTGCATTACAGCAATATAGAAAAGCGAAAATCAGCAGGCATTTTTTCATAAGGAATAAGTTTTTTGGTATTTTGATAATTCTCAATTTTAGCAGAATATAATGTAAGGGTTCATTTTGCTTATTTTGAATCATGATACTATTCCCAAATCAATTAAAATTTTTCAATACAGGAACTAATATGTTCAAAAACATAAGAGTCAAAAATCTTAATAAGGGAATTTACTAGGGTCACCCTGAGCGCCTGCCTGACGTCAGGCAGGGAGTCGAAGGGTCCTCGACTCAGTTCGGACTGACCTAAACTTCATATCAACAATTAATTTCAATTGGGATGACATCTCCCAAGATAATAAACTCCCAATCTTAAGAGATAAAGGTTTTTTACTCAACGACAGCTTCTGCCTCAATTTCTACCAGATATTCATCTCCAATTAAATCCGCTTTGACCATAGTATTGGTAGGTTGGATCTCTGCAAAGCGTTCTCCGTGAGCTCTGGCCACTGCTTCCCAATCTGAGATATTTCTGATGAAAATTCTGGTTCTGATCACATCTTCCAATTTTCCTCCCAAAGCCTGAATAGCCCCTTCCAATTTGTCAATGATAAAATGTGTTTGGGCAGCAGGATCTAAGCCTCCCATGGCAAATGAACCATGAGTAGCCGTGGTACCTGAAACAGAGATTCGATTTCCTTTTCTCACAGCTCTGCTAAAGCCTGCAATATCCTCCCATATCGTTCCGCTAAGAGCTTTGGTTCTTCCATCGTTTCCTTTCACAGTAGGATAGGGGGCAGGAAAAGACTCTACATGATGGCTTAAGTCTCCCGAAGCAGTCAAAAAAGGAGGTTTTCTATACTCGTCCCCACAATCTCCAGGGATTGGATCAAAGGTATTCAAGACCTCCTTAATTTTTTCTTTGTCCTGATCTTCGATTTGTAGTTTAAAAAGCTTTTGATTGTCCTCAATGTGAGCACTTTTTCCAAGTCTGGCTCCGATGATGACTCCTCCTACTGCCGGCTGATCCATCATATATCTGCTGGCCACATTGGCGATGCCTACCTCCTGTTTCTTGGCTACTTGATCCAAGACTTGAAGTAAATTCTGGAGTTTATTCCAGCCACCGATCTGATCTACAAATCGCTTGTACTTCATCTGTGACCAAGTCAGCTCATCATTCAACAAAGGCTCTTCTTTTCCCAGCCATTTTTCTGAAAGAAATCCACCTCCAACGGTTCCAAAGGCCAATAATTTGATTCCATGCTGCAAGCAAAGTTCTGTCATCTTTCCGGCAGCTCTTTGATCCAAAAGAGAATAACAAACCTGATTGGAAACCACCTTGATGCCTGAATTAACAACAATATTTAGATGTGCGGTGTCGAAATTGGTTAAGCCCAAATGCTTGATCAGTCCTTCTTCTTTCAGCTCCTGCAACCAAAAAAGACAATCCACCCAAGAAGGATGTGAATATTGCCAAGCATGAAATTGCATCAGATCGATTTGCTCAGAATGCATTCTTGTTAAAGCTCTTTCCACTGCTTCCCTTACCTGATCTTTGCTTATGTTTCCGGGAGAGGGTACCCACTTGGTGAAGAATTGGGCATTTTCTTTCCCGTATGTTTGGATGTAAGTGCCGGTGATTTCTTCGGCCGAACCATAATGATCCGCCATATCAAAAGTGGTAAAACCAGCTTCTGCATAGGACTTCATAGCTTTTGCAGCTTCATGGGGATTTACCTTGTTTCCATCTCTTTCCAGATCGGCAATTTGCCATAATCCAGTCAAAACAGGACATATATTCAACCCGGGAGCCAGTTCTATAGTGTTATTTTCTTTGCTCATAATTTTTAAAGGACTTAATCAGGTAATTCTGAGAATCGTTTTGCTACATCTACTCCTGACTTTTTCAGTTGTGTCCATTGATAGGAGAATAAGAGAGATGCGATTAGCAAAACCAAAAGGTAGACCCAAGTACTGTGAAAGTACCAATCACTTACCTGAGCATTTAGATCTTTTGAAATATGGATAATGAGGAAAGTTGCCAAAAACAGCATGCCTAAAATGGCCAATATTCTTTGAACATTTCGGTTTTTGATGGTTTTGATTTCTCCAGCCAAAGTTGGATTTCGAAAGGGCAAGAAAAACAGGGAACAACTCATCAGCAAGAAATTGATCAGCATGGAAGTTACCATAATGTCTATTCCCAAAAAGAAATCCCCCGCAAAATGACTTCCCAATACTCCAATACTTGCCATAATTCCGCTGAGAATTAAAGCTGCATAAGGTGTTTGGTATTGTGAGTGGATCAGTGAAAGTTTATTGGGAAATATGCCATCCTCTGCCCAGGAAAAAACCAGTCTGGAAACGGATAAAATCATAGCCGGTAAATCATTCAATAAGGCTATGGCGGCGCCGGCGAGAATCAGGATACCGACAGTTGGGTTGAGTACATAACTCAGAATACCTGCTGCAGAAATATCTTTTTGCAGGGCTTCTTCGGCTACAAACTGCCAAGGCACCGTATGGTAGACAGCATAGGTAAATGCGATGTAGAAAATCCCTACGCCCAATATGGCCAATGCTATGGCTTTAGGTAAATTTTTGGAAGGGTTTTTTGCCTCCCCTCCGGCCTGGGCTATGGAGTCAAAGCCGATGAAGCTCGAAAATAAAAGAGCGGCCGCAGTTAAAAATGTACCCCAACTGAAATCCGCGTCGATCAGGGAAATGCTTCTATTTTCTTTTTTTGAAAGTGCTTGCAGAAAATCCTGATGCTCAAAACTCAATCCTGAGAAAATAACAACAGCACCTAAGGCAAACATTAATAACATCAAGGGGATGAGGGTTCGCTCATAAAATTTAAGTCCCCGGATATTGATTAAGGTGAAAAACCAAATCAGAAATAGGGCTAAGCTAACCCTAACTATTCCGATTTCCAGAAAACCTGCAACTGAAGTCCAAGCCAAAGCCCATGCAACATCCCGAAAAAAAGGGATGACTACATAAGCAATGACCCCAATTACGATAGATAGCCCAAACCATTGGGAAAAACTGGCGATAAATCCAAGATAGGGGTGTAAAGATCTGCTGGCATACAAGTAGGAACCACCTGCTCTAGGCATGGCCGTACTGAGTATGGCATAGGCAAAAGCAGCTAAAAGTGCTGGAATGGCAGCAAATAAGAATGCAGGAATTACATAAGGCCCGATCCCGGGTACATTCCTTTGAATCATAAAGGGTACTACATAGATAGATGCTCCTATCATGGAGCAAATTCCTGTAGCTGCCAAGCCCAACAAACCCAGCTGTCTTTTAAGGTGATTTTCCATAGGTGAATTGATTCCGAAAATAGGAGAAGAATCAAGGAATCAAAAATGGAATGGTTTAAAAGGTAGGTCTAAGATGGAAGATGGGAGACCGAAGACAGAAGACCGAAGATGGGAGAAGGAAGACCAAAGACCTTGCCTGCTGCTCAAAAATTACATTGAAGTTCAACCCTAGCAAACACCGGTCATCTAACTTCGGACACTTGACACTAAACCAAGTCAATCCTAATCAAGTCAGAGCTTTTAAATGCTTGTTTTTCCAATCCTTTGCTTCTTAACCAATCCAAAAAGGTTTGCACAGAATCCAAATCCATTTTTCCCCAAGAATCCTCATTGCCCAAATGAGGAGCTGAATAGTTGAGGCATTTCATCAGATCTATATCGGCATCATTTTCAGCCAAGTGATTTTTTAGAATGGCAATGGCTTCCTGCGGATTTTCTTTGGACCAGAGAAACCCCTTTTTGCTGGCTTGAAGAAATTTAGCATAGAGATCAGGTTCCAAGTCGATTTTCTCCCTGCTTCCCGAAATGACAGGAGAATAGGAGTAGGGGATATCGTGATCACTCATTTTGAAATAATTAAACTCATACTTCATTTTCTCTGCCACTACACCTTCCCAATTCATAAAAATCCAGGTTGAGTCTGCATTTCCTTCAATCAGCCTGTCCCAAATGCCTAGCTTTTCAGGATAGCTTATTTTCAAATCTCCTTTTCCACCATCATTCTTGACCATTTCTTTGACAATAGCATCTTCATACTTTGCCTCATAGGAAGCGTAAACTTTTCCATCCAAATCCTTGGGGGAATTTATATGGCTGTCTTTTCGAACAGCAATAGCACTCAGGTCCTCCTGAAAAATGGCAGCTATTCCTAAAAGAGGAAAGCTATTTTCCTTGGTTCTATAGCTGATCAAGCTTTCCGTAGGACAAAGAGCCAGATCAGCTTTACCTAATTCTACCTTTTTGGCAGGAGTGAGCGCATAATTGTCTTCAGAAGGACTGATCAAATTCACATCCAGATCATATTCCTTAAAAAAGCCTTGATTTTGAGCTACAAAAAAGCCGATATGATTGATGTTTGGAGTCCAGTCGAGTGCAAGGTTGATTTTCATCATATTGAAAATTCTTTTAGGTTTTGGTAATAAAAAAAGATCCACAATAAAGTGAACCTAAAACTAAAAGCACTGCCTTTCAAAAAGGTTTGAAAAAACCCAAAGAAATGGAGAGAAGAAGAGGATTTTTATTAAATGAGTATGTTATTAGCCCTAAACTGAATTTACATTTCCAAGCGAGGAAATAGACACTAATCCAAGTGAGGGACTTATACTTTTTCATGAAAACAACTTTGTTTTAAAAATCGCTTTCGTACCCTTCCTTATTTTTCTGGAATTGCCGAGATTTTTCTCTTCTATACCTACGGCATGGTAGAAATAACCTGTGACTTTTCACTACCTAGCTTAAATCCCTACAGTATTATTTGGAACTAGTAATCTCCAATGATTTACCTAAAGTCGCGAAGCGACGATCGATCTTACAGCCAGAGATTTTAATCTCTGGAACTCTTAAGTTGATAATAATAAATTGAAAGAGTCCCATAGGGACGGCCGATTTTGAACGTGGTCTAATGGTGCCTCATTTTCCTTTCAGTTGAGCTGTCACTAGAGTATATCTCTTCCTAAACTTAATTTCTATTTCCAAAGAAAAGATTGTCTCTAATCTCGCCGAAGGCATATCTTGGTTAATATCTTCTATTCCAATATTTCGCCGCAGGCGTATTTTTTTTATTTCCACTGTATTTCTTATAAACTCCAGTTACTGAATAGAAATCTGAGTCCCAAGACTGGTATTCGAACTTCCACCTACATAAATGTCAAAAGCTCCTGGCTCTATGATATAATTCCCCTGATTATCATAAAAACCCAAATGACTTTCATCCAATTCAAAAGTAATTGTTCGAGTCTGCCCTGCTTCAATCAGTGTTTTTTCAAAAGCCTTCAGTTCCTTGTTGGGTCTGGTCACCGATGCCACGATATCATGAATATAAAGCTGAACCACCTCTTCACCCGGTCGCTGACTTTCATTCTTTACATCTACCGAAACAGTCACTTTTCTTCCTTCATTGGAAACTTTCAGGCCGGAATAGGTGAAGTTACTATAGCTCAAACCATGTCCGAAAGGATATAGGGGATCATTGCTGATATCAGAATAATGGGACCAGAATACTACATCACCTCCCGGAGGAGTTGGTCTTCCTGTGCTTTTTTGGTTGTAATAAATGGGCAACTGTCCCACAGATCTTGGGAATGACATAGGTAGCTTACCGGAAGGATTATAGTCTCCAAAAAGCACTTGTGCAATCGCATTGCCACTTTGGCTTCCCAAATGCCAAAC
Source organism: Algoriphagus sp. UBA3586 (assembly GCF_002376385.1). NCBI lineage: Bacteria > Pseudomonadati > Bacteroidota > Cytophagia > Cytophagales > Cyclobacteriaceae > Algoriphagus > Algoriphagus sp. UBA3586. Next base: position 6,718 of record NZ_DFMT01000050.1, on the reverse strand, counting down.
CTGAAGGATAGCAGGGATATTTGCATCAGCCCAACTCAAATCCAGCGGACGACCACTCATGTTGACTAATACTGATTTTGGGTTAACCTTTTGGATTTCCTCCATCAGCTCTTGTTGCAGTCCCGGCAAACCAATATCAGACCGACTTCTTGCTTCCCCTGATTGAAAACCATTTTCTCCCAAAACCAAAAGAACTATATCCGCATTGGCAGCCACTCTTTTTGCTTCCGCAAAGCCACTTCTGTCATCGGTATTGATTTTTACTTCCGTGATAAAAGCCGTAGGGCCAAGGATCAAATCAGCTCCCTTCGCATATTGATAGCTGTTTCCCGGGTAGTTTTGCAAACCTTCTAAAACCGAAACAGCAGAATTGCTAACTGCCTCTGCTCTCCAGTTGCCAATCGGACTATCCTTATCATCAGCCAGATCACCAATCACAGCGATTCGCATTCCCTCTTTCTTCAATGGAAGAATCTGCCCTTCATTTTTTAGCAGAACAATGGACTTTTTGGCCATTTCCAATACTCCCTGAATATGCTCTTTACTTCCAATGATCTCCTTCTCTCTTTCATCATTGCAATACTTGTTGGGATCATCAAATAAGCCTAATTCGTATTTGATTCTCAGAATTCTCCGAACAGCGTCATCTATCAGCTTTTCATCAACTTCCCCCGATTCGACCAACTTCTTTAATTCATTCAAATAGATATAAGACTCCATGTCCATATCCGAACCCGCAGTTACAGCATAGGCGGCAGCAGCAGCACTATCGATCGCGAATCCATGAGGAATCATCTCAGCGATGGAACCCCAATCTGAAACCACAAAGCCATCAAATCCCCATTTTTCCTTGAGTATTTCTCTTTGTAAAAAAGCATTGCCAGTGGCAGGAATTCCATTCAAATCATTGAATGCATTCATAAATGTTCTTGCCCCGGCATCCAAAGCAGCTTTGAAAGGAGGTAAAATGATATTGTACAAAGTGGAGGTGCCTACATCCACCGAATTGTAATCTCTACCGCTTTCTGAAAAACCATATCCCGCAAAATGCTTCACGCAGGCAGCCAAGGTCAAAGGGTCCGAAAGATCTTCTCCCTGATAGCCTTTCACTCGGGCTATGGCGATCTGTCCGCCCAAATAAGGATCTTCTCCAGCACCTTCCATTACTCTTCCCCAACGTGCATCCCTGCCAATATCTACCATGGGAGCAAAAGTCCAGTTGATCCCAGCAGCGGCAGCCTCTCTGGCACCTATTTCGGAGGATCTACGGATGGCTTCCATATCCCAACTTGAAGCCTCTGCCAAAGGAATGGGACTCATGGTCTGAAATCCATGAATCATATCATAGCCTATAATCAGAGGTATGCCCAAACGACTTTCTTCTACTGCAATTTTTTGTACTTTTCTTACTTCTTCCACGCCAGTCACATTGAGCATGGAGCCTACCAAACCCTTTCTAAGATTTTCATACTTCATAGCCGCAGCCCCTTCTTGGGGAGTGGGTCCGGTTATTTCCCAGAAACCATTGTACTGGTTCATTTGACCTATTTTCTCCTCCAAAGTCATAATGGACAGCAAACTGTCAATTTTCTCTTCATAAGGGCTTTCCGAAGAGCTGGAACTTGAGTTGCTGCCTGAGTTGCAAGCAAAAATCAAAGCAAGTAAAAGGAAGAAGGGTATATTTTTCATAGCTAGCTTGGGTTCAGAATAATATTGGGGTAAACATTAATTACTTCTCATCCTAAAATTCATCAGAAGCCAAATTCTCTTTGATAAGTGGGCTTAAAGACCGAAGACAGAAGGCCGAAGCTTGCATTAATTGTACTTCAAGCCGTTTTCTAAGCCTTTTAAAATGGTCACGGGTGAAAAATGGATATGCTTAAAATTAGAAGTTTATTTTGAAAATAAGATGGAATAGCCTCTAAACCAAGAGGAATAAACTACATCAAAAATTCATCAGGAGATTTCGAAAGGCTCAATATGAATCAAAACATGACCTAACTCAGGTATTTCTCTTTTTAAAGTATCCTGAAGCTGATGGGCGATATCATGTCCTTCCCTTACTGTTAGATTTCCGTCCACATTGGCATGCAGGTCCACATGATATTTCATGCCGGCTTTTCGGATGTAGCACTTCTCGGTTCCATTGACTCCCTGCACTTGGGAAGCAATTCTTCGGATTGCTTCTGTTAATTCTTCATGATTATCCTCATCCATGACCTCGCCCAAAGCAGGTCGGAAGATATTGTAGCAGTTGTACAATATAAAGGCTACCGCAATCAGGGCTGCATAGTCATCCGCGACTTCAAATCCTTCCCCTCCAAAAATCGCAATCAAGATTCCTATAAAAGCAGCCACGGAAGTAATCGCATCACTTCTATGATGCCAGGCTTCGGCTTTGAGGGAACTGCTTTTGAGTTTTTTGCTCCTGTTATTCACCAACTGAAAGGATATTTCCTTCCAAAGGATAATGGCCCCCAGTACCCATAAAGTCCAGGATTTGGGACTGGGGTGGGGGGTGAGGATATTTTGAACAGCTTGGTAGGCGATGGTGGCGGCAGAAACAATTAGAAAACCAACCACCAAAAAAGTGATAAGAGGCTCTGCTTTTCCATGCCCATAAGGATGATTATCATCAGCGGGTCTTGCGGCATATCGAATTCCTATCAGGACCAGGATACTGGCAAATACATCCACGACAGATTCAATAGCATCGGCGATAAGGGCAAAAGAATTCCCGAAGAAGCCTGAGAAAAACTTGATTACTGCCAGCGCAGCATTGCCAAGCATACTAAAAATCACTGTTCGTATTGCCAGATTTTGTCGAGCCATGGGGCGAAGGTAGTGATTAATAGAATTATTGTGGGGAGAGTAATCGTGTAATTGGGAGGAGGGAGCTAGTTATTGGTTATTGAGTTATTAGGCGAGAGAGCCAATTTTTGTTCAGAGTTCAGTGTTCATAGTTGTTAACCGCTTGAATGGATTGTTATAGCAATGGAGAAAACTCAGCCGCACTTACTTCGATATTCGACATTCGGCGTTCGAAATTAGTAGGGATGAGTAATCGTGGGAAGGGAGTGATTGGTTATTGAGTTATTAGGAATGAGTAATCGAGTAATTGAGTAATTGTGCAATTGAAAGAGTGATTGTTCAGCATTCAGGCTCGCTAAAATGTCTTATCTAAAGGAAGGGAGTTAACTTGCCCGCCGTCAATCCTAATACGTCAATCGTAACTTTCTATAGTCGGTTTAATTTCAAAAACTTAGCTTATAAACTGGGTGTAAATAATTTTTTAGGAATTCTTCACTCCGCTATTTGAACTAATCTTGATTTTTACTTTCTTGTAAGAAGTTTTTCGTCCACAGAAAATTGGTTTTTTAAGTTGATGTATCCCAGAGCCATTCTCAATCCCATTTATCAGATTACATTCGTTTGCTGTCGTATAATAGCTCTTGAAATTCTTAAAGGGCAGTTTTTTGGAGTTCCCGAAGGTTTCGGAGATAATGGATATAGACGCCATGGAGAGGGGAAGTTAGGTATATATAGATGTTGTGTGCAACCATAAAACACGGAAAGTAAAATCATAGAATTATGGAAAAGCAATGTTTAGAAGCACTACGAAAAAAAAGACGTGAACTTGATTACTCACAGGAATATGTAGCCGGAAAATTGGGAATTACCCAAAAAGCCTACTCGGACATAGAAAATGGAAAAACGACTTTAAAAGATGGAATTCGTTTGAAGTTGTCAAAAATTCTTGACCTAAACCCCGATGATTTGTGCCCTATATCAAATTCTTGTAGCCACATATACAAAGCAAAAAACGAGGAGTTTATTAAGTTGTTAAAGAAAAACAAAATCGAAATCCCCAAGCATCTATTATAATACTAGTAATTTTAGGTATGAATTAGAAGCTTGACTACTTGTGTTTTATGATTTCTACAAATAATTTCGAATTAACAAAAACATATGCAAAAACAACTTTTTTATATTTTATCACTTCTATTTTTCCCTATGGTTTCATTTTCTCAAATAATAATTACCGGCCAAGTTGTTGATGCAGACGGCAGCCCAATAGAATTAGCGACAATTGCAGTATTCTCATCTGAAAATGAATTTATCAAAGGAGATTTGACCGATGAAACAGGCAGTTTTGTCATTGAAGTAAACAAAGGACATTATACAATTCAGATAACATACTTACAAAGTATCCTTTACCAAAAAGAAGACGACTTTCTCGAACATACAAACTTTGGTATAATCGAAGTTGAAAGCTCTATTCAGTTAGACGGGGTAGAGATCACAGCAAGCAATCGACCAGTAATAGAAAAGGAATTAGGAAAATACACCATTCAAAATCCCTCCACATCTCCTTTTGCAAAAAACAAATCAACTTTGGAGTTTTTGAGGTTTGTCCCTATTCTAAACCTTGACAACCAAAACAGCATCAGTATTCTGAATAAGGGCACAGCCACCATTTATCTTAACGGCAGAAAAGTTGAGGACAACTCAATGGCATTAAGCATATTGAAGTCCCTTCCCTCTGAGAATATAAAAATAATCGAAATCATTACGACCCCTGATAGCCGTTTTGATGGTTCCACAAGAAACGGTATTATAAATATCATTACGAAAAAAGAAGACGAAGGCCTCAGAGGGGCGGTCAATTCTACAATCTCGCAATCATATTTTAACTCTCAAAACCTGAATGGATTTCTGTCTTATTCCAAAGGTAAAATATCTACCACCACAACACTCTCATTAGACAATTCAAAAATCTTTGCGAGTTCCGATTACAGCTACAATAACCTTACTGATGATATTCAAACACAAATTAAAACCAACTCGGTTTCAAGATATAGAAACATTAATGGTAACCTAAACCTAAACTACGAAATAAGTAAAAATCAAAACATTGGCATCCAATTTTTTACAAAACTGAATGATATTTCCAACAAGCACCAAATCACCAATATATTTAAGCCTTTTAATGCGATACAATTGGATTCTGTTTACAATTCTGAAATTAGCAGCCAATCCCCCGATTACTTAACAACATATAAAGGCAACATAAACTATAATATTAAAATAGACAGCCTCGGCAGTAATATAGATATTGAGCTAAACAGATACCAGAACAACAACAATATCTATACACAAAATATTTTTACCCAAATTACAAACGATAACTCCCTTGAAATTACCCGTTTTTTGCAAAACCCCGACATCATAACATTAATTGGAAACTATAAAGCAGACTACACAAGGTTTCTTGATGAAGACAACATACTTAGTATTGGGGCATTTTTTACCAGAAGTAAAATAAACAATGATTTTTTCTTTGGCGATTTTGACGGAGCTAATTACGTTTCCGACCCACAGCAGACCAATAAATTTGAATACAAAGATGATATTTTAGCCGGGTATTTCAATATTGAAAAGGTTTTCAACGAAAAATGGGAAGGACAATTGGGCTTGCGTGTTGAAAACTTCAAAGCACAAGGTAAAACTGAGACCGACTCAGAACAGCTAAAAATTGATAACACATACCTATTTCCGTCATTTTCACTATTATTCCTTCTCAACGACAGCAACGAGTTTTCACTTGACTTTGGTTCCTATATACTAAGGCCGGGGTATTCCCATTTAAACCCATTTATTCATATCACCTCACCAAATTCTTTTAAAATTAACAACCCAAGCTTGAAACCCATATTGACCTATGAACTTAACTTTAACTATTCGTTCCAGGAAAATTATATGCTCGATGTTGGATATGAGATAAACAAAGACCTTTTCAATGAATTCGATATTGTCTTGCCCGGCAATGAGATTATGACTACCACAGCTAACTACGGAAACTCCAATGCAATCTTTTTTAATTTTATCTACTCCAACAGATTTTTCAAAAATAACTGGGATCTTTCAGCCATTTTAGACTATTCCTATGAAAAGGCAAAGGGCAGTTTTCAAGGAGTTGATATGGGTTTTTTGAACAGTCGATATTCATTTAAAATAAAAAACCAAATCAATTTAAGCAAGGAAAAGGATTTCTCACTTGGAATGAATTACGGCTATTCCAGCCGGTCAAGATTTGTTGGAGGTGAATTCAATGGCTTACATTCCCTTGAAGTTATCATCAGTAAAAATTTCAAGAATTTCAATATTTCCATTGGTGGTTACGACCTCGTAAGAGCTGATTTAAGGATTTCTGAATACAAACAGAATTATAATTTCAGCAAACTAATAAAATACTACAAAACAGCATTCATAACTTTTAACTACCAGTTTGGAAATAGGAAAGTAAAAAAAATACATGAGAAGGATGATAAAGAAACAAATAGAAGGTTGCTATAAGCAAGGCTTAGTCAGAACGCCTAAAAGTAAAGTTTTTGGCAAACCATATCAAAAATTTAAATTTTATGGATACTAAAAGTAAGTTTACAAATTTCGTTGCAAAGTTAGAGCAAAAAATGCTTGATAGCAACCAAGAATCAATGGTTCTCCTTGGCATTCAAGGAGAAGAAATAGGAGGTTCAAATGGCTCATGTACAAATGGGGTTGCGGCCTGTAGTGGATCCATCAACAATAGAAAATGTACCAATAGCAATGATACTGGTTGTACCGGATCGATAAACAGTAGGACTTGTAATATACAATAAGACTAATTCAATTTACCCAAATTTTCCGCTTATAGTGCTCTTTCCGCTTGAAAGTT